>CALEHF010000332.1 GCA_937876125.1 uncultured bacterium
GCTCCTCTTCGACGAGATCGAAAAGGCGCACCCCGACGTGTTCCACGTGCTCCTGCAGATCCTCGACGACGGCCGGGCGACCGACAGCCAAGGGCGCACCGTCGATTTCAAGAACACTGTGATCATCATGACCTCGAACTTGGGCTCCGCTCGCCTGCTCGACTCGATCGGAATCGGCGGAAAGGTCTCTCACTCCGCCCGCGAAGGGGTGTTGTCGGAGCTTCGGCAGCACTTCCGGCCCGAGTTCCTCAATCGCGTCGACGAAACGGTAATCTTCTCCCCCCTCGGGGAGGCCGAGATCGAGCAAATCGTCGACCTCCTGCTGGCCGACCTACAGGCCAGGCTCCTCGATCGTGGCATCGTGATCGAGCTCTCCGCCGAGGCGCGGGCGTTCATCGCCCGGGAGGGGTACGACCCGATTTACGGGGCGCGTCCGCTCAAGCGGTTCCTGCAGAGGACCATTGAGACCCGATTGGGCCGCGAGATCATCGCGGGGCGAGTCGGGGACGGGGCTCATGTGCGGATCGACATGCTCGACGGGGAGCTACACTTCGAGGTGGAAAGCAACCTCCAGGAGGCATCCAACGACGTTTGACTTTGCGATCGGGACCGCTCGCTGTAGGCTTCCTCCGGTCGAACGCGGCCCCTCGCTTCGATCACCTCGATCGGGATCGTAGCGAGGGGGCCGCGTGATGTTTCTGGGGATATGTGTCTGGGGACTGTTGGTCACTCAGCCGATGGCTTCCGCGGATACGATCGACGGAAGGCAGGCGAGGAGGATGGAGGAGCGGGTGTCGAAGAAGGCTCCGACCTATCGCGAGGCTGCGGCCGAGATCGAGCAGATCCTCGCCACCATCGACGAGGAGACTGACGTCGACATCGATGAGCTCGCTGCGCGCGTCGAGCGCGCCGCTGAGTTGATCCGCTTCTGTTCGGAGAAACTCCGCTCGGCGGAGTCCCGGGTCGAAAAGGTCACTCAGGAACTCGCGCGCGAGACTCCAGCTAGAGATTCCGAAGAAGAGTCCGAAGACTAAAGAGACCATGACTGTGCTGGTCCGGCTGCCGTTGTTCCCTTTGAAGCAAATTGGAGGACGTGATGTCCCTGGTGGTGGTCGGCTCGGTCGCCTTTGACAGCATCAAGACCCCCGGCGGGCAGGTCGACGACGCGCTCGGCGGCTCGGCGGTCCACTTCGCCCTCGCCGCATCACTCTTCACTCCGGTGCGCTTGGTCGGAGTGGTCGGGGGCGACTTCCCCACTGAACACCTCGATCTCCTCGAGGCCCATTCCGTCGATCTCGCTGGGTTGCGCGTGCAGGAAGACGGTCGGACGTTCCGCTGGTCGGGCGAGTATTTCGACGACATGAATCAACGCGAGACCCTCTCGGTCGAGCTCAACGTCCTCGACAACTACCAACCGACACTTCCCGAGAGCTACCGCGATTCCGGATTCGTGTTCTTGGGAAACGGACCTCCGATCACGCAGGCGAGTGTCCTCGACCAGGTCGACGGGCGTCCCTTCGTCCTCGCGGACACCATGGATCTGTGGATCCAGACGGCGCACCGCGAGCTCGTCGATCTGCTTCCGCGTCTCGACGGACTGGTCCTCAACGATCAAGAAGCGTTTCTCCTCTCGGATGAGGGCAATCTCGTCCAGGCGGGGCGAAAGATCCTCTCGATGGGGCCGCGCTTTGTCGTCGTGAAAAAGGGCGAGCACGGGTCGATGATTTTCCACCCCGATGGACAGATCGCGCTGCCCGCCCAGCCGCTCTCGTCGGTGTGCGATCCGACCGGCGCCGGAGACAGTTTCGCCGGCGGCTTGATGGGCTTTCTCGCCCGGCACGGCTCAGTCGATCTCGCCTCGTTCAAGAACGCGGTCGCCTGGGGGACGGTCACCGCGAGCTTCTGCTGCGAGGCGTTCGGGGTGCACGGTATCCTATCGGCGGACCCCGACGGGCTCCGCGCACGCTACGAGGAATTCCGTTCGATGCTGACCTTGGAAGAGCACCCCGCCGCGATGCCGCGTTAGACAAGATGCCGCGTTAGACAAGATGCCGCGTTAGACAAGATGCCGCGCTGAGCGACGGAGACCCCCTTTCGAATCATTCCTCTTTCAGTCTTTTGGGATCGTCTCGTTGCTTCCAGCGCCAGTACTTCAGTTCGAAGAGGGAGCCACCTGACATGCGCGTCGCCGAAATCCGGAAGACGTTCCTCGAGTTCTTCGAGAAGCACGGGCACACGGTACTTCCGTCCGGCCCGGTCGCTCCTCAGGATGACCCGACGCTGCTCTTCGCGAACGCTGGGATGAATCAGTTCAAGGCTGTCTTCACTGGCAAGGAGGTGCGCGACTACACCCGCGCGACCACGACGCAGAAGTGCATTCGAGCCGGAGGGAAACATAACGACCTCGACAATGTCGGGTACACCAAACGGCATCTCACCTTCTTCGAAATGCTGGGGAACTTTTCCTTCGGAGACTACTTCAAGTCCGAGGCATGTGCGTGGGCGTGGGATCTCGTGACCCAGGGGTTCGGTCTCGATCCCAAAGATCTCTACGTCACTGTCTTCGAAGAAGATGAAGAGGCGCGCGCGATCTGGCGCGACGAAGTCGGCGTGCCGGCGGACCGCATCGTGGGTCTTGGCGAAAAGGACAATTTTTGGTCCATGGGGGATGTCGGGCCATGCGGACCGTGTTCGGAGATTCACTTCGATCTCGGCGAGGCGCACTCTTGTGGTTCCAACTGCGCGCTCGGAGTTTGTGATTGCGATCGCTGGCTCGAATTTTGGAATCTCGTCTTCATGCAGTTCGAGCAACATCCAGACGGGTCGAGGACCGCGCTCCCCAAGCCGAGCATCGATACGGGGATGGGACTCGAGCGGATCACCCAGCTTCTGCAGAAGAAGGACTCGGTCTATGAGACCGATCTCCTGCGCGGCATCATCGATCGCATCGCAGAAGTGACCGGGAGCCCCTACGAGGAGGGGCCTCTGGGTACACCGCATCGCGTCATCGCGGATCACTTGCGGAGCCTCTCTTTCTCGATCGCAGATGGCGCGTACCCTTCGAACGAGGATCGCGGCTACGTTCTACGCAGGATCCTCCGTCGCGCCGCGCGTTATGGCTACCAACTTGGCCAAGAGCGTCCCTTCATCCACCGCATCGTTTCCCACCTGGTCGAGGAGATGGGAGAGGCGTTCCCCGAGTTGAGGGCGCAGCAGGGGTTGATCGAAAAACTGATCCAGAGTGAGGAAGAGCAGTTCGGGCGCACCCTCAAGCAAGGGATGCAACGCTTCGAACAAGAAGCCAGGGGAATGCGCGACCGCAAGACGAGCGTCTTTTCGGGCGAGGCGGCGTTCTTCCTTCACGACAGCTGCGGGTTCCCCATCGACCTCACCGAACAGATGGCGCGAGAGCATGAGTTTTCCGTGAATCGCGTGCAGTTCGATAAGCTCATGGATGAGCAGCGGGTGCGTTCGCGGGCCACGAAGTCGTTTGCGGCGAGCGCCTCCACTCCTGTGCATGCCACGTCGACCTTGGAGGTCGAGCGACCGACGGAGTTCCTCGGCTACGGCCTCCTTCAGGCTGAGGGCGTGATCCTCGGCGTGGAAGGCTCGAAAGAGGATGTCCAGGTCGTTCTCGATCGCACCCCGTTCTACGCCGAGTCGGGGGGGCAAGTTGCGGATACTGGCGTGATCGAAGGGGACGACTTCATTCTCAACGTGACCGATGTACAGAAGAAGGACGGCGTGTTCTTCCACCGCGCGTCTCTCGTCTCCGGGAAACTCGACTCGATCACCGAGGGAGCTTCGATCGGAGCGCAGGTCGATCCAATGCGGCGCGCCGACATCTTGCGGAACCACACCGCGACCCACCTCTTCCACGCGGCTCTGCACTCGGTGGTGGGCACCCATGTGCAACAGAAGGGGTCCCTGGTGTCACCGGAGCGGCTTCGCTTCGACGTCAGTCACTACGAAAAGATCTCGCCCCAGCAACTCGCCGACGCCGAGGGGATCGTGACCGAATGGGTTCTCCGCGATGTCCCGGTCGCGATCGAACAGAAGGTCCCCATCGACGAGGCGCGAGCGCGCGGCGCCATGGCGCTCTTCGGTGAGAAGTATGGCGATCGAGTGCGGGTGGTCTCGATCTTCGAGGGGCCCTTGTTCGCCGGGGAGGCGGTGCGCTCGATCGAACTGTGCGGTGGGATCCACTGCGAGCGCACCGGCGAGATAGGAGCGTTTCAGGTGATCGGCGAAGGGTCGGTTTCATCGGGCGTCCGGCGCGTCGAGGCTCTCACCGGCCGCGGGAGTCACTCCCGGATCCGGGAAGATGCGGACCTGATTTCGAGTCTCGCAAAGCGCCTGAAAGTGAGGCGCGAGGATCTCACCGATCGGATCGAGAATCTCCTCACGGAGAACAAAGAGCTGCGCGACGGCAAGGGTGCGGCCCCTGGCCGCGATTGTTTGGTGGAGCTCGAAGGTGGCCACGGCGATCGCGACACCGTCGGCGACCTCGAATGGGTCGCCGCCGCCTGGCCGGAAACGCCACAGGACGAGCTTCTACGGGTCGGTGACGCGCTGAAGCGTCGTGCCGGCGGGCGAGTTTTCTCGCTTGCGAGCCACGGAGAGGATGGGGTGCGGTTCATCGTCGGCGCCTCCGACTCCGTTGCGAACAAACGCGTTCACTGCGGCAAGATCGCCGGAGTGGGGGCGAAGATTCTCGGCGGCGGAGGGGGAGGGCGCCCTGATCTCGCTCAGGCGGGTGGAAAAGAAGCGGATAAACTCCCCGAGGCTTTCGCGGCGATGAAATCGGCTCTCAGAGACCAAATCGGGGCGTGAACCGAGTGGTCGGGGAGGCATCGGTGGCGGTGGCAGAGGCTCTGAACTCCATCCCGGCCGCCACCTGAGCCCCAAACCGTGGCTTCGATCCCCTTGACCCCCCCTAAGCCCACGCTAGACTCCTCGATTCAATTGCAGGGAAACTCACCCTCGATCGTGTTTCACGTGCGCTCCTTCGCGGAGTCACGAACCGATCGATTGCACGCCGACGGCCCCCCCGGGGCCCACAGGAGACCACCGATGGCGGTACCCCAGAGAAAAACGTCCCCGTCCCGCAAGCGGATGCGTCGCTCGCATCACGCTCTCACAGAAGTGCAGCGGACCCGTTGCTCGCGTTGCAACGCCTGGAATCTTCCGCACGCTATTTGCGAAAACTGCGGACAGTATCGAGGCCGCGTTCTGCTCCCCGTCGAGGGATTCTGATCCAGAGGGGTCTAAGTTAGAGGTCACGAATCGGAGTGCGCCAGTAAATCGGTGCTGTCTGTCGTGACCGCTGATTTTGGTGTTTTCGCAATGGACAGACTAAGGTCCATTGCTCGATGGCGAGAGGGAAAAGCTCTCCGAATCGTGCCCTCTGATCTAGCCCACGCGACTCCGCTCACGGATCCCTGATCCCCGGGGGTCGCGTTTTCGTACGAAGTCCTCACGACGCTGATTCACTTTGTCGACGCTGATGCACATAGTCGACGTTGGGGACCTCGCGAGGTGCGGTGACCACCGACGGCTGAGATGGGGCTCGATGAGTAATCGTATCGGACTCGACGTCATGGGCGGGGACCACGGACCGTCGGTGACCATTGCCGGCGCCGCCGATGCCCTCTCTCGGTACCCCGATATCGAGCTGGTTCTGGTGGGTCGCGAAGAGGCGATCCAGGCAGAGCTCGCGAAGCACGAGATCGATGACTCTCGTATCGAGATCATTCCGGCCACAGAGACGGTCGAGATGCACGAGAGCCCCGTCGAAGCCCTCCGAAAGAAGCCCGATTCCTCTCTTCGTCAACTTGTGCGCGCTCACAAGGATGGCCGCTGCCAGGCAATCTTCTCTGCTGGGAACACCGGCGCGATGGTTGCCGCTTCGACGATGGGGCTCGGCCTTCTACCTTTGGTCCGCCGGGCGGGGATCGCCGTCGCTATCCCGCTCCCCGACCTCCAGCACCCCGCCATGCTCATCGACGTCGGCGCGAACGTCGCGTGCAAGCCGAATCACCTGTTTCAGTACGCAGTGATGGCATCCGAGTTCATAGCGCGCGTCTACGGCGTCGAGTCCCCGAAGGTCGGGTTGCTCAATGTCGGGGAGGAAGAGCAGAAGGGGAATGCGCTCGTGAAGGAGACCCGCGATCTCCTCGCCTCCTCGAGCTTGAACGTCATAGGCAATGTCGAGGGTGGGGACATTTTCAACGGGAGCTGCGACGTGATCGTTTGCGACGGCTTCGTCGGAAACATCGTCCTGAAAACCTCAGAGGGTCTTTCCGAGCGCTTGCTCGGTGCCGTGTTCTCGGAAGTGAAACACCTGTTCGACGAGGCCGCCGGCGGGGCTGATACCGGCATCGGCGATCGCCTGCGGAAGTTCGCGGCGCGGTTTCACTATTCAGAGTACGGAGGCGCACCGCTTCTCGGTGTGGACGGAATTTCTGTGATCGGGCATGGGCGCTCCGATGTCCGAGCGATCTCGAACGCGATCCGTTGGGCGCGCCAGATGCTCACCGTCCACGTTCGCGATTCGATGGTCAAAGCCATCGAATTGAACGCCGCGCGCCTCGAACAGGGCTAAATCAGAGGTCACGATTCGGATCGCCCCAGCAATCGATGCTGTCTGTCGTGACCGCTGATTTAGGTGTTTCCGCAATGGACAGACTGAGGTCCATTGCCTGTGGCGCTGAAGGGAAAAGCGGTGCGCGAGGGGAAAACTCTCCGAATCGTGCCCTCTGATTTAGGAGTCACACCATGAGCCACACTGCGGTTCTCTTCCCAGGACAAGGCGCTCAATTCGTCGGCATGTCCGCAGAGCTGATCGACCGCTGTCCCGCGACCGCGCCAATGTTCGAGCGGGCGTCCACGCTCTTGGGGACCGACCTATGGCAGGTCTGCGCTCTGGGACCTGAGGAGTTGCTCAGGACCACCGTAATTAGCCAGCCCGCGATCTTCGTCGTTTCCCTCGCAGTTTGTCGCGCGATCGAAGAGGCGGGTGGGGGCGATCGACTCTCCTCCGCCGAGGCGACAGCTGGGCTCTCCCTCGGGGAGTACTCAGCGCTCGTTTTCTCCGGCGCGATCGAATTCGAAGCTGCGCTGGAGGTCGTGGTGCGCCGCGGCGAATTCATGCAGGCAGCGTGCGACGAGATTCCCGGGGGGATGACGGCTCTTCTCGGTCTCGACCACGAGGCGGTTCGCGCGGTGGTGGCGGAAGCCTCGAGCGCGGGAGTGATCGCGGTCGCGAACGTGAACGCCAAGACCCAAATCGTCGTCTCCGGAGAGTTGGCTGCTCTCGAACGCGCCGCCCAGATCGCCACCGAGCGCGGCGCGAAGCGCGTGGTGCCGCTCGACGTGGCCGGGGCGTATCATTCTCCTTTGATGGCATCCGCGACGAAGCGCCTGAGCCCCTACCTCGAGAAGCTCGAGATTCGAGCTCCGTCGATCGCGTTCACTCCGAACGTCACCGGGGTGCCGGTCAGTGACCCCGCACAGATCCGACAAGGCCTGAGGGCGCAGATCGAGTCCTCGGTCCTGTGGGCTCCGACCCTCGAGCAGCTGGTTCGAGGGGGGGTGGATCACGTCATCGAGCCGGGACCAGGGCGCGTGATCGCGGGTCAAGTGAAGCAGGTCGAGCGGCGTTTGCCGGTCGATTCACTCCTCGATGCCGATTCAGTTTCGGCGTTCGTCGAAGCGGGTTCGACCGCTTCCTGAAAAGTTCGCGCCGACGAGAGAGCCCCAGCCTGAGCGCAGTCATGCAGAGAGGTCGTCCCATGTTCGATTTTCGCGATTCAAAAGTTGTCGTGACCGGAGGCTCACGTGGGATCGGCGAAGCGGTCGTCGCCGCGTTCGCCAAGGCGGGAGCTCGCGTCGCTGCCGTGGCCCGGACCCAGGAACGTCTCGACGAGCTCGTCGCCCGGACCGAGGGCGAGGTGATGGCCTACGCCTGTGACGTCTCTGACGAAGCCGCGGTTGCGGAGACCTTCGGGAAGATCAACGAAGATCTCGGCGGGGTCGACGTTCTCGTGAACAACGCGGGGATCACCCGGGACACCTTGGTGATGTCGATGAAAGCCGAAGCGTGGGACGACGTGATCGCGACCAACCTGCGCAGCGTGTTTCTCTGCTCGAAGGCTGTGCTCCGTCCGATGCTGCGCCAGCGGAACGGGCGCATCATCAACGTGACCAGCATCATCGGTCTCACCGGAAATGCAGGCCAGGGGAACTACGCCGCGAGCAAAGCGGGGATCATCGGCTTCACCAAGTCCCTCGCCCGGGAGGTCGCGAGCCGCTCGATCACCGTCAATGCCATTGCGCCGGGCATGATCGACACGGATATGACTCGCGAACTGGGCGAAGATGCGAAGACTGCCATCCTCGCTCAGATCCCTATGGGGCGTCTGGGGAGCGGCGAAGATATCGCAGGGACCGCCCTCTGGCTCGCCAGTGGGAGCGCCGCGTACGTTACCGGCGAGACGATTCGAGTCGATGGTGGAATGGCGACGTAGTGAGCTCGGACGCATCGAGCATCGAGGGTGCAGAATTCCTCTCCGGGGTCCTCGCCCCTCGACGGAGCCGGACGTGATCGCAGACTCAGCGTGCGAATTCCGAACGCTTTCGAGCTCGCGCTTCTTGCGGGCATGATAAGGGCCTGGCTGTATGAAATCGGTACGGCCCCGGGCGGCTGCTCTGCTGCCCGGCCGGTAGCTGGAGGCGTCCCTCTTTCCCTGTCCCGCTGCCCCGACTCGTGATCTCGCAATAGATTCTCGCTCGACGCGTCGCCCGCACCCCGGCTAGAATGCGTCTATCGCAGGGAATGCGTCTCCGCTGGCGGAGGTCATGACAGGCCTCTAGCTCGGTCCTCCAAGTGCTCTCTCGCGTCTGAGACTTGGCTGGCCATCCGGATGAGCACGGGGGGGGACCCCGGTCGGCCGGGATCAATCTGACTCGCAAGCGGGTCGAACGGGAAGCTCAACCGCTGCTGTCTCTTCGGGGATCTGCTTCAGATCGAAGCAGGCTCGGGGAGATGCCCGAGGCGTCGAGCGCGACTCCGTTCGCTCTGTCTCTTGCCAAAGAAGGAGAGGGCTCGGAATGAGTCTGCCCGACCAAGTGAAGGATATTGTTGCGGACAAGCTCGGAGTCGACCGGGAGAAGGTGAAGGACGAAGCGACCTTCATCGGCGATCTCGGGGCGGACTCCCTCGACATGGTTGAGCTCCTGATGAGCCTCGAAGACCAATTCAAAATGCAGATCCCCGACGAGGACGCCGAGGGGATCAAGACGGTGGGTGACGCTGTCGCGTACATCGAGAAGAACGCGACGCCGAGTTAAGCAATCCGCTGCCGGGGGCTTTCCCCGCTCACCGTCTGATGAGTTCTTGACGAGGGACGGGTCCGCCCGTCCCTCGTGTCTGCTCCGGCACTGTCCTGTCGATTGGCAACAGACTTCTGACATCAAGGACTTCTGACATCGAGGACTAGTGACATCGGGGACTTCTGACATCGGAGTACTGTTCAGAGTCGTGGTCTCTGATTTTGCGTTCGGGACTTCCGGAGCGGTTCCCCTGACGAATGCGGATGAGGTGCGCCCGAGACCTGACCCGCCGCGAGGAGATTGAGACGATGAGTCGGCGCAGAGTGGTGATCACCGGATTGGGAGTTGTCTCGTCGATCGGGAGCGACCCGACGACGTTCTGGAATGCGACCCTCGAGGGTCGCTCTGGCGCGGGACCGATCACCGCCTTCGATACCACCGACTACAAGACGAAGTTCGCCTGCGAGGCGAGTGGCTTCTCGTCGGATGGAATCATCGACTCCAAGCTGCTCAAGTCGGTCGATCGATTTACGCAGTTCGCGCTCGTCGCGAGCCAGCAAGCAGTCGACGACGCCGGGCTCGCCATCGGTACCGATGAAGATCCCCAGCGCTTCGGTGTGATCACCGGTACGGGGATCGGCGGCCTCCTCGAGATCGAGAACCAGCACAAGATCCTTCTGGAGCGCGGCCCCGGTCGCCTCTCCCCCTTCTTCATCCCGAAAATCATGATGAACGCGGCCTCGGGCCAGATCGCGATCCGCTACGGATTCCAGGGTCCGAACTACTCGACCGCCTCCGCGTGCGCGAGCTCGCAGCATGCGCTGGGTCTCGCCCTCGACTCGATCGCCCTCGGAGCGACTGACGTCGTCATCACCGGTGGCAGCGAGTCGTGCGTTTGTCCCTGCGGTATTGGTGGCTTCAACGCCATGAAGGCACTTTCGACCCGGAACGACGATCCGGCCACCGCCTCGCGACCGTTCTCCGCTTCGCGAGACGGATTCGTCCTCGGCGAAGGGGCTGGAGTGTTCGTTTTCGAGTCTCTCGAGCGGGCCAAAGCGCGGGGAGCGAAGATCTACGCCGAAGTGCTCGGATTCGGGATGACCGATGATGCGAACCACATCGCGGCTCCTCTCGCCGACGGCTCTCTCGCCGCCAAAGCGATGCAGGGAGCAGTCGCCCAATCGGGTCGTTCCCTCGAAGACGTGAACTACGTCAACGCCCACGGCACCTCGACTCCCCTGAACGACGTCATGGAGACGCGCGCGATCCGTACGGTGTTCGGAGATCACGCCGATCGGCTGATGGTCAGCTCGACGAAGTCGCAAGTCGGCCACTGTCTCGGTGCCTCCGGCGCGGTGGAACTGGTCGCGATCTCGATGGGAATCGAGCAGGGAGTGATCCCGGCGACGATCAACTCGAACGATCCAGATCCCGAATGCGACCTCGACTACGTTCCGAACGAGCCGCGCCAGGAGCAGATCGAAGTCTCGATCTCGAACAGCTTCGGGTTCGGCGGACACAACGCTTGTCTCTGTGTCGGGCGATTCCGTTAGTTAGGGCTCGAACAAGCTCACACTTGAGAGCGGCGGCCGCCGGCAGGGTCCACTGCTGAACGCCTCCTCAGAGTGACTCAACCTCCTTCGACCGCTCCCGATGCACCGGCAGATCACTTTGCCTTCACCCGTTTCGATTCCGATGTACGACACCGTGAGGAGCCCGCCATGGCCGATTTTCGCGTTTTGATCTCTGATCCCTTGCCCTCGCTCGTTCGAGATATCCTCGAGAAGTCGGGACGGATCGAAGTTCTCGAGGGACAGGAACCGATCGAGACTGACTTGCCGTCGGTGCACGGTTGGATCGTTCGGTCGGGAACGACTGTCGACGCCGGCAGCATCGAGCGCGCGACCGCGTTGCGTTGCGTTTGCCGCGCCGGCGCCGGAACCGACAACGTCGACATTCCCGCCGCGAGCGCTCGCGACGTCGTGGTGATGAACACCGCAGATGCCAACGCGAACGCCGCCGCAGAACAGACGATTGCCCTGATGTTCGCACTTGCCCGTCATGTTCCCGCCGCGGCTCAGTCGATGAACGAGGGGCGTTGGGACCGCAAGAGCTACGTCGGCATCGAACTCGCAGGGAGAACTCTCGGCGTGATCGGGCTCGGGAAAATCGGACGCGGTGTTGCAACCAAGGCGCGCGGGTTGGGAATGCGGATCGTCGGCTTTGATCCGGTGACCCCGACCGACGTCACTGCGCCCCTCGGGATCGAGCGGGTCAAGCTGGAGGACCTTTGGGGAGAGGCGGACTTCATCTCGCTGCACGTCCCGATGAACGACGCCACCCGCCATGTCATCGGGCGCGAGAACCTTTCTCGTTGCCGAGACGGGGTACGGATCATCAACTGCGCCCGCGGCGGAGTTGTGGATCCGGTAGCACTGATCGAGGGAGTCGAGAACGGAAAAGTTGCCGGAGCCGCGCTCGACGTCTACGAGACGGAGCCGCTCGCGGAGGACTCTCCGCTGCGCAACCACGATCGCATCATCTGCACTCCGCACCTCGGCGCCTCCACCGAGGAGGCGCAGCGCAACGTCGGCGTGATGAGCGCAGAGCAGGTGCGAGATTTCTTGATCAAGGGCGAGATCCGGAACCGAGTCGGCGGATAGCGGCACCTCTTCCGAGGCACGTTGACTGACCTGCGAACGCTGGCTGAACTATGAACGGGGCCCTCCACCATGCGTGGTGGAGGGCCCCGTTCTCATGTCTTTGGCCGAGTCACGCGCCTTCTCTAGTCGTAGTAGAGGTTGACTGTGACTGTCTCACCGGGAGTCACCGTGGCTGTGAAGGACTGGATCTTCGTGCCAGTGCCAGCGCCCTTGTCGACCTCCCCGCGTGAGAAATTCGTCACTTCGAGGGTGTAGATCCCCGGGGGCAGGCCCGTGAACTTGTAGTTTCCACGGCGGTCGGTAGTGGTCGTCAAATCGTGGTTCCCGTCTCCGCCGGAGATAAGAACTTGCTGGGAGGCGACGATCTCGCCTCCAGGGCCGGTGACCGCGCCCTCGATCTCGCCGCCGGGAAGCATGGCGACCACCAGATTCTTCACGCCAACATTCACATCGAAGAGTTGAGTGATCAGCCCAGGGTGCTCGATCTCGAGTCTCACGACGTCGTAGAAGAGTCCTCTTATTTCGAACTGACCTTCAGGGGTGATCGGAATTCCGTCCCGTGAGCTCCTGGGTGGGGGCGGGCCAGTGGTGCCGTCGTGGTGGAAATTCTCAGCGCCTCCCACCACTGTGATCTTCGCGCCGGGGAGTGCGTACCCGGTCACCTTTTCGTAGACGACGCCGACAATCTTGCCTCCTTGGTCGAGGGTCGCGAGAGGGAGCTGGGTGAAGCGCTTCGCTTTCACGACGATGTTCTCGAACACGGCCGGCGCGAGGCCGCGGGAGCCGACGATCACTTCGTAAGTGCCCGGAACCAAACCGCCGAAGTCGAAGGTGTCGCTCGTGAACGACCGCGACGGAACGTGGGGGAGAGCGCGCCCATTCGCTCCGACGAGTCGCGGGGAGACATTGTAGGGCGGGAGGTCTTCTCCATCGGATGTCACGACTCGTCCCCGGATCGCCCCGTAGGACTCGAGCACGATCTCGACCCCGGTCTGGTTCACCTCCTGCTCGTTCAGGCGCAGTTTTCCGTGACCCTTGGCGCTCGCCTCGAGCACGATCGGATAGGGACCGAGCTCGTCGAAGAGGAATGCTCCCTTTGAGTCCGTCGTATCGGTGAACTTTCTGAGTCCGAACGAAGTGTCGATCGCGATCACCTTCGCGCCCTTGATCGGGGCCCCGCTCGTGTCGCGCACGAATCCAGAGACCTTCGCTCCGGTCGTCAGAGTGACGACGACGTTGGCGGTGGTTTGCGCCTCAAAGACTTCGAGCCCTGTCATTTGGGTTCCCAAGAACCCTGGCGCGGTGGCGAGAATTGCGGCGTCGCCCGGGGTTAGCCGGCGGAGTCGAAACTCCCCGTTCTCATCGGAGACTGTGTTCGACGGAAGCAATTGCGGGTCGGTCACGCTCATCAGATCGCCGCGGGCTCCAATCGTCGCTCCGGCGATCGGAGTGCCGTCTGCGTCGACTACGCGTCCCGTGAGATCGCCACCGACTTTCATTCGGAGCACGATGCCCTTCACTAGGGTGTCAGGCTCGACGGCGAACGGCTCGCTCAGGCCGTTGACGAACGACGGGTGAGAGCCCTCGAGGATAGTCCCTTCTCCCGGCGTCGCCTCCTCGAGAAAAAACGTGCCCTTCGCATCGGACCTTTGCATGTCCGCGATTGTCGCCACACCACCGGTCGAGCGGATCGCGCGGCGCGCGAGGATGACCACGTCTGGCACGGGTCGATCGAGATGATCGAGGACGACACCGCTGATCGAGCCGTTTCGACGAAGGAGGAAATCCACACCGGAGGTCTTCGAGCCGGCGACTGCAGTTGCGGTCTGCCCGACCTTTGGTTCGTAACCCTCTCGCTTCACGGAGACGGAGACGCGCGAGCTCTTCGGTGAAGTGACACCGCGGAGTTCGTACTCTCCGCCGGCGTTCGAGACTGCGGTGCGATTGACACTACCCGGATCTGGCGTCGAAATGATGGCGCCGGCGAGTGGGTCCCCGGTGACCTCATCGATTACGTGACCCTGGATGGCCGCGCCGATCGACAAGCGTGCTTCGACGGCATTCTCTTTCGACGGGAGGAGATTGCGACCGACGTATGAGGCGAAATCGTCGTGACTGACGAGCAGGGTGTAGGGGGAATCCTCGAGCGTGTCGAAGCGCAGAGCACCAGTTGTGTCGGTCAGCACTTCCAGCTCTTCGAGAGAGGTCGACGCCAAAGGCCCGGCGGGGGAAGAGCGTTGCAAGCGGCATCGTGCACCGGCGAGAGGGGCCCCGCCCGGATCGAAGGCCTTGCCTTGAATCACAAATCCTGGCGCGAGCTGGATCGTCACTTCGACCTCAGCAGCCTCCGTGACGACGATGCTTCCGACTTCCCGCGGCTGGTATCCCTTCGCGCTGACGACGAGGGCGTACGGCGACTCACTGCCCACCATGTCGAACAAGTACTCACCCTTTGCGTTGCTCGTCACCTCTGCGAGTGGGGGGAGCACGCTTTCTTGGATCCGATCGATGATATCTGGACCGTCACTGAATCGTCGGAGCGACAGCGTGGCTCCCGAGATCGGTTCCTCGCCGGTGGTGGTGATGGTTCCCTTCAAGCGGCCCCCGCCGCGGAGCATGAAGTCGACTCCGGTGCTCCCCGACGCGACATAGCGCCGCTCGTCGATGGCGTGCCCTGCCCCTCCAACTCGGATCCGGTAGCGCTCTCCGTCCAGTCCCTTGATCGAGTACGTGCCGTCGTCGCGACTCGTGGCAAGGATTCCCACCTCGGTCTTCATGTCCTCGAACTCGAGGAGTCGCAACAGGCGGTCCTGGACAGAGTCGTCTTCTCCGCCCCTCTCGTTGAACGCAATCAACGTCGCACCGGCGAAGAGATTTCCGAGTGAGTCGCGGATCGTTCCTTCGATGACCAGTCCCGGCGTGAGGACCAGCTCGATCGGTATTGGGGTGACTCCTTCGGCGAGGACGACGATCGCTTCGCCGGCGGCGTACCCCTCCTCGCTCACGGTGAAGCGGTAGCGTCCCACGGGCAGGGTCGGGAATGAAAATGCGCCACTCTCATCCGAGAGCGTGGTCCCGACCTCCTCGAACTGGCGGGTGTTGAAATCCCCGATCCCCCGCTCGCAGCGCACCGTGACCGAAGCGCGCGGGCTCCCCGCCTCTTCCGAGACGCGTCCCACGGCGTCGACCATCGCAACATCGTGGGGAGTGATCGGGATGAGGTTTGCGTCGGATACGCCTCCCGAAGAGTTGTCGGTCGACGATCCCGTCCCGGGGAGCGTCGTCTTGGTGGGGGTGCCGCCGAAGAAAAAGTACCCGGCGGCTCCGATCGTCACGATGACAATGAGCGCGATCACCGGTTTCGCCATGGCGCCTCTCTCTAGGTCGAGCAAGGGGAGTCATCCCGCGAGCCACCAGGGCTCTTTGACAAGAGAAGCGTGCGGGAGCAGCCCGGAGTTTAACACCGACCCCCACCTGCTAGGAGTCATTTGGGGTCCCAAAGACCTGAACCTGAAGCTCAGTCATGGGAATTGGGGGGGGCTAAAGGATGAGTACCTCGGTGGGTGGTGACCTCGGAAAACGGATACTCACAACTTTGCGAGAGCCAAACGGCCTGGCGGATCAGTACCGGGTCTTCTCGCGGGGCACGATCCAACTCGCTGGGCCGAGAGTCCACGTCTCCTTCGACAAATCGACGGTGGCGTCGATGAGCGGCTGTGAGATTTCTCGATTCATGGAGACTCGAACATCGGCATAGATCGGGAAGTCTTTCCCGTACTTTTCTTGGAGCTTATCGTGGACGTCGTGGGCGAACTGGAGGAGCAAATCTGGTTGCCGACCCATCCGCTCTTTCTGCATTGGAAGCACGGCTCGATCGAGGCTCTCGTTCAGCTCGATAGTCTGCCCGGTGTCGGGATCGACGGTGAACACGCGGATGCTGGTGACGGTCTTCGGGACGAGTTTCATCCGCCACGCCCAGCGGTGCCCCTCGTGGGTCCACGAAGTATTCCCTGGGTACATATGCTGCCGGAGCGGCAGGTAGATCTGAATGGCGACATGGAGGGCGAGCAGCGCGATGATCAGATGGCGACTCTGCATTGGAGATCCCCGGGGAGTGGCGAACTCCGTCTTCGGGAGCGTAGGCTCGGTCGCAAGGCCGATGCGATGAGCGATCACCCGCGGCCAGTTCGGCACAAAGAAGACCGTGCTCCCGAGGAGCATGAACCACGGGAAGATGCCGACGTCGACGAGGAACAGCCCGTTCGTCAGGTGGAACCCCGCGGCGGCGAGGAACGCGAAGAGGCGGGTTCGCGACCAGAGGAGAAAAAAGGTGATAGTGAGGTCGAAGAGCAGTCCTGACCAGGAGAAGAAACCGATCACCCAAGACTGCTTCAGGAACGTTGCGACCCCTTCTGAGTGACTCCCCGAGTCGATGATGGCGAGGAACGAACCCCCCGACAGCCAGTCGGCATCAATTTTCGCGACCCCTGCGAAGAAGTACACGACTCCGATCTGGAACTGGAGCAACCAGATATTCCACTGGGGAGTGATCTTCCGGGCGATCGCGGGTCGGCGCTTCGCATCGAACGACCATGCCCGCTGTGCGGGAAGGAAGATCATCAACAGCGACAACAGGGCGAGCAGGTACCAGTGATTCCGGTATGCCGTCGCCTCGAGGAGGAACGAGTAGGTGAACGTCACAAACAGCACGATCGCTGACGTTCGATAGAACGCCCCGAGAAAAACGCCTGCGGAGGAGAGGACCATGAGCGCGAACACGCAGAGCATTGCCCATTCGGGCAGCTCCTCGACCCATGTGAAGCCGTAGAACTTGAAGTGGAGATCGGGACGGATCAGGACTTTTGCCAGCTCTCCCTTGAACCAATACCGGGAGGTCTCAAACAGCATACATCCGCCGAAAACCAGCCGAAATGCCGCGAGGGATGCGATGTCCACCGGCCGGAAGAGGCGGTCGACCGGTGAAGGTGATCGAGGAGGTGGCGTCCCTGAGTCTTGGCTCACGGCTGTTTCCCGGGCGGTTTTCCGACTCCAGTCCCTCTCACCAGGGAGTGACGGGCATCGATAGCGGGGGGCGCGAACCCCTCCTCGGTTCCGTCAGCCCACCGCACCGTGACCGAAGTGATCGAGGTCGCTTCTCCGAGCCCGAACGCGGCACGCGGGTCGTTGCTCGAGAGGTAGCTCGAGTGCGGGTCGATCACCCGCGTCTGTTGCTTGTCCCCGGCCTGAATCGTGACTCGCGCGTGTTGGGCGAAGGCCCCCGTGCCGTCACGCACCTCGAACATCACCCAATGGCGATCCGAAAGCTGCTCCCGGCGGTTGCGCAGGTAGGAGAGTGCACCGTCGCGATTGATTACGACGATGTCGGTGTCACCGTCGCCGTCGAGGTCGCCGAAGGCTGCTCCGCGGCTGGTTGCGATCAGGGGCGGACTCGAACCGCCTTTCGGCTCGAGGACGCGAAACTTCGACCCGGTGTTCTCATAGAGCAGGTTTTCTTCTTGGTAGGGATCGTTCGCGGGCACGTTCTCGATCGGCTGCATCACCCGCCCATTCGCAATGAACAGGTCGAGATCTCCATCGAGATCGAAATCGAAGAAGCCAAGGCCGAAGCCGGTGTGGGGAATGCTCGAGCCGCCGAGCCCATACCGATCGGTCGCGTCCTCGTAGTAACCGTCCTTCGCGAGGTAAAGCGTGTTCGACTCTTGGAGGAGGTGGGAGAGGAACAGGTCGAGGTCCTCGTCCCCATCGATGTCGACCGCCGCGACGCCCATCCCTGCTTCGACGCGCCCCGACTGGTTGACCGCGGTGCCAGAGCGAAGTCCACGCTCCTCGAACTTTCCCGGTTCGGTCTGGTACCACAAATGGTTGTGAGTTCCATCGTTCGCGATGAAGAGGTCGAGGCGACCGTCGCGGTCGAAGTCACCGGAGACGACACCGAGGCCATTGCCCTTCGCGTTGGACATTCCTACCTCGGCCGTCACTTCGACGAACCGACCTCCGTCGTTTCGGAACAGGTGATCGGCGGTGGGAGCTTGGTAGTTGTTCGGCTGGCAGTAGTCATGACCACTGCGAGTTGCGGTGCAGGAGAGGTCGCTGCTCGGAGTCCAGCCGACGTATTCGGTCACGCACAGGTCCAGATCACCATCGGCGTCGTAGTCGAAGAACGCCGCAGAGGCGGTGAGGCCGGGCGCGTCCGCGCCGAGCACATCGGAAGCCTCCAGGAAGGTCCCGTTCCCTTGGTTGACCAGAAACACGTTACTTCCCGCGTTCGAGACGTAGATGTCGATGTCGCCATCGCGATCGACGTCGTTCGCTGCGCAGCCCATCCCATAGCCGAGAGCGGCGGCTCCCGCCTCCTGGGTGACATCTTCGAACGTACCATCGCCACGGTTGCGATAGAGGTGGTTCGCGGAAGCTTCGACTTGCGGGGAGGGCGCGCGTCCCCCTTGGACGCAATAGACGTCGAGGTCGCCGTCGTTGTCGTAGTCGAGGAGCGCCACTCCGCCACAGACAATTTCAGGGATGTAGAGCTTGGACCGATCGGCTCCTGAGACGTGCTGGAAGTCGAGTCCGACCTCTGCTGCCGCCTCTTCGAACCATGGGCTGGTCGAGGCCAGCCCCTCGGAGCTCGAGCCGGACCCAGTGCTCTCTGGCGGAGTCGCGCCCTTGGTCGGCGCCTTCGAGTCGGAAGGTGTGCAACCGATGGTGACCGTGATCATGGCGACCAGGAAGAATTGGATTCGGATCATGGCGACCTGGGCGAGTTGGTCTGCGAGCTCCCCGCCGCCGCGCGCAAGGTGTCGAGCTTCTCGGCGGCGCCGATCACGCGGGGGTGCCCTGGATCGATAGCGCGCGCGCGTTCGAGCGCAGCAGCCGCGCCTTCGAAGTCTTCGAGCGCCGCGCGCGTATGGACCAAATTCACCCAGGACACGAGGTTGTTTGGGTTCACAGCCACGACGCGTTCCAGTGCCGCGAGCGCTGCCTTTCGGTCGTTCAGTTGCCAGGTGAGTTCGAACATGAACTGGTTCACCTCGGCATCGTTGGGAACAATCTGCTGCGCCTTCTCGAGGGCGCTGCGAGCCAGATCGAGCTGCCCACTCCGGTGCGCCGCCCGCGCATAGGTAAAGTGAGAGCGCCACTCTTTGGGGCCGAAGCGCGCGGCGCGACTTCCCGACGCGAGTGCGGTTTCGTAGTGCTTTCGCGCCTTTTCGCGGTCGGCATCGGATGCGGCCGGGGGGGGAGCTCCCAGCGATCCGGTCGCCTTCGGATTCATCGCCGCGTCACCCGCACCCAGTTCTAATATCGCTCGGACCAAGTGCACGCGAAAATTTTTCGAGTCCGTCTCCGCGGCGGTCTTGATCATCGAGAGCGCTCCGGGGGTGTCCCCGGCTTGAGCCCGCGCTTGGGCGAGGTTGAGCATGATGTTCGAATCGTTCGGGTGTGCGCGGAGGGCGGCTTCGAGCACCCGCACCGCATCGGCGGCTCGGCCCGCTTGAATCAGTGCGATGCCACGATCCACCTCTCGTGCGAGTCCCGTTTGCAGTCCCGCCATCGTTTGTTCGCGGGGGTCTTCGACCGCTCGCGCCACAGCACCGGCACCTTCCGAGAGAAGGACCTCGACCACTGCGTCGTCTCGACCGGTGCGCTGGTAGGCGCGGCCGAGCAGAAAGCGCGCGTGACGGTCGTCGGTTGCAGCGCGCGTCACGTCTTCGAGAATCGAGACGGCGCGCTCAGCATCACCTTCGCGCAGGTGGATATCGGCGAGCGTAGTCTTGCCGGGAAGAGACAGCGGTCTCGAGGCGAGGCAGCGGTCGATCGCGGCTCGCGCGGCGGCGAGGTCACCCTCTTCGAGGTGGATCAACGCGAGGCGATGCCAGGCGGGAGCGAAGTTCGGGAAGCGTTCGGTTACGGCGACAATCTCGGCGCGACCCCCCGCCGCGTTGCCACTCTCGATCAGGCAGATCGCCGCCCGATACGGCCACAAAGGATCGTTCGGAGCGATTTTACCGAGCGCGCGATACTCCGTGATGGCGGGCTCTTCGAGTCCGTTGGCATCGTACGCGTACGCGAGCCGGCAACGCACTTTTGGGTTTCCAGGGGCGTCCGCAGCCTTCCGCACCTCTTCATCGACGCGCGCGAGGATCAGCGGATCGACGTCGAGATTCGACAGCCTGGTAATCGGAGGCGGCGGCTTCGAAGGAGTGCAGCTCGAGACGGCCAGGAGAACGACAGCGAGTGCACAGGAGAGAGCAGCTCCGGTCCCTCGGCGTGGGCCTGGAGTGCGTGTCTCGGGAATGCTCGCATGCGAGGAGATTGCGGGAGAATCGGTCTGTTGGTGCATTCGGGAGAGCATGACACGCCCCTTCGGGGAGTCAAGTGGAGCGCCCGGGGCAGAAGTGCGAACTTGGCCACCGCCCGGACCTGAAGTCACTTCGATCGAGGGAAGCGACCTCCGACCAAACTTGGAATGCGATCGGCACGACGTCGGTCGGCAGCTGCCACCGGACTCACCTGGTATGTACCGACCTCAGTACGGCCCGATCTCGCGGATTGCTACTTGAGTTGATCAGAGTGCCCCAAGGGCTTGCAGGCGAGCCTTCGCGAGCTTGTGTTCGGGATCGATAGTGGCCGCGCGTCGGTAGTCCCCGATCGCCTCCGTGCGGTTGCCGGTGGACTCGTAGGCAGAACCCCGATTGAAGTAGGCGTTGGCTCGGCCAGGGTCGAGTGCGACCGAGCGATCGAAATGGGGAATCGCGAGTCGCGGCTGCCCCAGGCGCATATAGTTGCGGCCGATCCAGTCGGGGATCGCGGCTGACTCCGGTGCTCCCTCGGCGGCCAGCACGAACGCCTGGATCGCCAGTTGGAATTGGCTCGAGCGCTCGAACTCTTTCGCGCGATCGATGCACGACTTGCTGTCGACGGCCAGGCTCACGACCGCATGACGAATGGGGTCCCTCAGCGCGAGAGTGTCGGCGGGAGGCAGCACGCTATTCAGGGCGGCTGCCTTCTCCGGCTGTCCGTTGCGCTGGTACGCCTGAACGAGGGAAGAAGTGGTCCCACGGTCGGCGGGCACCGCGGCGGCGAGCGGCTCGAGGAGAGCAATCGCCTCGCCGGTCTTGCCGAGGGCGTTGAGCGCGATCGCCAGCCCCCGTTGGGAGATCTGTGAATCAGGAGAGATCTCGAGCGCTCGCCGGAAGGCCGCTTCCGCTTCCGCCTGTCGCCCCTCACGTGCGTGGAGTTCGCCGATGCGGTGGTGCGGTGCGGAGTCGGTCGGTCGGGCAGCGACGACCGTTTCGAACTCGATCAGAGCCTCATCCGAACGCCCCACGTATTCGAGGAGCAATCCATAGTTGTAGCGGCTGGCAGAATCTCCCGGGTTGAGAGCGAGGACGTGCGTGTACGCGATCACCGCTTCTTCGTTGAGATCGTGAGAGTCGAGGAGGTTGGCGAATCTTCGCCAAGCAGGTTCGGAGGATGGGTTCGCGACGACATCCGCGCGAGCAGAACCGATGACCCGCTTCACAGCCGCTTCCATCCCCTCGGCGATGGGGTTGGGAATCAATGGCGGATCGGCGAGGAACTGCGGAGCAAAGACCACGGCGCACACGATGAGGAGAAGGCCAGCGACGAGGAGCATGGTTCGGTTGGATCGCGTGTGCGGTCTGGGAATTTCAGCGGTCATCGCTCTGGGGTTCCAGTGCCCCGCCGGAGCGTCAGAGCCCGATCGACGCCGGGAAGGGGAAACTCCTCTGACTCACCGCTCGGCCAGCGCACGGTGGCTGAGGTCGGGACTTGGGTGACCCCGAAGTGAGCCTCCACCGGTCCTGAACTCCCATATCCGACCGCCTGCGAGACCGTGCGAGTGCGCGTCGCACCGCCGTCCCGAATCGTGATGCGGGCCCCGATCGCGTCGCGCCCCAGGGCAGGGTCGATCGCGCGGATGCGCAACCACGATCCATGGCGGATGGCATCGTTGCGGTAAACGCGAGTCGGAGAGTCGAGATTCGTGACGATCATGTCCAGGTCGCCGTCGCCGTCGAGGTCCCCCGTGACCAAGCCACGACTCACCTCTTGCCTCTTCGAGAAGCTCGGATCGTCCATGATCGCGAACCGGCCGCCACCCTCGTTGCGGTAGAGAAGGTTCGACTCGGCGTAGAGCGGCCACGGATCGGGCAGATTGGATCCCGCGATCGGAGCGCCGCGATTGACGCCGCCATTGGCGATCACAAGATCGATGTCGCCGTCGAGTTCGACGTCCATAGCGGAGGTGCCGAACCCGGTGTGACGCATGCTCGACGAGCCGAGCCCGCTCGCGCCGGTCGCATCCTGGAATCCCACGCCTCCGCCGAGATTTCGGTAGAGAGTGTTCGTTTCTTTGACAAGGTGCGTGATGAAAAGGTCGGGCAAACCATCTCCGTCGAAGTCTTCGGAGACCACTCCCATCCCCGCTTCGGCCTGACTGTTCATGTTGAACGCAGCCCCCTGCGGGATCGACTCGTCGACAAAGGTGAGATCGCCGCGATTGATCCACAGCTGGTTCGCATATGCGTCGTTGGCGACGTAGAGATCCACCCAACCATCGCCATTGAAATCCTGTGCCACGACTCCCAATCCCGCCGCGACGGCCGAGGCAATTCCCGACGAAACCGAGATGTCCTCGAAGGTCCCGTCGCCGCGGTTCCGCAGCAAGATGTCGTGGAGCGGAGGATGGGCGAGAGGCCCGCAAAACTCGGGTCGGCCTGCGCTGTCCGTACACGACTTTGTCGGATCGAACTCGACGTACTGGACGAGGTAGAGATCGAGGAAGCCATCGCGGTCAATGTCGACGAAAGCGCCCGAGACCGACCACCCGGGTATGTGGATCCCGGCGCGCTCGGTGACATCCTCAAAAGTCCCATCTCCACGATTTCGGTAGAGCGCGTCGGGGCCGTAGTTCAGGGCGAGGAGATCGGGAGCACCGTCGTTGTCGAAGTCGCCAATGGCCACCCCCTGGCCGTAACCCGGATCTCCAAGGCCGCTCTCGAGGGTTGCGTCCCGGAACCGAAGCGGACTCTCTTGGCGGAAGAACCGGGCAGCGGGTCGCGTGCCGCGCGCTCCTATCGGGGTCTCGGAGGACCCGTTCGCAAGGTACACGTCGAGATCGCCGTCACCATCCGCATCGAACAGAGCGAGCCCGCCACCCATGACCGAGGGCATTGGGCGTCGATCCGTGATGAAAGTTTGGTAGGTGAAGTTGAGGCCCGTGGATTCGGTCACCTCGGCGAACCAAGCGGGGTGGGTCAGCGACTGTGCCTTGCTCCTCGAAGGATCGGTATCATCACCACAACCCGAAGAGAGCCCGACAGTGATCGAACCGATCACTACGAGCCAGTTGACGAAGGCCAGTTTGTGGTGCGCTGACTGACGGGGCTCCCCGAAAGGGATCCGTCCACGAACGCCAAAGTCTGACATGAGGAACTCTTCACGAGTGTTCACCCCGACCGAACGCGACTTCTCAAGTCCAGCGATGGATCAGCCACACAACTGATCTGCGCCCGCGGCCCGGGACCGCATCATAGCAAAGTTCTCCAATTCTCCAAGGAGCTTGGAGTTGCGAGAGGACGTGGCTTCTGTGGAGGACCCTTTTGGGCCTCTTGCGGATCGCGATCGGCTCCCGTCGCAAGCGGGTGGTCCCCGGCCGTCGACTCTTCGAGGGGGCGTGGGCGTTTTGCGGGGGCACATCGGGCCGTTTGGCGTCGCCGTGGTTGGCATCCGCTGGCCATTCCCCGGTCTTCCCCGAGGGTAGTCGGGCCCCCAACCGGTGTTATGATGGCGCCTGCAGGTCCCTCGGTGCACATGCGAGTCCACGGGTCTGGACACCTGGTCACTCTTGGCATTGCGATCACTTTTGGCGACGCAGTAGTTCTTGGCGACGCAGCAACTTTCGGCGACGCAGTAACTTTCGGCGACGCAGGCATTCTTGGCGGTGCGGGCACTTTGACGCCGTAGTGCCGGGTGATACCCATCGTGCGTTTCTCGCTCATCTTGAGGGCCGGGCCTGCTCTCAATCCTTGAGCGCTCAGTGTGGGCTTTTGCACTCAGTGTGGGCTTTTGCGCTCATGTGGGCTTTCGCGCTTCGTGTGGCGAAGTGAACCGTGGACCAGGAGTGAATCGATGAGCGCACTGCTCATCCCTACCGCGATCCAAATTGTCGTGGGGGGAACCCTTTACTACTTCCGCAAGAGCTCCATCTGGGGCCAGATGCGGCAAGTTCGATTCGCTGCCCTTACCGCGGTGTTCGTTTCCTTGGTGGTCTACATCGCTCTGGTGGTCGGAGCCGGAACTTCGGTCGGCTTGACTGCGGCGTGCCTGGTGCTCGTGTTCGCAGTGCAGTTCCCCATCATCTCTCATCTGATCTTGCAGGAGATCTCTGCGATCTTGCCCGCCGAGGTCGAGCGTGAAGCGGAAGTCGCCTGGAACTGGCGCGTGAGGCGTCGCCTTCTCTTTGGAAGCGAGACCCGGCGCCGGCGCCTCTGGTTGCGGAAACGCAAACTTCTTCCCCAGCGGAGCATCGACCCGGTCCTTCGTCTCGAGCTCCTCGAGCTCTGTGTGGGTCTCGGGGAGTACGGCGAGGCGCTCTACCACGCCCACGCCCTCGACGAGCTTCTGCCCACGGGAGAGACGCATGCATTTGCTCTCCACCGAATGGCTCATATCCTCGCGGAGCGTCAGCAGCGACTGGCGGCAGCTCAGCCCACCCTCCACCGGCTGATTCGGCTCTACCCGGTCTCGGCTCATCGCGATGAAGCCGATCGGCTCATCCGCCTCTTCGAAGAGGCCCACTGAGGCCACTCCAGCTCGTGGCCGCAGAATAACCACCCAGAATGGCAGCCTGTCGAGCTGTCGTTTCGTTCGAGCTCCGAACAGAACTCGCCCCTCCTCTTCCCCCCCCTCGGTTGTTCCGCGAGTGATCCGCCGGCGACGGAGCGTCGACCACGCTTGCTCCGAATTCCTAGTGTGCGGGTCTATCGAGCCCCTTGTTGCCGACACTTCTGAACGCTACCGTAGTCCCACGCTCCGCTGAGACACGGACGTCACTGGTCAGCGCCAGCGGAAGAACGGGCTCCAATACGCAACAAAATCCAGACACTCGTGCGGTCCGACTAGGATCTGCTCATCTCGAGCGGAATGGGTACGGGTGTCGTCCGAGAATTGGGTCGCTACCCCTGGGGGGGTAGTGCACGTCGCAGTACAGGGATCTGCAGGTCGCGGCTCGAACACTTCTTCGACGCGGGGACTCGCAGGCAACAGGGAGGATCTGGATGACACTTTCGAGGCTACTCTTCGCCGTTGCCCTCTGTTCGATCGCCGTTCCGGCGTTCGGACAACCGGTGAACGACGATTGCATCAATGCGGAGATTGCGGCGTTTGCCACGGTCTATCTCGGCAACCTGAGTACCGCGACCAACGACGGGACCGCCACCTGTGGCGCGTCCGCAACGAACCCGGACGTTTGGTACTCCTTCACGGCTCCCAACAGTGCGCAATTCGTCTTCTCGACCTGTGGGACCCACGACGCGCCAGGCCTCAACCTCGGCATGGACACCGTCATCGCCGCATTCGACGTCTGCGGCGGCACCCAGCTCGCCTGCGACGATGACGCGGGTCCGCCTCCGTGCGGCCCGGGGATCGATACCGGAATCCTCCGCGATTCCGTGATCACCGTGAACATGCTCGCCGGTGAGTCGGTCCTGATTCGGATCTCCCACTTCGGATCCACCATCGCGAACGGGGACTACACGTTCCAGATCGCGGGGCTCGAGGGCTTCTGTTTCGACGGCCTCGACGACGACCTCGATGGTCTCATCGACTGCGCCGACCCGGACTGCGCTGCACAGTGTGTCGAGACCGGCAACTGCGCGGACGGCATCGATAACGACTTCGACGGCGACACCGACTGTGTCGACCTCGATTGCGTCGGCAGCGCGGCGTGC
>CALEHF010000333.1 GCA_937876125.1 uncultured bacterium
GCCACCGCGCAACCCCTCGACGCGCACCTGGACTCGACCGTCCCCGCGATATCGACCCGCGATGACCAGATCATCGCCATGGAACAGATCCCAGGGGGCGGGCGGTTCGAGGCGATCGACGGTGACCCCGTCGACCGTCAGTTTCAGGTCACTCAAGGAGGGGAAAAGCACCCGATCGAGGAGGGCGCCGAGCGTGACTTCGAGCTCGGATCCCTGGAGGTAGGTGCGACTACCGCGATTTTCTCGGGCGAGGCGATCGAGGAGCCGGGTGTTTACCTGTGCGCCGACGCCCAACACATGAATGCGGTGGTCGCCACCATTCCCCGCCTTCGCGCGAGCGGTAATCTCTCCGGCATCGGTCACTCCCACTGTCGGCGCGCCATCGGTGATCAAGAGTACGGTGCTCTTGCGGTCCTCTGCGCGGGCAGCCGCAAGGCCCGCCGCGAGCGCTTCGTCAATGTTCGTACCGCCGCGAGCGATCAGACTGTCGATAAAGGTGCGGGCACCCGCCAGGTTCTCACGGGTGGCGAACACGGGCACTTCAGCGAAGGAGTGTACGCGGGATGAAAACCCGAGAATTTGCAACCGGTCCAGAGGGCGGAGGCGCGCGCATGCCGAGCGGAGCGCTTCTTTGGCCTGAACCAACTTCTCCCCCGCCATGGAGCCAGAGACATCGACGACCAAGACGAGAGTGCTCGGGGGCAGTTCGGTGTTGTCGAGCAGGCCGGGGACCAGCCGCAAGATGAACCAGCCGTCTTCCTGACTCTCCCGGAATGCTCGCACACCACCGGCGAGGTCACCATTGCCTTCGATCACATCGAGAATGAAGTCGTGTCGAGCATCGAGCTTGCTGGCGCTGTAACGCAGTTTCGCGTGGCGCGCACTGCGTTCGACTTCTGTCAGGGGGTGGCTCGGGGAGCCGACAGCGTGGAGGATTCCGTCGGTCACGAGATCGACGTTGATCTGGACATCACGGTACGGGCCGGCGGCGAAGCGCCCCGTGTCGAGCGGATAGCGGAAGCGCAGAAGTCCCCCGTTCGCAGGGACGCGGTGCCGGTATCGGATCGTCAATGAGACGTCCCCGTGTTTCGGAATCGGAAAGATCCGGGCTCGAAACAGATCCCGCTGGTAGTACTCGAGGATCGCGGGGTCGACGACTTGGCGTACCAGATCTTCGTAGATTCGACGGGCCTCGGCAGCGGGCAGAATCTCTCCGGCGAGTTCCTTTCCCCCCAGCACTGCCCGGAAGTCTTCGATCTGCGCGGCTCTGGGAACCGGGAAGTAGTAGGTCCCCTCCAGATCGCGGCCGTGGGGGTTGTGGAAGATTTCCTCGACCGTGACGCTCGCGATCCCCCGATCGAGCGAGACGTCCACGTGGTGTCGCGTCACCTCCATGCGGGGGGGCGGCGGCGGTCGCACGGGAGGGCGGTGAACCGGGCCGGGTCGATGCGGAGGGTGCGGATGAATCTCTATCCAGCCATCGGCGCGTGCCTCGGAGGGGAAGAGCAGGCCGAGGAGCCCCAGGGAGAGGGCGATCGAGAAGATACGGAGCGTACTCAGGCAAGGGAGCGTCAGGCGTGAGCGGGGGATGGTGGATCGAACGCAAGGCACGGGGACTCCTTTCTCGGGAGGCCCAGGGCCGAACGGATCCCCGAGGCCGGGTTCCGAGGAGTTCTACTTCTGAAACAAGGCCGCTCTCCTACTCGAGACCAGCCGCCCTCTCGAGACCAGCGCCCTACTCGAGGATCGTGACCTTCGTCCCGAGCGAGATGTAGGGGTAGAGTCGGATCACGTGTTCGTTTTGCAAACGGACGCACCCCTCGGAGGCTTCGGTCCCAATGGTCGAAGGTTGGTTCGTGCCGTGAATGCCAAAGCCCTTGAAGCCATCAGCAGCCGCAAATCCGAGCCAACGCTCGCCGAGAGGATTCCCCGGGTCACCGTACGGGACCGAGGGGCGATTCGCGGGGAACCAGGTCGGGTGCTCCTGTCGGAGGTTCACTTCAAAGGTGGTGGTCGGAGTGCGTCCCTCGGATCCATGTCCGACGGGAAAGCTCATCAAGTAGCCACCGTCGTAACGAACGTCGAGTCGGAACTCGCTCTTGTCGACGACGACCGTGATCTCACGATTGAGAATCTTGAAGCGGTCCCCTTCGTGGATCAGATCGCCCTCGATCCCGTTCAGTGCGCGCAACTGATCGACGGTCGTCTTGTGTTCGTCGGCGATGCGGGCGAGATAGTCACCACTTTGCACGGTGTACGACGAAGTGAGGGAACAGGGTCGGACGGAGAGAAACCAACGATTCGCGATCGGCTCGAGAATGTTGCGAATCGGAGCGCGCCAAGACTCTTCCGAACGCGAGAAGTACGCGTCGCTCAAGAGCCTCCACGCCTTCATTTGGGCAGCCTCTTCACTCTTTTCCGCGAGTTCTTTTCCTTGGATCAACGCCGCGACACCGTAGCCGGCTGCCTCGGGCCCATGGTCGATGACGAATGCTGCGTATTCGATTTGAGCTTCTCCCGAAGCTCGTTCGAGGAGGGCTGCGGCGGCCTTCGCCGCGAGAGGCCCGCGGCCGCGGTAGATGAGTTCGAAATGTTCATCGGCATCGGCGCTGCGATTCGCTCGACGATACAACGTCGCAAGGCGCAGCCGCTCTTCGTCCATTTGAGGAGGACTCGAATCGCGCAGTGATTTTTCGAGGGTCTCGATCTCACCCTTCGCGGGGGTCGTCGCGTCTTCACCCAGTTTCGCGTTGGCCTCGCGAAGGGTCGCCTCGTCGAGCTCACTATCCGCCAGATTTCCGTTCCCCAGATTGAGTTCGTTTCTCTCGCCGAGGATTCCACCGGACGTGATGGTATCGGTCGGATCACCTTCGCCAGGGCCGGTGCGCCCGACGAGTTCGTGATCCGAGTTCTCGAGAGGATTCGGTGTCGTCCCGCCCCCATCGGAAAATGCTCGATATCCGAAATAGCAGGCGACGGCGATCACGAGGATGGTGATGAAGTTACGCATGTCTCAGGGTCACTCTCTGTTGGGACCAGAACAGTTACCAGGCGGCCCCTTCCCGGAACACGGGGTCCCGGAAGAAGGAGTCCCGGAACGCTGGGTCCCGGAATCCTGGCAACTGCGGGGCCGGCAACGCAGCGGCGCGATCCGACTGAAGAGCGGATCGTCGCAGAACTGGTCCGGACGCGGGTCGCTGCGGTCGCGCGTGGGTGCGGCGTGCAGGGCATTGTAGGTCGACAGTCAGGCACCGCAACGGCTCGTGGAAAGGACGCGTGTGCGGGCCTTCATCCGTTACGAACGGAGCTCAGCCCCGAACTTCTCGGCGAGCGCTTCGATGACCCCCTGAACCTGCGCATCGACCTCTTCCCCGGTCAATGTGCGGTCTTCCGCCTGGAAGGAGAGGGAAAAGAGCACGCTCTTCTGGCCTTTGGGCACCTGCTTGCCGCGGTACACATCTCCGAACGACAGGCCGGTGAAATGCTCGAGGGGGCGGCCGGTAATGGTGTCGGAGAGCTCGCGCCAGGGCACTTCTTCAGCGACGATGACATTGAGGTCGCGCCGGACGCCGGGGTGGCGTGAGAACTCTCGGAACTGGACATCCGCGGAGGATCGCTCAAACAGCGGTGCGAGGTCGAGTTCTCCCCCCCACACGTCTCCAGGGACCCCGTCGAGGCTGACCGCGCCGACCACACCGATCCGCTCCCCAGCGAACGAGACCTGCGCGAGGCGTCCGGCTTGGAAGCCCCCGGTGTTCCCGTCGACCGGAGTCCAGATCTCCCCTTCGATCCGCATCGCCCGCAGAACCGACTCGGCGATTCCTCGCATCTCTCGGAAATCACTGCCCTCCCCGTGGCAGCACCAGCCGAGGTGCTCTCGCTCGATGGGACTGTGGGTGCCGGGACGCCGGTGGAATACGCGCGCCTGCTCGAACAGGCGCACCGTTTCCACCCCATGGAGCCGGTTCCCCCGGACTGCCTGAAGGAGGCGAGGGAGAAGGCTCCGACGCATGCGCCGCTCCGCACTGCGGACAGGGTTTCGAACCTCGAATGGATCCGTCGCCGACCACCAAGACTCGATCGCGGCGTCTTCCTTGGTCGTGAACGCAAGGGTCAGTGCTTCGTGGTAGCCCGCGCCGACCAGGAGCTGGGCGAGGATCTCAGAGGTTCGCGCGATGGGATTATCGGGGATCGCTCGCACCGCGAGCTGCCCCTCGGGAATGTTGTCGAAGCCGTACACTCGAGCGACCTCCTCGACGAGGTCGATCTCGCGCGTGACGTCGACGCGGAAACTGGGAGTGAGGAACTCCAGAGCGCTGCTCTTCTTCTTCTTGGTTTGGTCTTCGAACCCGAGGCGGATCAATCCCGCGCGGATATCCTCCGTCGGGATTTCGACGCCGAGCACCTGAGTGACGCGAGCTGGACGAAGCGAGATGCGATGTCGCGACGACTCGAGGAAGTCCTTCGAGCAGAACTCGACTTCTCCTTCGAGGATGACGGCGCCCGCTTCTTTGGCGAGTAGGGAGAGGAAGCGGCGCGACGCCGCGTCAACGCCAAAGGGGTCGACCTTGCGCTCGAATCGATACGATGAGTCGCTTGCCAACGTGAGTCGTCGGGACGTATTCCGGATCGGGACCGGATCGAACCAGGCGCTCTCGAGGAGGATCTTCGTCGTCGCGTCACCGACTTCCGAATCCACACCGCCCATCACACCAGCGAGAGCCACCGGTCGGGAGGTATCGGCGATGACCAAATCGTCGCGGTCGAGGAGGTAGGCCTTCCCGTTGAGCGCATTGAGTTCTTCCCCTTGCGCGGCGCGTCGAACGATCAGTGTCCCCGCATCGACCCGCTCGAAATCGAACGCGTGCAACGGTTGGCCGAATTCAAAGAGCACGTAGTTCGAGAGATCGACGACGTTGTTCACGGTGCGCAGACCGAGGGCTTCGATGCGCGAGACCAGCCACTGGGGGCTCGGTCCCACTCTCACACCGACGGCGAGTCGCGCGATGTAGCGCGGACAGCGGGTCGCATCCTGAACATCCAACGTGACCAGCTCGGCGATACTCTTGCCATCGAGGGTCGGCACGGTGTCGTAGGCGACAACGGGCGGGCGGAGAGGTGCGTCGCAAATCCACGCGATCTCCCGCGCCACTCCCAGCGCCCCGAGGTGATCGGGGCGATTCGAAGTCGTTTCGAGCTCGATCACGGTCTCCGAGCCGACCGTCTCGATCCCCTCAGTTTCGAGTCCCGCCTGGGTCAAGCGATCGGCGAGACGCTCCGGGGAGAGATCGAAGTCGACATAGTCGCGGAGCCAGTCGATGGTGACTTTCATCGCTGCTACTCGATTCCGAACTGTTCGAGGAAACGGACATCGTTCTCGAAGAGGTAACGAATGTCGGGGATGTCGTAGAACGCCATCGTCATCCGATCAATGCCCATGCCGAACGCGAAGCCTGTGTACCGGTCGGGATCGATCCCCACCGCTTCGAACACGTTCGGGTCGACCATTCCACACCCGCCCATTTCGATCCAACCTTTGCGCCCGCACGTCTTACAGCCATTCCCGCCACAGAACGGGCAGCGCAAGTCGACTTCGGCGCTCGGTTCGGTGAAGGGGAAGAAGCTGGGCCGGAGCCGTAGCTCGACGTCACGCTGGAACAGCTGCGTAAAGAAGAGTCGCAAGGTCGTCTTCAAGTCGCCGAAGGTCACGCCTTCGTCGACCATCAATCCCTCGATCTGGTGGAACTGGAAAGAGTGGCTCGCGTCGACGGTGTCTGGCCGATAGACGCGGCCGGGCGCGATGATCCGCAGCGGCGGCGGATGGTTCTCCATCACGCGGATCTGAACCGTCGACGTCTGACTCCGAAGGAGTAGATCGTCTTCGAGGTAGAAATTCTCCGAGGGATCTCGCGCGATGTGATCCGGAGGGATGTTCAAGCCGATGAAGTTGTGCCACTCGTCTTCGACCTCGGGACCGTCCGCGACGGCGAAGCCGAGGTTGTGGAAGATGTGGATCAAGCGGCGGGCGACTTGGCGGACTGGGTGACGGCTGCCGAGGTGCGGGAGGCGCCCCGGGATCGTCACGTCGAGCCCTTGGGCACTCTTCACCGGAGCTCCGACACCGAGTCGAACCTTCGACTCGGCGAGGGCACCCTCAATCACTTCCTTGATGCGGTTCGCAGCGGCTCCCGCGTCTTTCCGCTGCTCCGGGGCGAGCTGGCCCAGGCCTCTGAGGATCCCCTTGAGGGACCCCTTCTTCCCGAGGTAGGACAAGCGCAGTGCTTCGAGCTCTGCCGTGTCCGTTGCGGAAGAGATCTTCGCGGGTGCCTCGGCACCCAACTCGTCGAGCCGCTGGAAGAGGTCATCCGACGGTGGCGTCATCGTTCCTGCCCACAGTTCCCAGGAGCCTGCATGCGAGATGGAAACGGTCGAGAGGGTCGACCGTACAGACCGACAGGGATGGAGGTGACTCCATCCCTGTCGGTGTGACCGCTCGAACAAGAGAGCGGTCGTTCGATCACTAGCCCTTGGCCTTCTCGACCACCTGGGTGAACCCCTCGGGGTTCCGGATCGCCAGCTCGGAGAGCATCTTCCGATTCAACTGAATGTCGGCTTTGCCGAGACCATGAATGAAGCGGCTGTAGTTGATTCCCTGGGAGGACAGCGCAGCAGAGATGCGCGTGATCCATAGACGACGGAACTCGCGTTTGCGGTTCTTGCGGTCACGCGTCGCGTAGACTTCCGAACGACGCAGGGCTTCCTTCGCGGTCCGGTACTGCCGTCTCCGGCCGCCCCAGAAACCTTTGGTCTTACGGAGAACTCGCTTGTGTTTGCGGTGGCGTGCGACGCCGTAGTGTACGCGCATCGGAGGGGACTCACTTTCTTTGGGCCTTCAAACAGGAGGAACGGTCACCGTGACCAGCCACTTGCGGGGGACACCCCACCCTGGGAAGAGCCAGACAGTCGTATCTTTAAGGGTCGTAACTTTGAGAGCGGTATCGTGAGCGGGAGAACGAAACGCCGGCGCCCTCGAACTACTGGAGGCCCAACATCTGGCGGAACCGTTTCTGCTCACTCGGCTTGCACATGGCGGCACTCCGTCCCTTGCGGCGACGCTTCGGCGACATGGCCGACATCAAGTGACTCATGTTCGCCCGGCTGCGCTTGATCTTCCCGGTCCCGGTGACCTTGACCCGTTTCAGCGCACCCTTGTTGGGCTTGAACTTCCCTGGCTTCGCCATGTGGTATCCCGTTCCCAGTCTGTATTCCGGACACTGATCACTGCTCTGACCAGCAAGTGTTCATTCGTAATGACGAGCAGCAAGGCTCGAATCAAAGCGACGAGCGAGCGCGCTCTTCGGGCTCAGCGAGCCTTTCCCGAGAGCAGCATGCTCATGCGGTTTCCCGCTTCTTTGGCGGGCGGACGCTCCACCTTTGCGATCTCATCGAGCGCTTCCGAGAAACGGTTCAACAGCACCAATCCCAACTCGGGGTGACGCTGCTCGCGTCCCCTGAACACCATGGTGACGAGTACCTTGTGTCCCGCTTCGAGGAATCGACGGGCGTTCTTCAGTTTTACTTCGAAGTCGTGGATCTCGGTCTTCGGGCGCATTTTGACTTCTTTGCGCTTCAGAACCTTGGTCTTGCCCTGCTTCTTCGAAGAGTTGTACTTGAACTTCCCGTAGTCCATGAGCTTACAGGTCGGGGGATCGGAGTTCGGGTTCAGCTCCACGAGGTTTAGATCTTGTTCCTCGGCGAGCTCGAATGCTTGGGCGAGGTCCACGACCCCGACCTGATTTCCGTCTTCTCCGATCAGTCGGACCTGCCCGGGCCCCGATCGATCGATGACCCGGTACTTGGCCTGCTCGGCGATACTTACCTCCTGCGGTCGTTAGCGTGACCGCTCCGCGCTAGTGTGTTGGCGACCGTTCCGTCTGGCTACGAACGGAGACCATCTCCGCTACTGGACCAGGCTGCTTGACGACGCCACTTGACGACGCCACTTGACGACGCCACTTGACGACGCCACTTGACGACGCTGCCGGTGCCATCCGGCAGAGGTCCCCGATGGAACCCGAAATCGGGCTGGAATTCCAGCCTGCTTCCGTCGGAAACCCAATCAGGAAAGGAAAATCGGTCATTCCGTGGGTGCCGGCACCTTCGGAGCCAGCTCGAGCCCTAGTTCGGCGAGCTGGGCGGGATCAACCGGGCTCGGGGCGTCGGTCAACGGGCACCCCCCCCGCTGGGTCTTCGGGAAGGCGATGACCTCCCGAATTGAGGAGTCTCCGACGAGGAGCATTGCCAACCGGTCGATACCGAGGGCAATTCCGCCGTGGGGCGGCGCTCCGTACTTCAGTGCCTCGAGGAGGAAGCTGAACTTCTCGACCGCCTCTTCGGGACCGATTCCGATCCGTTGGAAAACTCTCTCCTGCAGATCCCGCTGGTGGATGCGGATACTTCCGCCGCCGATTTCGAACCCGTTCAAGACGAGGTCATATGCGCGCGCACGGGCGCGCAGAGGCTCCGAATCGAGCAGACCGACGTCCTCTGGGTGAGGCGCGGTGAACGGATGGTGGCACGGGGTCGGGTTTCCGTCGTCATCGGAATCGAAGAGTGGAAACTCCGTCACCCAACACACCGCGAGCTGCTCGGGGTCGTTGTGTCCCTCGCGGCGCGCGATCTCTTTTCGAAGCTGCGCGAGCGATTGGTTGACGACCGATTTCTTCGCGTCGGCGACGAACAGGAGCAGGTCCCCCACTTCCGCGTGCATGCGCTCGGCGACGAGAGTCTTCGACTCACCTTCGAGGAAGCGGGACAAGGGGCCGACCCACGCGTCCTCGTTGCTCTTCACCCAGGCGAGTCCACCCGCGCCGAAGTTCTTGACGAATCCTTCGAGCTCGGTCACCACCTTGCGCGACCACGCGCCGCCACCCGGAATCCGAAGTCCCTTGACGTGTCCTCCCGCTTCGACCGCTTTCTGGAAGATGTTGAACGGGATGCGGTCGACCAGGTCGTCGAGGGTTTCGAGAACCAGGGGCGATCTGAGGTCGGGGGCATCGGTTCCGTACCGCGCGACTGAATCTGCAAAGGAGAGACGCGGGAACGGAGTGGGAATGTCGATCCCCTTCAACCGCGAGATCACCTGGGCCACCATGCGCTCGACGACGTCGATCACGTCGTCCTCTTCAACGCACGCAAGTTCCAGATCGAGCTGGGTGAACTCGGGCTGTCGATCGGCGCGCAGGTCCTCGTCGCGGAAGCACCGCACGATTTGCATGTAGCGGTCGAAGCCAGCGACCATGAAGAGCTGCTTGAAGATCTGAGGAGACTGGGGCAGCGCGTAGAACTCACCGGGATTCAAGCGACTCGGAACCAGGAAATCGCGGGCTCCCTCGGGAGTGCTCTTCGTGAGCACGGGGGTCTCGAGCTCGACGAATTCTTCGCCGTGCAGGAATTGCCGGAGTTCGTGAAGGAGATCGGAGCGCAGAATGAAGCGGCGCTTGACCGAGTCGCGACGCATGTCCAAGAACCGGTATTGAAACCGCAACTCCTCGTTCACGTCCCCCCCACCCACATCGGAGAGGTCGAACGGAAGCGCCGGGCAATCTCCCACCACTTGGACCGAAGTTGCGATCAACTCGATGTCCCCTGTGGTCAGCTTGGGGTTTCGCATGCCATCCGGGCGCATGTTCACGGCGCCCTCGATGCGGAGAACCTGCTCGGCGCGAAGCGTCGGGATCTCTGCACCCCCGAGGTTATCGGGGTGAAGCGTCACTTGGGTGCGGCCGTAGCGGTCGCGAAGATCAACGAATCGAACCCCGCCATGATCACGGACGGCATCAACCCATCCGATGAGTACGGCTACCTGGCCCTCGTTCTCCGCGGTCAACTCGCCACAGGTCTGAGTCCTGAGCATTCCCGTTGTCTACTTTCCAACCGCCGGAGCTGGTCCCGGCTTGCTTCTTCGCTAGAGCTTCCGCGCGAAATGCCTCGCGGAAGAGGTGTTCAGAGGGCACGAGGGGCGAATTCTAGCCCAGTTCGGTCTCGAACCGACACCCGAGATTCGAGGAAGACGCTTCGCGACGAGTACCGACGAAGCGACCGGCTGCCCCGAGCACCGTCGGGTGAGTCCGTTTCTATCTTCGGTCGGGGAGCCGACAACTCTTGCCCACATCCCCTGAGATCCGGGAAGAGAGCGGGTTGGAAGTGGACGAGATCGGAGGGATGAAGGGGCTAGGCTGTGCCCGGCTCTGGGGTTTGGATTGCGTCCGAAATGGCGTCGAGCACTGAGTCGTCGGCACGCAGGCCCCGAGCGAGAGTAAAGAGATTGTGCTTGAGGGAAATCCGCCCCGACCAGCGGGCGATTTCGCGCACCGCGGCCCGTCTGAGGCTCGCGGCCCCGGGCTCGTCTTCCGCCCGCTCCCGCGCGCGAGCCCACAGGCAGAGGACTTCGACCCGGCCGAGACGCACATCGCTCTTCGCGAGACGACGCCACGCCTGCCGCGCGGCCATCTCAGTGGCACGATCATCGCGTGCTCTGACCAAGGCGAGACGCAGAGGGAGGATCGCGCCGAGCGGGAGTGCCCGCACCCGGAGAGCATGGAACAATGCCTCTTCGAAGTGGATCGAAGCCTGGGAGAGATCACCTGCCGACTCGGCTTCTCGCGCGAGGCCATCCAGGTGCTCCGCGAACTCCTCACCGCCCGCCTCGGCGTTCGGAACCCGGTTCTCCTCCGGAAGATTGAGTTGAGAGACGAGTCGATCGGCATCGGTTTCACAGCCGAGAATCCGGAGCATGCGAATCCGCTCTCGCCAGATGGGAGCGAGCCCGGCAGCGTCACAGCGCTCGCGGGCCTCGGCGATGGCCTCTTCCGCAACGTTCAGAGCTTCGGAGGGGCTCCCCTTGCGGAGCGCGAGACGCATCCCCAAGACTGACCACCGACACCAAACATCGCCGAGGTGTCCATGGGGCGCTGCACTCGGGTGTGCGGCACCCGACAAGAGTTGGACAGCGCGTCGCAAGTTCCCCATCCGAAGCATCAGCTCTGCCTCGAGGAGTGATGCTTCCCAGCGCCACGGAGAATGCGGGAGTCGATCACCCCACTCCGCGAGTTCGATCAGGCTGGTCCGCGCCTCTTTCACCCACCCGCCGTCAGCGAGAAGTGAAGAGCGGAGCCAGAGGAGCGGAGGGCGATCGCTCATTCCGCCCGAGCGATCGAGCTGGCGCTCGGCGCGCAGAAGTGCCCGCTCTGCGTCACCCATCAGGTGCGCCCGGCGAAGTGTCGCCGCCAGATCGATCAAGGTACGCGCTTCCCAGAGCGGCTGCTGCTGCCTCTGGAACAGGCTCGCCGCCAGCCGATACTGTTGCCGAGCCGCTGCCTCGTTGCGCGAGAGGGAGTAGAGACGCCCCAGGATCAGGGAGACCCAACCCGTGACTGCCGGGCCCGAATTTTCGATGCGCTTCAGGCCCGCGGTGAGCTGCTCTCGCGCAAGGAGGACGTGACCGCGACGAATCGAGTGATCTGCCCGAAGGAGCACCGCCTCGGCATCGAGCGTCGCGCTCTCCGGAGGGCCGAGCTTCTCGAGCGCCGACCACAACTCCGTGCTCGCCTCTGCTTCACCCTTGATCAGGTTCAACTCTGCAAGAAGGATCAGGTGCCGACGGAGAAGATCACCTCGGTCCATCCCTCTGAGTGCTTTCAGAGATGATCGGAGCCGCGGGAGGGCCTCCGCTGAGTCACCGCGACGCACGAGGAGAGAACCGAGGCGGGTTTGCAATCTTCCCAGTCGTTTGGGGTGCACAGGCATGCCCGAGAAGTACCGCTCGGAGTGACGCCACTCTCGTTCTGCTCCGGCGACATCCCCCTGCCGAAGGCGCAACATGCCAAGTGCGTCGTGGAGGACCCCACGGTGTTCGGCGGTCAAGCCGGGCACCGGTCGCCACGCATCTTGTTCGATGAATCGCTCGGCGCGCAGGATCCCGATGTTCGGGTCGCCATCGATGGCTCCGCGTTCGACAAACTGGATCAGCGGTATCCAAGCAGCGGTGAGCTGACCACTCTCGATTCGATGTCGAGAGAGACTTGACCAGTCCGCCGGGGTTCCGTGGCCGACGATGCGGGTTTGGAGCAGATCTCCCGCAACCCGGTGCAGCTTCTGGCGCCGATCCCCATCGATCATGTTCGCCACTGCGATGGACTGGAAGGTCCGAACGAAGCGGTAGGCTCCGGAGGAGACTTCGCGCGCCAGCCACTTTTTCTTGAGAAGTGAGATCAGGATCTCCGGTGTCTTTCCCGGGGGCGATTCTGCCAGGCTCTGCAGCTCGATCGGATCAGCGGGACGATCCGCCACCGCCAAGGCTTCTAGGATTCTTTGCTCGTCGACGGGGAGGGTCGAGAATCCGCGCCGTGCTCGCTCCACGATCCGAGAGGTCTCTGGAGACGGCAACACTCCCGCAACCCAGCCTTCCCAGCCGCGGGCGAAACCTCCTTGGCGCACAAAGTCGACCAAGTTGCGTTCGAGGTGACTTGGGCTCCCTCCCGACCCTTCTAAGAGCTGCGTACAGATTCCAGGGGTCGGATCCCAGCCCGGGAAACGGTTCCGGAGAACCGCCTCCACCCCTTCGGCGTCGAGGCGCGGCAACTTCACAGTCCGGGTCCAGAGCTTCACATCGGACCGGGCGGACCATTCGGCGAACCAGGCTCCCGGTTGTTGATCGACGAGCGCGACCCAGACCACTCGCTCGAGTCCTTGCAGGCGTCGCTCTTGTGCAATCGCCTCGACCAGCAATGAGAAGGCTTCACCGGTTCCGGCATGGGCCCCATCGACCATCACCACAACAGGGGCATGCCGTGAGAGCTGCGCGAGAGCTTCGAGGCAATGCACTTGGGACGCGCTTTTCTTACGCCGCCCGCCGCGCCTGTTGCGCATGGGGGATCGGGGAGCGGATTCGTCGTCATCCGCGTAGCGGGAAGCCTCGATCGCCGCGGACCCGGTGTCGGGGACCCGCGCATAATCCCCGGACTCGCTGTCCGATTGATCAAGGTACTCGCTACTCGAAGAATCAATGTCGGGGAGGATGCTCGCCGACCCGGTGATCTCGGGAATCACGATCTCGAAACCTTGCGAGTCATCGATCGATGGAGAGCGCATCCCGTCAGTCGTGAGCGCTTCGATCTCTGCCCGCAACCGATCGATCGATCCATCCCCTCCCGCGTTCCAACGCAACACCGTGTGCCCTTGGACCTGCAAACGACGGAGGAGTTCGGAGCGGAACAGCCGGAGGTCACCGTGGTCTTTTCCACGCGCGATCATCATTCCCATGGAGCCCGCGCTCGCGGCGATCGAGGCCGCGCGCATCGGACGCACACTGGTGGTCTCTGAGGCCGCGGTCTTCAGCCACTGCCGATAAACGGGACCTCCTTCGC
>CALEHF010000334.1 GCA_937876125.1 uncultured bacterium
ACCGTGAACTCGTAGTTCGCGACCCATGTGACGCGCTCCCAGCTGGTCATCTTCCCGTTCCGACTGGTCATGAACGACTGCCGGCTGGGGGACAGGGAGGCGAGCCGCATTTCGGCCTGGGGGGGGACCGCACTGGGGGTGAACTCGGGGGCGGGATCGATGTCGAAGCCTTCGATCCGCAGCTGGAGCGTGATCGGGACCTCCGCGTAGTACGGTCCCTCCGACATGCGCAATTCACCCTTGACCGGCGTCGCGGGCTGCGCCTCGGCATGTCCTTGCATACAAGCGAGTGCGGCGAGGAGGAAGATCACCACCCAAGGGAGTGTCGAACGTCGCATCACCAGTCCTTCTCCACCGTGGGGTCCGCCGCGCCTGCGCGTTGCTTCTCTGCCCGACGCTTGGCTTCGCGATCGCGCACCTCCTGAAGGAGTTGCGCAGGGTCGACCGGCTCGCGATCGGGCTGCTGCTGAGAATCATCGGAATTGTTCTGATTCTGGTCCTGCTCCGAATCCTCCCCCGGATCCGATTCTGGCTGGGGAGGCTCGAGGAGACTGAGCGCTTCGATGAGCTGATCGAGCGCTGCGCGTTGAGCGGCCACGCCTTCTTCGAGCAGGAACGAGCCCCCCTCCGGCGGCAGAGTGAAGATCGATTGGGTCGCCTTCGCCATCTCGGCCGCGGCCGATCCCACCAGCTCGGCCGCGCGACTCCACGCTTGGCGTTGCTCATCCGCTTCGGTCGCTGGTGTTCCGCCCGGGCCCGACCCCTGTTGCGCCATTTGTTCACCCTGCTCGGAGATCGCCGGAGCGAGCTGTTCCGAAATCTGGCGCAGCTCGGCTTGTTCAGGCGCCAAGGGGAGCAGGTGGAGAGGCGCCTCGGCGGGGACGCCTTGAGCGAGAGCGACGGCGTCCGCGGTCTGGTCGTTCAGCTCGACCTGCCGTCGGGTGACATCTTTCAGGTGTTCGACGATGGTGAAGTAATAGCGGCGCAGCTCGCGGAGCGGGGGGAGTACCGTTTCGACCTTCGTGACCCCCGCCTCGAGATCGATGGCCTCTGGGGTCTCTGGATCCTGGGCGGCAAACCAATCGCGACCGGTTCCTAGGGTGACCTCGACTTGGGCGAGGAGAGCGAAGACGATTTCCATCCGCTGCTCCATCCCCTCGAGTTCTTCGGGTGAGGGGGGCGTGGGTGCGTTCGGGTCGGCGGGTTGCTCGGACTGGGCTCGCGCTTGCGCCAGCTGAGCACCCTCCTCTTCGATGAACTTTCGCAGCCGCGCGAGGCGTTCGATGTTCTTTTGGTGGAGCTCGGCGATCTGGGGAACCTGCTCGCGTCGGATCGACTCCTCGGCGCCGTCGTCTCCGCGAAGGAACCCGATGGCCCGATTCTCATCTTGCCAGACCAGTTCGATCAGTCGTTTCGCGTCGAGAAACAATTCGCGCGCCTCCGCAAGCGCGGTGAGCCCCTCCCCGATCGACTCGAACGCGGGGAGCGCCTTCTCCTCTTTGTAGGCGGTGGTCGAGTCTCCGAACGCCGCGGCGCCGCGGTCGAGGTGGGGAAGTGCTGCGCGGACACTCTCGAGCAGACGCGCTTGCTGGACCGCTTCTGGATCGGCAGGATCGGGCTCGGCGAGTTCCGCCTCGGCGGCGGCGCGGAATCGCTCGGCGAGCTCCGCGACGCGGCCGCTAATCTCTTCTGATTCCTCCGCGAGCGAAGCGGGAGTGATCCAAGCCGGAGGCGGGGGGGCTTCGTTTCCGAACGAGGGCATGGTCCCCGCGAGCCACTGGTACCCTTGCCGGGCCAGGGCGCGGGCATCGGGAAGGACGCCGTCGAGGACTTGCAAGGGATCGCGCAACTGTTCGCGACTGCGCTTGAGAGCACTCAAGCCGAGCGATGCCCGGCGCGCCGCGCGCTCTCCCTGCTGACGCCGGAGCGTGCGCCGGGCCTGCCCCACGCGCTCTTGGGCCCGAGTGAGGTGGGTGAGCATGGCCTCGAGTTGAGCGCGGCGCACGAGCTCCTCCGGCGTGCGCTCCTCCTCTGGCTTCCCATCGATCGAGCGGCGCTCCTCATCGGCATCGTGAGCGAACCGTTCGACGTCGCTGAGAATCTGCAGCTCGGCACTTGCGACCGCGCGGTACTCGCGCCGACGAGGCTCTTCGAGGGCGGTGTTCGGATCTTCTACGTCGCGTTCGATCAGCGAGCGCGCTTCGGCGAGAAGGTCGCGCAGGCGCGTGATCAACTCGTCGAGACGCTTCGCGAGATCAACGTTCTCAGATTCGCGGAGCGAGTCTTGAATCTCACGGATCCTCAGGAGCACGACCTCGAGGTTGTGGCGCGCCTCGGGAGCGGAAGGTCGGACTCGGATCGCGTCGCGGAATCGATCGGCCGCGTGTTCCAACGACTCGAGGGCGGTCTCGGGTGCCTCACCCAGAATCGCATCTGCCTCCTTCACCTCTATCCAGCCGAGGTGGTAGCGACTTTGGTAGCGGAGCTGGACATCGAGTCCCGAATCTTTCTCGGTGCGTTCGAACCGACGCCGCGCCGTGCTGAGATCGCCCCCCGCGAGGTCTCTGAGCGCACGGTTGTGGAGATCGCGAGGAGTCAGGCCGGCATCGGGGTCGACCGGCTTCTCGGCGGGGGGGCTCTCGGTGACGTCGTCTCGCTCGGCTCTCCCCGCTTCGGGAGAGGAATCCTCGCTCGGCTCGGCGCCGGTCTCCGCACGCTCCGGGATCGCCGCTTCCGCGCCGTCGGGACGGGCGGGGGCCAGTTCTCCGGTGGTGGTCTGCGCCCCGGCGGGGAGAGCCGGCAGGAAAGTGAGGCAGAGCGCGGTCAACACGGCGATCCGCGGAGCGCGCGGGCGGCCGGCGGCGACTCCGGCGACGAGCAGAGCCACGAGTGCGAGGAGAGCGGGCCATTGGTATGCCTCTTGGCGCACGGTTCGTCCTCCCGTTTCGAGTTTCGAGCGCATGAGCGGAGCGATCCTCATGCGATGGATCTCCTCGAGGTCGATCGCGCTCGTGCCGGCGGGGACATAGAATCCATCGGTGGCCAGTGCCATCTCTCGGAGTGTCTCTCCGTCGAGGCGGGAGCGCACCCGAGCCCCATCACTTCCGTAGATCGGCTCGAACGCGCCGGTCTTTGGATTCTCAACTGAAATCGGAGTCCCTTCTTCGTCACCGATGCCGATGGCGATGATCTGAATCCCTCGCTCCTTCGCCAGGACGCACGCCTCGAGCGGAAAACTGTCGTGATCTTCGCCGTCGGAGATCAACAGGATTACCCGCGCGGCGTCCCCGTCGTCTCCGAAGGCGGCGATCGCCTTCCGGATCGGTTCTTCGAGTCGGGTGCCCCCGCGCCCGACGCAGTTTGCGGTGACGTCATCGAGCACCATCCGGAAGAAGCTGAAGTCGGGGGTGAGCGGACAGAGGATCGAGGCGCGGCCGGCGAAGGCGATGAGGCCGACCTGATCCCCTTCGAGAAGCGGCAAGAGGTCTTGGATCTCCGCCTTCGAGCGCCCGAGGCGATCGGGGACCACGTCGGTCGCGAGCATAGAGCGCGAGACGTCGAGCGCGACCATGATCTCTGCTCCGACTCTTGGCGTCGTGACATAGGTGACCCCGAACTGCGGCCGCATCAACGCCAGCACCAGAAAGAGAGCCGTCAGACCGATGCACCCCGCCCGCAGGAGTCTCCGCGGCCGACTCGCTTGGGCGACGAGACGACCCTGCAGGGTTCGTCCCATGAAGCGGTCGAGGGAGCGGTTCGAGCGGATTTCAAAGAACACCAAGAGCGCGGTCAAGACCGCGACTCCCCACATGCCATGGACCCACTGTGGATCGGCGAAGCGGAAGTCGTTCATGGCAACCTCCGAAGCAGTGTTCCCCCGATGATTCCGGCCAGAGCGACACAGGCGAGCGCCGCGTGGATGAAGATCTTGAAGAACTCGGTGTACCGCAGGAAGCGCTCCTCGGTGATCTCGCTGCGCTCCAACTGGTCGATTTCGGAAATGACCCGCTCGAGAGAGGCAGCATCCTCCGCAGCAAAATACTGACCGCCGGTCAGCTCGGCGATCTCGATCAGTTGTTCCTCATCGAGTTCGAAGAAGCGTCGCGTGAGTGTCCATTGTTGCGTTCGTGAGTTGAACACGGGAAACAGCACGTTCCCATCGCGTCCGGCGCCGATCGTGTAGACCTTCACATCGTGGTCTGCCGCGAGCTGCGCCGAAGTGAGCGGATCGATAATGCTGGCATTGTCCTCACCGTCGGTGAGAAGGATGACTACTTTTGAGCGGGCGGGGTGTTCGCGCAGGCGCTCGACCGCGAGCGCGAGGGCGTCACCGACCGCAGTGGCGCTCTCTTGGGGATCGTGAAGCACTTCCAAGTCTCCGACGATCGCGGCGAGACTACCGTGGTCAAGGGTGAGCGGGCACACGCTATCGGGGAAGCGCCCGAACGCGATGGCACCGATGAGGTCATCGGGGCGTCGCGCCTTGTTGTCCGCGTTGGTGAGGAAGTCGCGGAACACTCGCTGCACCGCATGCAGGCGGTTGATGTCGGTGTCCTTCTCGAAGTCGCGGGCGTCCATCGAGCCGGAGCGGTCGAGGACCATCATCATGGCGATCCCTTCGCGGCTGACTCGGGTCGTCGCATCGCCGCGACGTGGACCGGCGAGAGAAATCGCGGTCGAGAGTGCCGCGAGGGCGAGCAGCAACGCCGGGAGACCCGAGAGGCGCACTCGCAAACTGCGCGGTGCCTTCCGAGGGATCGCGATGCTCGAGTAGTGAATCACGCCGGGGGAGCGCCGGAGCAGGAGCCAGAGCAGAGGCGCGATCATCGCAGCGAGAAGGAACCACGGATCGCGGAATTCCCAGTCGAGGAAGAAGCTCATGCGGCGCTCCCTTCTTCGACTTCGAGCATCGGAGCGTCCTCGCGGGTTTCAGCGAGAAAGCGCTCCGCCGAACGAACCGAGTCTGCAATCTCGAGGTCCCCGGGAATCGACCCCGCAAACTTCACGAGATCCGCCTGCTGCAAGAATCGGAGCAACAGGTCTGCATGCTCAGCGGTGAGAGAGCTCGAGCGACTGGCGCGTTCGAGGAACTCCTCCGTGGTGCTCTCCGGGGCGCGGATCTCAAAGCGATCTTCGAGGTAGCGGCGGACGATCGCGGAGATTTCGACGTAGAACTTCTGAATCTCGTCGGGGGTCACGCGGGGCGCCTTCTGCAACTTGCGCAATTTTGCCGCCGCGATCTCGTAGGCACTCCGGCGGCGACCGTGGCGGCGCACCCGCGCGATCAACCAAACCGCGAGAGGGAGGATCAGGAACAGGAACACACTTCCCCAGATGAACGGCGCCGCTTCCTCGAGCCGAGTCGGAAGTGGAGCGAGAGGGTCGAGGAACGGGTGGAGCTCCGATTCGGCGTCGGTGGGGAGCACCGAGTCGACCGTGAACTCGATCGTCTCCGTGAGCAGCTCGTAGGCATCTTCCCCCTCCGGCGCGCGCCGGTTCCCCTCGCGTCCGTCGACGAACTCGACGACGAGACGCGGGATCGCCCACTCCCCCGACATTGGGACGTCGAGCGTGTAGCGCTGGGATTGCAGGGTGCGCCCGTCCTCGGTGATGTGCTCGCGGGGAGTGAAGTCGAGGATGGAGAAACTGCCGAGGGCTTCACCGAATGCCGGCATCAACACCTCGACATCGGGTTCGGCGGTCACCTCGATAGTGAGGGTGAGCGGATCTCCGATGACCGGCGCGGCGGGGGAGAGACGGATGACAGCGGTCACCGGTCCGAGCGTGCTCGTCGAGGAGAGGGCCAGGTCGGTGTCGCTCGATCCATCCGCACCCGCAGGTGGAGCCTCTTGCGCGGTGATCGGCGAGTGGCTCCCCGCCGAAACGAGCGCGAGGGCGATCACGGCGCCGTAAAGTACCGGCAGGGTGAGTCTGCGGGAGAGCACGCTCATCGGCGCATCCTCCGCTCGCGTGCCTTGAAGAACTTCACCAGCGGATCGACCACGGAAAGGGACGCATCCACGTGGATCAGATCGATCGACGAGGCGGTGAGTTGAGTTCGAAGCGCGTCGATCCGTGCGAGCGAGAGTTCCTTGACCGAGCGACGAAATCCGGGCTTCCCGGTGTCGACGAGGATTCTGCGGCCGGTCTCCGCATCGTCGAGTGCCACCAGCCCGACGTTCGGGATCTCTGTTTCGCGGGGGTCGGTGATGAGAACCGCGATCACGTCGTGTTTGCGATTCGCCTGGCGCAGCGCGCTCTCCCACCCCTCGTCGAGGAAATCACTGACGACGAAGCAGACGCTCTTTCGGGGAGTGACCGAGAGAAAGAACTCGATCGCGCCTTGGATCGAGGTGCCGCGTCGCCCGCCGCGTCGTTTCGGGGCGCCCGCGGCGCGGCCGCGCCGGCCGAGTGAGCGGTTGGTGAGCGATCTCGGTCGACGCCGCTCGTCCTGCCCGTGGGCGAGGACTTCGCGCACGACGCGCAGGGCGTGGCGCTGCCCTTTGCGGGGAGGGATGAATTGCTCGATCTCATCGTGGAAGAGGGTCAGTCCGACCTTGTCATCGTTTTGAATCGCGCTGAATGCGAGGAGCGCGCAGATTTCCGCCGCCGCCTCACGCTTCGAGCGCTCTCCTGTCCCAAACTCTTGCGACGCGGAGATGTCCGCGAGCAAGGTCAGGGTCAGCTGTCGCTCTTCGACGTAACGCTTCACGAACGGCTCACCCATGCGGGCGGTCACGTTCCAATCGATGGTTCGAATGTCGTCGCCGGGGAGATAGGGCCGGACTTCGTCGAACTCGATCCCGCTGCCGCGGAAGACCGAGATGTATTCTCCAGCCAGAACGTCCGCCACCTGTCGACCGGTGCGGACTTGGATCTCGCGGACCCGGCGGATGATCTCGCTCGGGAGCATGGAGGCCTGTCCTTCAGTGGAAACTCAGTCCTTCAGTGGAAACTCAGTCCTTCGGTGGAAACTCAGTCCTTCAGTGGAAACTCAGTCCTTCGGTGGAAACTCAGTCCTT
>CALEHF010000335.1 GCA_937876125.1 uncultured bacterium
GCACTCTCCACCGAAAACTTGCTCCGGCGTCCCCCGGATGAGGTCGATGGCTTGATGGAGCTGCTCCGGCTCTACCTCGCCCGAGACCGGAGTGAGATCGACGAGCTCGGCGTGCAACTACGCTTCATCGGGCGCCGTCACGAACTCCCCGCGAATGTGCAGGCCGATCTCGAAACCGCCGAGCGCCAGAGCGCGGGGCACAACCGCATGATCTTGCGCCTCGCGATCAACTACGGCAGCCGGTCTGAATTGGTCGACGCGGCGCGCGCGATCGCCGAGGCGTGCCAGCGGGGTGAGCTGGATCCTCGCGATATCGACGAATCTCACATCGCCGGACATCTCTACGACCCGTCAATGCGTGATCCCGATCTTCTGATCCGCACCGCGGGCGAAGAGCGGATCTCGAACTTCCTGCTCTGGCAGATCAGCTACTCCGAGCTGTACTTCGCACCTTGTGCGTGGCCGGACTTCGGCCCCGAGCGCCTCGACGAGGCGATCGATGCCTACTGCCGTCGCCGTAGGAAGTACGGCGGGATCGTCTCTCCAGAAGTCAGGAGCGCCCCGCGTGACCGATGAGGTTTCCTCCTCCCGACCGCGCAGCGCCTTGGCGACCCGGCTCACTTTCGGGATCCCGATCCTCGCGACGGTGATCGGGCTCTTGGCATGGGACCACGCCTCTAGCGGATTCATCGGGCTCGGCCTGCTTGCCCTCTTCTTCGGCTCTGGCGGGGCACTCGAGTTCGCTCGGATGAACCAACTCGGCCGTCGTCTCGAAGTCGCCTCGGTCCTTCTCGTTCTGTTACTCCTCTTTGCGCGCGCTCTCCTCCTCAGGCAGTCCGGTGGCCTCGGAATCGAACTCGATCTGCTGATCCTCGCGACCGCTCCTTTCGCGCTCTTGGTCCTCATGTTGGGGAAAGAACCGGGGCAGGAATCGCTGAAGAGGACGACCGCGGCACTCTTTGGAGTGCTCTACGTCGGCCTTCCTCTTGTCTGCATCCTTGAACTCGGCGCCGCGACGACGTGGGGGATCGAGGGGATTCTGTTCCTCGTTCTGGTGGTGAAGGGGAATGACTCGGGGGCCTACCTGGTCGGGCGCAAGTGGGGTCGCACCCCTCTCATCAAAGTCTCGCCGAAGAAGACGCGCGAAGGCGCGCTCGGTGGGGTGGTGGTCGGAACGGCGATCGGCGCGGTGCTCGCATCGTTCGGCTGGGCGGGTCCGTTCGGGATCGGTGCCGCGGTCGCGGTCTCTATCTGTATCGGAATCGCGGGGCAGCTGGGCGACTTGGTCGAGTCGTATCTCAAGCGCTCCGCCGGAGTGAAGGATTCTGGGAACTTGATTCCTCAGTTCGGCGGGATCCTCGATCTTCTCGACAGCATTTTGTTTGCCGGACCCATCCTCCTCGCGATCGTCCATCTCTGGCCTTTCGTGCAGTGAGGCGCTTCTCTCTTCATGAGATGCTCTCCGCCAACCGATGACTGGAGTCACCTGGCATCTCGACGGGGCCGCGGTGATCATGCCTGCCACGAAAGAGGTTTCATGGAACAACTGATCCGATTCCGCGACGACGACGAGGCAATGCAAATCCTCGGGGTCCAAGATCGCCATCTGCGTTCTCTGCGCGAATTGTATGGAGTGCAGGCGGTCGCCCGCGGCCAGGCGCTCGAGCTGAGTGGAGACGACGCTGCGGTCATCGCCGCCCGGACCACTGTCGACGCGATGCTGCACTCGATCCGCGAGGGGGGTCCATCTCCCGATCTGATCATCGCCGACGCGGAAGGTGCGAAGCCCGCCCCGGTGGTCGAGGACGATCTTCCCTTTGTGGAGACGACCCCACGAGGGGCAGAGCGCGCGGGGGAGGAGAAGGCGAGTGGCGCCGCCCAGAGTCGCGGACTGCCGCCTCCAGCACCCGGAGAGGTCGTCAATCTCGAATCTCTCGCCCGAACTCCCGGCCAGCTTCCCTACTTGCAATCACTCGCCAAGGCGCCGATCACCATCGCGATCGGCCCCGCAGGGACCGGAAAGACCTACTTGGCGGTCCGGATGGCGGTGGAGGCCCTCAAACGGGGAGACGTCCGGAAACTGATCCTGTGTCGCCCAGCCGTCGAGGCGGGGGAGAAGCTCGGGTTCCTCCCCGGCGACTTCCAGGCAAAGGTAAACCCTTACCTGAGGCCGCTCTACGACGCCCTCGGCGAGATTCTCGACTACGACCAGGTCCGCAGATACGCCGACCGGGAGATCATTGAGGTCGTTCCCCTCGCCTATATGCGGGGACGGACGCTGAACAAGGCCTGGATCATTCTGGACGAGGCTCAGAACACGACACCCGCTCAGATGAAGATGTTTTTGACCCGGATGGGACACGATTCCAGAATTGTCGTCACCGGTGATATCACCCAGATCGACCTGCCTCGGGGGAGTGCGTCCGGGCTGGTCGTGGCGCGTCGTATCCTCAACGGAATCCGGGGGATAGACTGGATCGAGCTCAAGCGCGGGGACATTGTTCGGCACCCGATCGTCTCGAAGATCGTGGAGGCCTACGACCGTCATGAGAACGGCGGCGAGACGGCAGAAGTTAAACCCAGAAGCCGTCAGGCCCGATCATCAACCTAAGGCGTCCATAGAGAGATTTCCCCGCTTGGCCCGGACGGCTTGGCAACGGGGGAGCGCTCAGGGACAATGAGGAACGCTCCGCTCCGGCAAGATCCGTCGCGAGTCGATGGGAGTCTGGAGGAGGGTCGAACCGGCTGCGCGCGGGAATAGATCCCGACCGGCCGCGAGACTGACGGCGCGGGAAGGAACGATGGGGCTCATCGGCGACGGCAAGAAGAGTAAGAGCTGGCAACGGCTCTCCTTCAGCCGGCAGCAGACGAAGACCGGCGCTCTCGAGCAAGAGCGAGCGACTTCCCGCCGCGTACTGCGGTTGGGTCTCGTCTCGTTCCATGTCCTCTTCGTGACTGCCCTGATCATTGCCGACCGTTTCAACGGTCCCGAGCTCGGGATCGGCGAAAAGCTGGACCAAGGGCTCGAGCTGTTCGGAATGGTCGTCATCATTCACGTCGTCATGTTCCTCTTGGTGCGGAGCTTCCACCCCGAGATTTTGGTGCCGGGTCCGCGCTTCCGACAATTCTTCCTCCTGATCGCATTCTCTCTCGCCGCTGCGCGACTGCTCCTCTTCCAGGAGTGGGTCCCGTCTGCCTACCTGGTCCCGTTCCCGCTCCTCGCCATGACGCTCGCCCTCATCTACAACGGCCGAGTGGCGGTCCACGCGATGGGTGCGGTCCTCATCATGTTCGGAATGATGATCTTTACGGATGCCGCATTCGTCAGCCGAACGGCCCTCGCGGCCCGCTACTCGCTCCCCGAGCCGACCACCCTGGTCGTGGCCCAGTTCATCGGTTGTCTGGTCGCGATCCTCGGCGTGCACAAGATCCGCACCCGCACACGTCTGGTGACGATCGGTCTCCTGAGCGGTTTCGCTCAGTCGTTCACCATCTTGCTGCTCTCCCCCGACAAACTGACCACCTTGGAGCGCCTCACAAAATTTGCGCTCGATGGCGACGCCGGGTACGGAATGCTGAACGGCATCATTTCGGGGATCCTGGTCACCAGTGCGCTGCCCTACATCGAGCGCATTTTTGACGTGACGACCGACATGCGCTTGATCGAGCTCGCGGATACGAACCGCCCGCTCCTGCACCAGTTCTCGCTCCTCGCGCCCGGCTCGTTCCAGCACTCCTTGATGGTCGGGCAGCTCGCGGAAGAGGCGGCAGGGTCGATTCGAGCGAACAGTCTGCTCGCGCGGGTGGGTGCGCTCTACCACGACGTGGGCAAGATGATGAAGCCGCTCTACTTCGTCGAGAACATGACGGCAGGCGACAACGTCCACGATCGACTCTCGCCGGAGATGTCGCGCTTGGTCGTCATCTCTCACGTTAAAGACGGCTTGAAGATCGCTCGCGAGGAGAAGCTCCCGAAGTCGATCATCGACATGATTCCGATGCACCACGGGACTTCGGTGGTCGAGTTCTTCTTCAACAAGAAAATGCGCCAGAGTCAAAATGGCGAAGATTGCTCGAGCGACGAGCAGAAGGATCGGACCCGCGAGGCGTTCCGATACCCGGGACCGAAGCCGACTTTCCGTGAGGCGGGGATTTTGATGCTCGCCGACTCGGTCGAAGCGAGCTCGCGCGTGCTTTCCGAGCCGACTCCGGCGCGGATTCGTCAGCACGTCCGGAAGATCATTCAATTGCGGATGGCCCAGGGCGAGCTGGATGACTGCGAGCTGACGATGCGAGACCTCGGCAAGATCGAGGACGCGTTCGTACGAGTGCTCGCGGCGATCCACCACGGCCGGATCAAGTATCCCGACGAGGATGGAGGGACGAAAGTCCCGTCGCCGTCGCCGCCATCCTCGGGAGACGGCTCGAAGTCGAATGGCTCGAATCGCGACGGTTCGCGGCCGAAGTCTTCCCCAGCGGAGAAATCCGAGGTTCCGCGGGTACCCGAGGCAGATTCGAAGACCGCTCCCAAATCCCCCGTGGATCCTCCGACTCGAAAGAAGGAGACCCCGGAGAAGGGGGGCGGAGAGAAGCCCGCCGAGGAGAGTCTCAAAGTGCCGATGACTCCGAGCTCCGGGGCGCGGCGCAGGTCGTGAACGTCCCGGGGGGGGAGGGTGTCGGCCGAGACGCCACCCCCGCTGGCGGTGCTCGCTGCTCCGTGGCGGTGACCGATCGACAAACGCGCCTCCCCATCGATCCCGACGCGATTGTCTCTCTGGTGCGATTTGCTCTCCATGCTGAAGCTGCGCGGGGTGCGGTGGAGGTCGTGTTCGTCGACGATCTGGCGATCGCGGAGCTACACCTTCGCTTCATGGATATCCCCGGTCCTACCGACGTGATCACCTTCCCTCTCGACGACGATTCCCCCTTGGGCTCGAGCGAGACCACCAGCCCCGGCGACGCACCCCTCCTCGGCGAGATTGTCGTTTCGACCGATACCGCCTGTCGACAGGCCCCCGACTACGGCATGGATCCCCTCGACGAGGCACACCTGTACGTGGTGCACGGGGTGCTCCATCTGCTCGGGTACGACGACCGGACCGACTCCGACGCGGACCGCATGGCCACTCGCCAGCGTGAGATTTTCGAGAGCTGGCGCGGGCGCGGCTAGTGGGGCAGCGCGGCGGACCGATCCCTCCAATCACGCGAATTCCGGTCAAGGGTGGCCCCCCCCACGCCGATGATCGAAAGGGCACGTACTCGCTGTGCTGACCTCGATGGGGAGAAGGGACCAGCGTGACCGACACGGTGCCGACGTCGAATCTGAAGTCGCGCGTGTGGAAGAGCGGCGGCTGGTCTCTCGCGCGCGTCGCGATCACCGGCTCGACCCAGTTCGCAACGCTGGTCATCCTGTTGCGCCTGCTCGACACCTCCGACTTCGGCGAGCTGAGCATCGTGATGGTCGTTCTGACCCTCACTCAGGCCTTCACCCAAACCGGCATCGATCTCGCCCTCGTGCGCCAGCGTGGTGACATCAGCCGCTGGCTCTCGCCGTTCTTCAGTCTGCAGGTCGCGCGCGGTGCGGCGCTCGGGGGGCTGATCGCTCTCTCCGCGGTCCCGATCTCCATCTGGCAGGGAACCCCCGTCCTCGCCGACTACCTCCTGGTGGTGAGTCTGGTGCCCCTCTTGGAAGGGCTGCGCGGAGTTTCGTCGCTGATCTTCGTGCGGAATCTCGAGCAGAAGGTCCCGACCATCGTCGACGGCAGTTGTGCCGTGATCTCGCTCATCTCCCTGACCGCGCTCGCCTTCTGGCTCCGCTCTCCGTGGGCTGTGATCTTCAATCAGCTGTTCGCGACCGGCCTTCGCTCGCTCGCGTATCACCTCTGTCATCCCCTGCGCGTGCACTTCACTCGAGACTGGAGCTCACTGAGGCAGTTCCTCCGTTTCGGCGTGGGCTTCAACCTCGCTCAGACGAGCGGAACGTTGATCGACACCCTCGACCGATTGATGATCGGGCGTCACCTCGGGCTCGGATCCCTCGGTCTCTACGATCGTTCTGCCGCTCTCGCGAACTATGGGCTGTACCTGCTGCCGCAATTCTTCAGCACGGTGATCACGCCGGCCTTTGCGGGGATCGCGGGGGACCGCCCCAAGTTTTGGCGCGTCGCGCGGCGCTACTTGATTTGGGTCGCTTTCGGAGGCGCACTCCTCACCGGGCTCGTGCGACTCGGCGACCGATTTCTCCTCGCGATCGCGGCGGGGGACAAGGCCGCGGACCTGCTTCCTTTCTTCCGGATCTTGCTCCTTTGTGCCTTCCTGCGCGGAATCGGCTGGCTCGCCCAGGCCCTGCTCGACATTCTCGGGCGGCCGCAGCTCCGCGCGGCGATCAACGTGACGCACACGATCGTGATCGTCGCGGGGCTCAGCTGGGTACTCGTCAGCGGCGAGCTGTGGCGTGCGTGTGTGGTCGCCTTGGTCGGGAGTGCCGTGAGTGCAGTCCTGTCGATCGGAATGGTCGTCGCTCTGGCCCGGGAAACGCAAGCTGCGGTGGGGATCGAGCCGGGCAAGGTTGCTGCCTCGGCCGCTCAGCCGGCGAAGTAGCGCTCTTTCGCCTTCGGAACTGTGTTTTTGCTTCGGAACCGGCGCAGAGCGACCGATGGAGAAGACGAGGAGCTCTCCCGATGAACACAACCACCCAGACCCATTCGACCTCCGCGCCCGAGGTGCCATCGGAGGCGGACGTTCTGCGCGCGAATCGAATCATCTACAACCGAAAGACGCTCGCCGAGTACGACCAGAACGAGAGCATCTTCACCCCCGAGCGACAGGCGCAAATCGACTCTGTCCTCGCGTCCCTCGCCGAGATCGCACCGGGCCCTCGTTTCGTCGACGTCGGCTGCGGGACCGGGAATCTCCTTCGGTTGGCTCGCGCGCACTTCGCCGAAGTGATCGGGGTCGATCAAGCGGAACGTCTCCTCGCGCAAGTGAAGCGATCCCACCCCGATTGGACCGTGTTCTCCTGCCAGTCCCACCGTCTTCCGTTCGAGACAGGATCCGTGCATGCGGTGGGGATGTACGCGCTGCTCCATCACTTGAAGGACCCGGAACCGACCCTCCGAGAGGCCGCGCGCGTCCTCGCTCCCGGCGGAGTGCTCTACACCGATCACGATCCGAACCGAGCCTTTTGGCGCTTTCATGGACTCGCACGAAAGCTGTCTTCGGTCGGGCGTCGGCAGTCTTTCGGGACCGATCTCGAGGACATGGCCGAGTTCCACCATGTCTACTCCTTTGGGCTCGACCCGAAGCGCCTCGCCCGATCCCTGCGCTCGGCGGGGTTCACAGACGTCGATATCCGCTATCGCCAGACGGTCAATCCGAATCTTCGGGGCACGCGTGGCGCGGTGGCGCGGACCTTGCGTGTTGCCGGCCGGCTCGCGCCCCTTCCGAGCCTGTTCACGCACTTCCAGCTGATCGCTCACAAGGGTCAGTGAACTCGCCTCTCTGATCTCGAGCGTTCTCTCGCCCGAGGAGATGCGCTCCGGTATCCTATGCGCCGCACGATGCAGCATGCCTGGCTCAGTGAGACGACAGGCCTCCAGGTCACTCCCCGGAAAGGACGCTCATGTTCACCAAGGAAGACTTCCTCAACTCGATCGCGCACGAGGTCCACGTCTGTAAGCACATCTTCTCGAAGGCGAGTCCCTCCCAAGCGGACTACCGCCCCGCAGAAGGAATTCGCAGCAACCTCGAGTTGATGCAGTACCTCTCTTGCTCCGCGTCCCTTCCCACCGAAGCCCTGATCAAAGGGGACTGGTCGATGGCCTCGAAAGCGATGGAAGAGTCGAGCACGATGAAGTGGGAAGAGTTCCCGGCCCGGATGGATGCTCAGCTCGAGTCCGTGCGCTCGATGATCGCAGCGGTTCCAGACGAGGAATTCATGACGCGCGAAGCGGCGCTGCCGTGGGGCGCGAGTGTCAAGCTGGGTGCCGGGCTGGTCGACACCTCGCTGAAATTTATGAGCGCGTATCGCCTGCAGTTCTTCCAGAACGTCAAGGTCAGCGGCGCCAAAGACATGAACACCGCAAACGCGTGGCTCGGGGTCGACAAGCCGTAGAGGCTGCGAAGCGATGACCTCGTTCCCACTCCCCGATCACCGTCTCCCTGGACTCGAGCCGCTCCTTTGCGGATCGCTCTGGGTTGACTGGGTCGCGTCTGGCCGTGTGTTTCCAGTCGAGAACCTACATGCCAGCATCGGTTATCTGCGTCTCAAGCCGGAGACCTCATGCCGGGTGACGGTGATCGGTACGTCGGGGGGGAAAGGGGATCGCCCTCCAGAGGGCTTTCTTCTGCACCTGTACCCCGATCGTGAGCGGGCGCGCACCGCCTTCGACAAAGTTCTACGGCGCGAGGCGGTGATCGGTGAGGACGGCCTCACGCCGTTCCTCGACGAAGATGCTTGCGCCGTCGCCGCGCCCTTTCCGAATGATCCGGAGCTTCCCTCCCTTCGGCACGTCTACGATCCCACTCGATTTCGCCGTGCGCTCTCAAAGACACGCCCCCCCCAGTATCCACAGGGGGAGTGGCGTCTGCAGAAGCGTCACATCCGCACCGAACTGCTCGCCTACAAGCCGGGTCGACGCGCGGTGTTTCGGGTGCGCGTCGGCGTGCGGCACGCCGAGCGTGACGAGAAAGTGCGCCTCTACTGGCACGTGAAAGTGGGGACGCCGGAGGTCACCGCCGCAAATGACGCGACGAGCCGATGGATCGCAGCCGCGGTGGGGGACGGACGCGATTGGCGGGTGCCGACCCCGTGGGGATTCAGCGCTGAACGATCCTGGATCTCGACGGAGTGGGTGTTGGGGAATCACTTGGGGGCAACGCCGAGCCTCGAGAGCGTAGATACGATGCGCCGGGTCGGGCACTCTCTCGCCGAACTTCATCAATTGACCGGTGCCGAGGCCGCGGCAGAACTCTCCGAGTCCCTCTGCTTCGAAACCGAAGGGGCGTCCCTCGTATCCCTCGGGGATGACCTCGCCCATCTTCTTCCCCAAAAGAGTGAGATGATTACGGCACTCGCCGCCGAACTCACCCGGCGTCTGGCGCCGATTCAGGAGTCGCCGCGCTCGGTGGTGCACGGAGATTTCCATCGCGACCAGATTGTCTTCGATGGGGATCGGGTGGTCCTGGTCGACCTCGACAACGCAGGGCTCGGAGTGCCGATCCTCGATCTCGGCGCGTTTCTGGCGAGTGGAATCGCGGCGGGTAGACCTGAAGAGGAGGGCGAAGCGTTCCTCGCCGGCTACGCGGCGGTCAGAGACGTCGGGGATCGGTCGCTCCTCTCGACGGCGGTCGCCCACCAGCTCTTTCGGCGTTCCATTTTCCCCTTCCGCACCCTTGATCCCACTTGGCCGACCCAGATCGCAACGATCCTCGCTCGAGTCGAGTCA
>CALEHF010000336.1 GCA_937876125.1 uncultured bacterium
TGGCCCCTTCGTATCGACCCGCACTGCGCAATCGAGGAGTCGGAGGGGATGCATCGAATGCCCGCGACGTTCCCCCGCGGTGAGGAAACGCGTCGTGGTCGCCAGCTCGATATCGCGGGAGATCACTCCGATCCGCACCGAGGCGTCCTTCCGAGCGGGGGAGGTCGGTCCCGCCACGGAGTCGGTATAGCCCGAGATGGCGCCGAGCCGCAAGGGCTCCGCGGTCGATGTCGCCCTTCCCGCAGAAATCTGCGAGTGATCGCTACGACTGGAGTACGAGGCTCAGGCGCGAATCGTACTTCGCGGATGCGGGGCGGCACTCCGCGGTCTCGGCGCTGTAGATCGAGAACTCCTTCACCTCGCAACCGTAGGCATGGAGGCTGATCGCAATTTCGTTGGGATCTGCGTTCGCCATGCGATGGATGTCGATGTGGGGAGGGAAGACGGTGCCCACCGAGCCTGCACTACCGATAAAGGTCTCGATCGGCATGAGACAGCGCTGTCCGTCGACCCGCTCTTCCCCGTAGTTCACGAACTTCATCCGACCACTCGCGACTCCGAGCACACCCCAGCTGGGATGGTCGTGGATCGGAGTGCCTTGCCCGGGTCGCCAGACCAGAGCGAGGAGGGAGAAGCGATCTTCTGGGTCAGCGTGGACGAGATGGCGGGAATACTTCTGGTCGCCAGGGGGGAGGGTCGCGAGCTCGGTTTCGAGAGCATGCGGAAGGAAGCGGGACATCGCATCGAGCGCACCGCGAATGCGGTCCCGCTCGTTGGTACATCGATCGACGATGTCGTTCATCGCCGCTACGAGAGCGGGGAGGGTACGAATGGAGTCCATGGAGTCGGTCCTTCCGGGAATGCGCGCGCAAGTACCTCTGAGGGGTCGAGGCACCCGAGAATGGTGCATCGGGGCGCGCGAGACCCCCAGCTTATCGCTCAAAGGGGCGATCGACAAGCGCGCCGAGAGTGTTCCCCCCCTTGATCCTTGGGGTCAGGAGGAGAATACTCCACTCTTTCCGCCGCCTCTCCCTTGGAGGCTGTCGGAGAACTGCTCGAAGCCGGGAAGGAGCCCAAATGCCATTCGAACGGATCCTGCTTCCCACGGACTTTTCCGACCACTCCCTCTCCGCGGTCGAACCCGCAATCGAGATCGCGACCTGTTCCGGAGGTAAGATTGACCTGTTGTTCGTACTCGAGGATCTCCCGACAGTGCCGATGGTCACCTTCGAACACCTCCCCGCCGGCACCGCGGAGCGCTTTTACGAGGAATCGCGCCGGCGCGCAGAAGAGACCCTGACAGAGACGATCGTCGCGCGAATCCCTGAAGAAGTGCGGGGCGAAACGCATCTGCGCCGGGGACCTGCCGCCCATGCGATCGGCCTCGCCGCCACCGAACTTTCTGCCGATCTCATCGTGATGACGACCCACGGCCGCTCGGGACTGAAGAACGCGCTCCTCGGGAGCGTCACCGAACGCGTCGTTCGCACCGCCCCTTGTCCCGTGCTCACCGTGCGCAGCACTTGAGGGTATTGCCGAAGGGCTTCCATGACTGACCGAGCGTCTCTCTTTTGTCGCGTCTCATGTGGTGTGATCGTCGCGCTGTTTCTCTCTGCGTCTTCGGCGAACGCTCAGAGTTTCGACTACCCCAACTTCACGGGGGCGACCGGTCTCACTCTGCTCGGAAACGCCCAGATCGTCGGAACGATCTTGCGGCTGACCCCGCAGTCGAATAACCAAACCGGCGTCGTTTGGACCGACCAACAGGTGACCGTCGCCACCGGCTTCACGACGACGTTTCAGTTTTTGATCTCGCCGACCTCCGGCGGAGCCGACGGAATGACGTTCGCAATGCAGTCGTACTCGCCCACGGCGATGGGAAGCGCGGCGGCTGGCGGCGGCGGACTCGGCTACGACGGGATCCCGAATTGCGTCGTCGTCGAGTTCGACCACTACCTCAATGGGAACTACACCGACCCGACCGGAAACCACCTCAGCGTTCACACCGGTTACGCCGCCCCGAGCTCGGCGAATGAGACCACTTCGCTCGGCTCGACATCAGCGATCGCAAATTTCGGGGGGACCCACACCGCGACCATCAGCTACGAAGGAACCGACTTGATCGTGGAGCTCGACGGGAACGTGGTCCTCACCGTGCCGGTCGACCTCGCGCTCGTGTTCGGCGGCGACCTGGCCTATGTCGGGTTCACCGGCGCGACCGGCGGACTGAGCGAGCAGCACGCGATCTTGAGTTGGAGTTTCTCCTCCGGTGACCATGTGTTCCGGGGCGACGCGGACGGGGACGCGCGGATCACCCTCTCCGATGCTCTCTCGGTACTGAGCATTTTCCACGTCGACATCGATACCGTCCCGTGCGCCGACGCCGGAGACGCCGACGACGACGGGCTCCTCACGATTATCGATGCGTTTCGGATCCTCGGCGATCTCTTCGACGGTTTCAGCGGCACGCCCCCGATCGCGGCGCCCCGCGGGTTTTGCGGCGCCGATCCCACTCCGGATGATCTCGAGTGTGACATTCAGGTCTGCCCCTGAGCGACGAGAGAGTCGCTCGACCCACCCGCGACCCTCACCCCTCGCGTCCCCAAGTCCGCGAGAGTCGCAAGAGATCTCACCGATCCGAAGCACACCACCTCCGCGCGAGGTGGATAATCGTCTCGGTGGCCTGACAGAGACTCGCGTGCGCGATCCACTCTTTCCGCGAGTGGGCGAGCATGCCGCCGGCGAAGATGTTGGGGGTCGGCTGCGCCATCACCGAGAGCAGGCTGACGTGCGTCGACTGGCAGGTCGGATCGC
>CALEHF010000337.1 GCA_937876125.1 uncultured bacterium
GCGCACTCGTCGGGCACTCCGTCCAGGTTGGCGTCAGGGCTAGTTCCGGCCGCGATATCGCAGCCGTCGATCACGCCGTTCGAGTTGCAGTCACTCGCGGTTCCCGCAGTGAGCTCGCAACTGTCGATCTGACCGTTGGCGTCACAATCGATCGCGCCGCCGGCGATGTCGCACGAATCGAGGATACCGTTCGAGTCACAATCGGTCGCGGTCCCTTGGGCGAGCTGGCAACTGTCGATGACACTGTTGCCGTCGCAGTCGGTCGCCGTTCCCGCGGCAAACTCGCAGGAGTCGATCTGGCTGTTTCCGTCACAATCGAGCGCAGGGTCAAGAGCGATCTGGCAGCTGTCGAGGGCACCGTCGCCGTCGCAATCGAGAGCCGGCAACACCCCGATCTGACAGAAATCGATCGTACCGTCCGCATCGCAGTCGGTCGCGGTTCCGGCCGTCAACTCGCAGGTATCGAGTTGCCCGTTCGAATCGCAGTCGAGAGCCGGGGTGTTCGCGATCTCGCAGCTGTCGATCGCGCCGTCTCCGTCACAATCCGCAGCACCCAATGCGATGTCGCAGCTGTCGGGGACGAGGTTCCCGTCACAATCGGTCGCTCCGGCCGCGAGATCGCACGAATCGATCGTGCCATTGAGATCGCAGTCGAGCGCTGTGCCGGCGGCAATTTCACACGAGTCGATCTGACCATTTGCGTCGCAATCGAGGGTCGGGGTCGCCGCGATCTGGCACGCATCGAGCAACCCGTTCCCGTCGCAATCGGCGGCCCCGGCGGCGATCTCGCAGCTGTCGGGGATACCGTCTCCGTTGCAGTCGCTCGACCCCTGCGCGATATCGCAGGAATCGATCGTGCCATTGGCGTTGCAGTCCGTGGCCGTACCGGCGGCGAACTCACAGGCGTCGAGCTGACCGTTGGCATCGCAGTCGAGGGTCGGAGTGCCCGCGATCTGGCAGCTGTCGAGTGCGCCATCTCCGTCGCAGTCGGCAGCTCCGGCCGCGACGTCGCAACTGTCGGGGATTCCGTTTGAGTCGCAGTCCGTCGCTCCGGCGGCGATGTCGCAGGAATCAATCGTGCCGTTCGAGTTGCAGTCCGTGGCGGTCCCGGCGGTGAGCTCGCACGCATCGAGCTGACCGTTGGTGTCGCAGTCGAGAGTCGGGGTGCCTGCGATCTCGCAGGCGTCGATCGCGCCGTCACCGTCGCAGTCCACGGCGCCCGCGGCGATGTCACAGCTGTCGGGGACGCCGTTCAGATCGCAATCGCTGGTCCCCGCCGCGATGTCACAGGAGTCGATCGTGCCGTTCGAGTTGCAATCCGCAGCGGTCCCCGCCGTGAACTCGCACGCGTCGAGCTGCCCATTGGCGTCACAGTCGAGGGTGGGGGTGAGGGCAATCTCGCAGGCGTCGATCGCACCGTTCGCGTCGCAGTCCCCGGCACCGGAGGCGATGTCGCAGGTGTCGATGATTCCGTTCGCGTCGCAGTCGGTCGCACCGGCGGCGATGTCGCAGGAATCGATCGTGCCGTTTAAGTTGCAGTCAGTAGCGGTCCCGGCGGCGAACTCACAAGAGTCGAGCTGCCCATTGGCGTCGCAGTCGAGGGTGGGGGTGAGGGCAATCTCGCAGGCGTCGATCGAGCCGTTCGCATCGCAGTCCCCGGCTCCGGAGGCGATGTCGCAGGTGTCGATGATTCCGTTCGCGTCGCAATCGGCTGCACCGGCGGCGAGTTCGCAAGAATCGATGGTTCCGTTCAAATTGCAGTCGGCGGCGGTTCCCGCACTGATCTCGCAGGTGTCGATCACGCCGCTCGAGTCGCAGTCGGTCGCGGTTCCGGCGGCGAGTTCGCAGAAATCGAGCAACCCGTTGCCGTCACAATCGAGGCTCGGGGTGCCGGCGATTTCGCAGGAGTCGATCGTGCCGTTCGAGTTGCAGTCGAGGCTCGGATTCAGGGCGATCTCGCAGGAGTCGATCGCTCCGTTGCCGTCGCAGTCTCCCGCTCCACTCGCAATGTCGCAGCTGTCGGGGACCCCGTTCAGATCGCAGTCCAGGACGAGGCCGGAGGAGATTTCGCAGGCGTCGTCGACGGCGTTTCCATTGCAGTCTGTGACTGCCGCACCCTGGATCTCGAGGAAGAGCGACCAGGCGTTCATCGCGCCGTCATCCTGGTTGATGTTGTCGACCGCGGTAAAGGTCCAGGAGCCGTTCTGATCCTCGCCGTCGAAGGCCGAGAGCGACTGCGCGGGGGAAATCGTGCCGGGCGCGAGCTCGTCGTCGTAGGTCTGGAAAATGTTGTCTGTGTTGCCCCCGGAGAGGTTGTGCACGATCACAGACGTGTTTGCGGGGCTGGTCAGGGTGACGGTGAGGTCACCGATCCAAGTGTGGCTGATGTCGACCGCGAGATCGACATCGAGAATCGCACCGGAGCCCCCGATCACGAGCGTGTCGATGGCCGCTCCACCGTTCGAGATGATCGGCAAGGGGGGAGTGAGCACGCGGTCGTAGATCATGACTCCCGAGGACTCACAAGCGTCGAGGACGCCATTGCCGTCGCAGTCGGCGGCGCCGCCCGCGATCTCGCAGCCGTCCGGAATTCCGTTGCCGTCGCAGTCGGTGTCGGTGCCCAGGACGAACTCACAGCTGTCGAGGACGCCATCGCCGTCGCAATCTCCCGCGGTACCCGCCGCCAGTTGGCAGCCATCTGGGACTCCGTCGAGATCACAGTCGTTCGCGGTGCCCGCGGTGATATCACAACTGTCCGGTGCACCGTTTGCGTTGCAGTCCGCTTCGCACTCGTCAGGAACACCGTTTGAGTTGCAGTCCTGGCTCGCTCCGGTGAGGACGTCGTCGAGGTCGGGATTCCCGTTCAAGTTGCAGTCGAGACTTCCGCCCGTCGGCGCGAGGACGGACCCGATCACGTTGGTCGGGCTCCCCGGCTTGAAGAGCCCGATCACTGCAGTACCCGCCGCGGGGGGGACGTTGGCGTCGAATCGGAAATTGTAGAGGGTCGACCAGCGCAGCGCGTTCGCATCGGGGTTGGTTGAGAACGCTTCGGTTTGCCAGACGGCGTCGGTCGCCGTCTGAGTGAAGGTCCAATCGGTTCCCGAGTAGGGCTCGCCGCTATGGTGATCGACGTCGTGGAAGCCGACGTTCGACAGGGTGACTCCCGCGGGGACTTCGACCGAGAAACTCTGGCCGCTCCGGTCGGAATTCAAGTTGAAGACTGCGTACTCGTAGTGCCAGGTGCCGTTGCCGTTGTCGGTCACGTCGTAGCCGACGATGAAGAGGCCCTCGCCGGTCACCCGGAAGTCGACCAAGCTCACGGTCGGCTGGTTGTCTTGCCATGCTTGGATTCCGGGATCTTGCTGGCGGGTTGCCTGGCCGGCGATGAGCGACATAGTGAAGTTCGCGTCGTTTCCGAAGCTCACGGGGCGGTACGAGACGTTGTTTTCGCCGTTGCCCGCTTGGGCATCGTCCTGGGTGATGTAGTGACCGGAAACGAAGTAGTTCGCGCCCGAGTTCTGCGCAGGATCGACGTCTAAACTTGCCACCTTGAGTCGGCGCGCCACTGTGCCGGAGAACCCCGGAGCAGACACCGGATAGGGGAAGACTCCGTCAAAGGCGTTCACCTGGGAACGCGGCCCGAGGTTGCTCTGCGATCCGTTCAGGCTCGCTGAGTAGGGGTCGGAGCAACCGACGCCGAGCGAGGTGCCATCGGTCGAGTTGCACGGCGAGCAGAGCGATTGGCTGAGCGCGAAGAAGCCATGCTTCAACCAGCTGATGCCGATCTGCTCGAAGCGCCCGTCTTTGAGGCGGAAGAGCTCTTGCCCAATGACGGGGTGCTCGTTGGTGCCCGAGATCCAGAGCAGGTTCGCAGTGCCGATGTTGCATGAGGTCGTTCCGACCGCATAGGCGTGAAACCCGGCTTCCGATCCATAGCTGGCGACTTGATGGAGATCCCCGACGATTACGTCAGGGTTCTGCGCGAGCACCTCCGGCGCTCGAGTGAGGATGACCAGACAGGCGAGCAGCGAGAACTTCACACAGAGACGCGATCGAGACATCGATCTTCCTTTCTCGCTCCCGGCGAGCCGGGAATGGCGGGGAAAGCGGTGCGAGACGGAGGGTAGTTCCTCGTGAGATGGGGCGGTCGAGAGGGGTCGCTCGAGATGCGATCCACGAGAGACGCCCGCGCGTTGCGCAGGTGCTCGAAGCACACACCGATCGTATTTCACAGGAGGAAGCCCAACGTCGGGGATACGGCGCGATGGCGCACCGCGTCCGCAAGCTACTATTCTACCAGTCTTCCCCTCCAGATCGAAGGGTCGCACCTCGCTTTCGGAGATCAAGCTGACACTCCTGACTGGAATCTTCGAGTAGTCCTTGCGCATGCACACGGCGATGACGGATACCCGTCACATGTCGCCCCCCCAACCGACCCGATCCGGCGGTCGCTCGGACTCTCTCCGCTCCCTCTCTCGGTGGCTGAGCGCGTCCCTGGACCGTTTTCGGCCATCTGAGCGCAATCTTCTGCTCATGACCGCCATTCTGGTCGGGGGGCTGACGGGCGGCGCTGCGCTTCTCTTCGTGGAATGCATTCAGTGGATCAGCACCATCGGATTCTACGGGCGGCCGGCATTTCTTCCCGACCTCGGGCGAGGCTGGGTCATCGTGGTTCCGACGCTCGGCGGCCTCATCGCGGGGCCGGTGATCTCGCGCTTCGCCCGGGAGGCGAAAGGGCACGGAGTTCCCGAGGTGATGCAGTCCCTCGCGCTCGATGGTGGGCGCATTCGGCCTCGTGTCGTCATCGCGAAGATCATCGCGTCGTCCGTTTGCCTCGGTTCGGGGGGCTCGGCGGGGCGGGAGGGACCGATCGTTCAGGTCGGCGCCACCGTCGGCTCGACGATAGGGCAGCTGCTCCGGCTTTCGCCTGCGCGCATCAAGAACCTGGTCGCCTGCGGAGCTGCAGCGGGGGTTGCCGCGACGTTCAACGCCCCGATCGCGGGAGTCGCGTTTGCGATCGAGGTTCTGGCGGGAGAGCTGGGGGTCGGCATTCTGTCGAACGTCGTGATCTCTGCAGTCACCGCGAGCGTCGTCAGTCGCGCCTTCATCGGTGAGCACGCCGCGTTCGAAGTTCCCACCTATGAGCTGCAAAATGGCGGAGAGATGATCTCCTACATTGTGCTCGGGCTGTTGGCAGCTTTTGTCGGAGTGACCTTCATCCGGGTCCTTTACTTCGCCGAAGATCGATTCGACTCGTGGAAGAAAATCCCGCTCTCGCTTCGACCCGGAATCGGGGGGCTCTGCCTCGGTCTGCTCGGCTTTATCTATCCGATGGTGCTGGTTCCGGCGGGGGTGCCGGCGGACCTGGCGTATGGTGGCGAGATGCCGCACGTCTTTGGTTCCGGCTTCGAGACGATTGCGGCCTCCCTCAGCGGCACGCTCCCCTGGAAGCTCCTTCTCGCCCTGGTGATCCTCAAGATCGTCGCGACTGCGTTCACCCTCGGCTCGGGAAACTCTGGTGGAGTGTTCGCGCCATCGCTCTTCATGGGGGCGATGTTCGGTGGGCTGTTCGGGATCGTGATCGGGGAGATCGCGCCGGGCATCGCGCCGGAACCGGGTGCGTGTGCGCTCGCAGGAATGGCCGCGGTGTTCGCCGCTGCCGCTCGCGCGCCGCTGACCGCGATCCTCATCGCATTCGAGATGAGCGGGGACTATGGGGTCATCTTGCCACTGATGGCGTCGACCATCGCAGCAACCTTGCTCGCGAGTCGTCTGCACCCCGAGTCGATCTACTCCCTAAAGCTGACCCGTCGCGGCGTGCGGTTGCGACTCGGGCGTGACACCGATGTCCTCGATCGAGTCCAGGTCGGAGACGTGATGCGCCCTGACACGTTCACCGTGAAGCTCGGGACCACTCTCGCCTCGATGGAAGAGGCATTTCTCGAGAGCCATCGGCATGGCGTGATGGTCGTCGATGATTCGGGTGCGCTGCAGGGGTTGATCACGATCACCGATCTGGAGCGCGCGCGGGGCTCGGAGGGGGAGTGGGGCGAGCGCGTTGTCGACGAGATCATGGTCCGCAGCCTTCTGACGACCACGCCGGAGGAGACGATGGGAGAGGCTCTCGAGCGGATGGCGGTGCGGGACGTCGGTCGGATGCCGGTGGTCGATCCCTCCGATCCGACCCGCCTCCTCGGCTCGATCCGCCGCAGTGACATCTTGCGTGCGTACCGGGTCGGCCGCCTCGAGCGGGCCGGGGATGACGATCGCCTCGTGCAGACCAAGATCGGGCTCCACACCGGACATGCGCTCTTGGAACTGGACGTGCTCGCGGGGAGCCCCGTCGATGGCGTGTGCGTGCGCGACGTCGCACTACCTCCCGATGTGCTCCTGACCACGAGACTGCGCGACAACCATCGTCAGCTGCTCCACGGGGATGACTCGCTCAGGGCGGGAGATCGCGTGCTCGCTCTCGTTCCGCAGGAACAGCGCGCCGCCCTCACCGAGCTGTTTCGGCCGGGAGCCTCAAAGGGAGGCGGCCGGTGAGCGATCGCTCGTTGCTCCATCGGGTCAAGATCGTAGGCGACTCGCCCCCCGAGCGCTTTGTTGTGTTTCTCCACGGGATCTTGGGGAGTGGTGCAAACTGGGCGGGGTTCGCCCGTCGCCTGGTGGAAGCGCGCCCCGACCTCGGTGCTCTCCTCGTCGATTTGCGTCTCCACGGACGTTCTGCCTCCGGATCGCCCCCCCACACCGTTCACGCTGCCGCGCTCGACGTTGTCCACGCCCTCGCCGAAGAGGGGATCGATCCGATCGCGGTGAGCGGCCACTCCTTCGGTTCGAAGGTCGCCTTCCTCGTCGCGGAAGAGCTGGCCACCCCCCCCGAGACGATTTGGCTCCTCGATGCCGATCCGGGGGTGCGCCCCGCTGGTGCGGGGCGGTCGCTCGTGCTTCGGGTGATCGCGGCGCTCCGCGAACTGCCGCGTCGGTTCGAATCTCGTGAGGCATTCACCGAGCAGTTGGTCGCGCGCGGTTTCGCTGGTTCTCTCGCCGGCTGGCTCGGAAAAAACCTGGTGCGAGTGTCCGATGAACTGCACCTAGAGATCGATCTCGACGCGATCGAGGAGATTCTCGAAGACTTCCATTCGGTCGACCTGTGGCCTCGACTCGAAGCGGGTCATCCGCCGGTTCACGCCGTCGTCGGTGGCCGCTCCGACGTACTCTCCGCCGGCGCACGCGAGCGCCTAGAGCACGCGAGCCAGGCGGAGATCCTCACTCTCCACGAACTCCCCACCGCGGGGCATTGGGTCCACATCGATGCTCCCAAGGGGCTCCTCGAGGCGTTTCTGACCGTCCTTTGAGACCGATTCCCGCCCCCATTCGAAGTTTTCGAGATTTCCGCGAAGGATTTTGCGTGTTCGGGGCACCAATAGTGAGGATCGGGGATCTTCCCGGGCCGATTCCGGGAGGGAAAGGTGGCGTCTGTGGCGGAGAAGGATCGGAATCAAGAGCGCGCGCTCGTCGAGGCGATCCTCGCTGGCGATCGAACTGCGCTCGACTCCCTCCACACCCGCACTGCGCAGCCGCTCTACCGCTTCGTCTACTTCCGTCTCGGAGGTTCGGTGCCCGACACTGAGGAGGTCGTCCAAGAGACCTACCTGTCCGCGCTCGAAGGGCTGCATCGGTTCGAGGGGCGATCGGCGCTTCAGACTTGGCTGCAGGGGATCGCGAAGCATCACATCTCCCGACGAAGGCGCAGCGTTTCGCGAGAGCGGATCTCTGACCTGCTCGACGAGTTCGATTCGGAGATCGATCGGATCCTCGGTGACCTGAGCGCCGGCGAGCTCCCCCAGGAGATTCTCGAGCGGGAGGAGACCGAAGACTTGGTCGGCGCGACGATGGCGAGCTTGCCTCCTCACTACCAAGACCTGCTCCGCGAGAAGTACGTCGAATCTCTCTCGGTCGAAGAAATGGCGCGTCGTCGCACCGGTTCCCTGAAGGCGGTCGAATCGACTCTCGGCCGCGCGCGCAGCGCTTTCCAAAAGACCTTCGAGTTGCTCGCGGGCAAGTTCAGAGGAGGTTGGGGCCATGCTTGAACCGAACGATCACCACGATCGAGTGGTGGAATCGAACATCGCCCGGCTCCTCGCGAGCTCCGATCGCCCCCCCGAGCCCTCCGCTCTCGCATCGGCTCGCTGGCGGCAAGCGATGTTGAACGAGCTCCCGCGAGTCGTGCGGCGAGAACGCGCGCGTCGCCTCCAGCTGCGCTTCGCCCCGCTCGCGGCCGCTGTTCTCCTCGCCATCACTCTGGGGCTGCTCTTTGTACAAGATCGGGTTGTTCCCGAAACCCGAGGAGAGTTCCGCGTCGCCGCTCGCAGCGGATCGCCAGAGTGGCGCAGCGCGGGACAGATCGCATGGGCGCCACTCGGCAACATCGAGAGTCTCCAGGTCGGGGATGAGCTGTTGGTTTCCCCGGGAGAGATCGAACTCCTCTCGTCGCGTCGGGAACGCTTTGCATTCACCGACGGGCAGATCGAAGTCGAGGGAACGGGCCTTCGCCTCGAAAGGGGCAGCGGGGAGTGGGAGACGCCGGATGGCGTCTTCGCGACTCTCGCGACGCCGCTTCTCACTATCCAAGCCACCGAATCACGGGTGCGAATCCGTGTCGAAGAACTCTCTTCCCTCGTACCTCGTGAAGGCGACTCCGGCTTCCCGGGAAAGAGCGAATCAGGGAGTCGAGATCACGGACTGACGGAAGGATCCGACATGAACGGAAAGCTGATCGGCGCGGGCCTCGGCATCGCGCTCATCGTTACGGTGATCGTTCTCTCTACCGGGGACGACCCGGTAGAGCTCATTCACAACGGAGAGAGCACGACTCTCGAAGAAGGAGACTCCGCGACGGTCGCGAGTGGCGTCGGGACGACTGTGACGCGGGGAGAGGATGCACTGGCGGGGACCGACGCATCGGCGCGCGAACGCGCGGACGTCGTCGAGGGGTTGGAGTCGTTCACCGACACGTCTCTTCGAGATCTCTCGATCCTCGTTCTCGATCTTGAAGGGGTTCCAGTCGAGAACGCGACGATCGCCTTGGTCGAAGGGGATACCCCGCTCGCGGATGCGTTGGAGGCAGACGGGCGGGAGATTCGCCGCGGGGGCACCGACGCCGAGGGGGTCGCGACCCTGCGTGTTCCCACCGATTGGAGTGGTTGGACCGCGACAGCGACCGCCGTGCGCTATGGGAGCCAAGTCGCTTCGTGGTCGGTAGAGAGCGCGCTCGCGAATGAAGCCGACGTGCCTGAAGGAGATCCCGCCCCAGAGCCTTCCGTGGCAACGAGTCCTGGATCCTCGAAGGAAAATGCCTGGGTCATCACGATCCCGTACGAGACTTCGATCCTCGCCCAGGTGGTCGATGCGGCGACCGGCGAACCGATTCTCGGCTCACTGACCGCCCTGCAGCGTGATGTGGGTCCGAACGGATGGTCGGATCCGGTGATCCGCGCGTCCGAAGAGGAGGACGGCTCGTTCTACTTCGGTGGACTGAAGCCCGGCACCTACTGGCTGTGGAGCTACAAAGACGGGTACGCCCGCAGCGACCGTTGGACCGTTCCTGTCGCGGAGGGAGAGCGCGTCGTGGGTGAGGTGATCGCACTTTCCCCCGGTATCGAGGCGAAGTTCACGGTCTTCGAGAAGAGCACCGGAAAACCGGTCTCCGGCGCAGTGGTGTACCCACATCTCGATCATCTCCCCGGGACGGTGGACTTTCCCCACCGCAGTCGCGAGTACGACAAGCG
>CALEHF010000338.1 GCA_937876125.1 uncultured bacterium
ACAGCGGCTCACCACCGGAGAACAAGAGCCCCAGGAGCTCGATCGCGTCAGCGATGTCAAAGGGGCTCTCTTGGTTGGTGTTCCCGCGGCGGAAGTCCATCTCCCGACCTGCCCGCCCCCGACCAGATCCAGCAACAAGATGGTGCCGACGGTCATGCCGTCATGGCCGAACCCGCCACCGATGACGAAGACCTGCAGACTGGCTCGGGCGATTCCGCAATCCGTTGGCCTCGGACCGGAAGAGAGGGCGCGCACCTGTCGCAAAAAGATCGAGCTTCTGCGTCATTCAGTTCGCAGGTCTGAAAGACCGCAACGCTTGATTCTCGACATCGACACGTTCTTCCGGCGAGTCGCCCCATCATGAAAGGGCTAACCGTCGGCGCGAAGCCGAGTTGGCGCCGGAGCCCTCGCCACCTCCTCAGAGGAACGGTTTTTGCATATCAATACTGTATGCTGTGGCATAACCTCTCTCAAACGGGAGAGGCAGCTTAGGGGCTTCGATCCTGAGGAAGGAGGAGCATTTGGAACCGTGACGAGAGGAACGAGTCATGAAAACTGCGGCCTTGACCTTCGTAGTATCGGTGCTCGTCGTCAGCCTCTGTGGCTGGACGAGTGCGGTCGACACAAGGAACGACTTCTACGGGAACATGAGCTTCATTCGCGGGGATGCGAACATTGACGGAACGGTCAATATCGCAGACATGGTCGACAGCCTGGGGTTCTTGTTCGGGGTGCGTGGGCATGAAAACCCCCACTGCCTGGCAGCTCATGATGCGAACGATGATGGCACGGTCGATATCTCGGACGCCATCTACACCGCCAACTATCTCTTTGGTGGAGGTCGCATGCCGCCGCCGCCCAAGCCGTTCCCGGACTGTGGCGTGGATCCGACCGAGCTGCGTGGCGGTTATCTCCCCTGCGACGACTTCTACATTTGTGTCCGAACAACACGGTAAGGAGGCAGAAGTTTGATCGAGTTATCTTGAGGGCGCGCGTGAAGTGATTCACGGGCGCCCTCTTTCCGTTGGTGCTTGACCAACAGTCGCGATTGAGGCGCGGGCGCACGGGAGCGTGTGTTCAAACGCGTCGATCCCTGAGCAGCCTGTTGAAAAAGTCATTTCGATTTCGTGTCGCCTGGAGTTTGGGCAGAAATAGCTGCGCGCAGAGCGGGCGCTGCGCTCGGCCCGCCGCTGGCGAGGAGACCATCCAAGGCCTGCTGCCAAACACCACCGCAGTCATCGGAGAGTAATTCTGCAGGGAAGGGCACCGATTGGCTTCGACTCTCGATCGTCTGAGTAGTGGTACTGTGGGTCGATCGCACCGGACCCAACCCTACCTCGCCGCGTCCCGGTCCCCCCCGTAGAGCTGCTCATCTCCCTCGAGAAACTCTGCCAAGCGGTTCTCGATCGCCCACGAGTAGCGCATCTCGATGAAGGTCTCGTACAGGTCTTGGTAGCAACTCTTGTCGAGCACCTTTTGCAGGTTGCGGAGTCGCGCCATGAGGAACGCCTGGTCCGGTTCGGCGAGATAGCGGAGCGAATAGGTGAACAGGTTCGCGAGCGCTTGCATGAGGAGCGCCGGGTTATTGATCAGGTGTAGACGCGCGACGAGATCGTCGAACGCGGTACGCAAGGGCGGGTTTTCGGAGACGAACAGGCTCGATTCGAAGACCAAGCAGCGCGCGCGCGCCTCGAGGCACCCCTTCTCTTCCGCTTCAGCAAAGATGCTGTGGAGCACGCCGAACATCCGCGGGTGATCGGCCGTGCTGATCGCGTACTGCGTGATCGAGATCTTCGCATCGATCAGCCCCGTGTAGAAGACGGGATCCATCGACTCGAAGTACTGGCACGCTTCCTCCAAGAGATCAAACCCGCGCGGGTCCTTGCCCTTCACCGACTTGAGGAGCAGCTCTCCTTTGCGGAGGAGCTGGTATCCCTTCAGCATCGGGTGAAGACGCTCGGTCTCTCTGAGGAGTTGCTCGGACGCGCGGAGTTCTTTGTCGGCGATCAGATACTCGTCGCAATCGATCGCGCACTTGGCGGCGGAGAGATGCGAGCGGATCATCCAACCCGGCCCAAGAGTCGACAACGCATCCGCTCGATGCTCGGGGTCGGTGTGCAGCTCGAGGGCAACCCGGTATTGACCACTCGCCCAGTACAGACCCGCAAGGTCCATCGCCGCGATCGGCGCGAGGCGGAGTCCATGCTTTCGTGAGAGCTTGGCCGACTCGTTGTAGTCTTCGAGGGCTCGGTTGTAGTCTCCGAGCGACTGCTCGAGGAGGCCGCTCGAGTGCTTTGCCATCGCTTGACACAATTCGGCGATGAGAGGGTGCTCCGTCTCTTTGATGCGCTGCTCGACGTCGCGGACGTAGAACTGAGACAGGCTGATCTCGCCGCGATGGCACGCCGCATCGCTCTGCAGAGTCCGGAGCGCCGTCCAGCAGTAGCTATCGTTCCTGAGATGGTCGGTCAGCGCGCTCTCCACGCGACTGTATTCCTCGACCGGCGCTTCGATGTTGACGAAGAAGAGGCGCCCGAGCACGCCGAGCTCCGCCCAATGCTCGCCGAGCTTGTTCTTGAGAGTCTGAACCCGATCGGAGAACGCGAGCGTGCCCTCCACGGCCTCGAAATTGACGATCTCGCGAAGTCGATCGAGATCGGTTCGATCGGCGGAGGGGTCGAGGATCGCAGTCTGGTCGAGAGCCAGGGACAAGGAAGGCACACGCATCGCCGAGAGGAGAACTTGCGCGCGAAGGTCGTCTTGTCGTGGTGACTTCATTTGACCACGACCTGATCGAAGTCACCCGAAGGGAGCCGATGCGAGTGCACTGCCATCACTAGAGCACTCGAGTAGCTCGAGTTCGTCGATCGAAAGAAGAGCTCGACGCTGAAGTTGTCTCCATGTTGGGAGAGGCGGAAGTTTTCGAGCCGAGTGTCGACCTGAACTCCGAACCAAGCATTGAGCGACTGGAGCGCCGGATCGGTCGAATGGCCCGCCAGGCCTTCGAGCACGAAGATCAAGTTCTCGAGTTGTGCCCGATTCGAAATGAGGTTCTGAGGAGTGGCGGCGGCGGCGGATTGTCGGCCGAAGGAGGCAAAAACTTGGTCGGGCGGGATCTGGCAGCCACTTCCGAGGACGTGCACGTAACCGAGCTCGTGGAGGCCGGGCTGCGCAGAGGCTTGAACCGAGAAGGAAGCCGCGGGAGCGGGGGGCTGCCCGAAAACTGGCGGCGGCCCAAAAATGGATCGCGGGGTGACGAGCGATCTGGGCTCGGACCGCACACTTCCGATGTACACCCGCGTGGTCGAGGTCGTCAGCACGGGGCGGAAGGTCAGGTCCCGCAACACCAGCTGCGCGTCGAGCGCATCGGTCCAGCGGCTCAGCGTAGAAGTGATGGCGACTTGCAATACGTCGACGTCATTCGGAGTCTCGAGACTCCACGGGGGCAGCCCGCCATTCGGGGTCTGGGTGTCTCCCACCGACCCGAACGCCAGGATGCACCCCAGCCCCCAGAGGGAAAGGATACGGATCCGTCGGTTCAACGTGCACTCCCCCATGCTCGCCATCAGCGCACAGATGGACCGGCTCGGCCCTCTGCCCATGGGCTCAGCTGCCGCTCGGCAGACTCGCCTCGATGATGACCCGCCCCGCTTGACCTGCCGCAAATAGCCAGCAGGCAGCCCCCAGAGGCAGGGATTGTGGATTATCGGACGTCCCTGTGTCAAGTGCGCACGGCTGCGAGACCCCTCCCACCGGCATCGAAACGACCCCGCCCGGCTCTCGCCGGACGGGGTCTGCTCTTCTCGTTGAAACACAACGTTAGGGACAAACACTCGACGGGCAGTCGAGGGCATCGGCACTCGGATCGGCCCCACACGTCGAGACCCCCGGCGCCGGCACGACATCGGATCCCGCGACGAAGAGGAAGTTGAGCAAGTGGATCGCATCCGCGAGGTCCACGTCACCGTCGTCGTTCGCGTCTGCGCTATCCATGCAGACGATCGGCGGAGCGCCAGAGATGAACAGGTACCCGAGAATCCGAATCCCGTCACCGACGTCAACTCTGCCATCACTCGACGCATCCCCGCGACAGAACGGCGCGGTGATGGGCGAAGTGGTGGTCGTCGCGTTCCCGAGCAGTGTCACCGTGGTTCCCGAGAGGACTGCGACGTCGGCGAGGGTATCGATGTTCAAGTCGCCGACCGCGATCCGAGCGAACGAATTCCCGAGCGGCTGGACGGTCGCGGCTCCGAACGCGCCGAGCCCATCGCCGAGCGAGTACTCGAGGCCGCTCGTCGAACTGATCACGAGGTCGAGGGCGAGGTCGCCGTCGAGATCACCGGTTTCGACCGACAGCGGTGAACCGAAGAAGACGTGCTCGGTGAGTGTTCCGAGCGACCCGGTTCCGTCTTGAACAAGCACGCCCACCCGGTTCATCACCGGGCACGCGAAGATCACATCATCGTGGCCGTCACCGTTCAAATCGACGGTTTCGAGCTCTTGCGGGGCATCGCCTGCACCCGCGGGATAGGTGTTCGTCGCCGTGATGGTGCCGGTCGCGTCGGTGAACGCAAAGACCAGCTCGGCGAGCCCGGAGAGGACGAAATCGTCGCGACCGTTCTCGTCGAGATCGATCACGGTTCCAGAGAAGGTGCCCACTCCGACGAGGTCATTGACGATGGGAGCTTGGAAGTTACCCGCCCCATCCCCGAGACGAATTGCGACCACCGCGCTCAGCCCCATGATCGGGGAAAGTCCCCCTTGGACGGTGGCGATGTCAGCGTTGGTGTCGCCGTTGAAGTCGCCGACGAGCACTTCGCCGGTATCGTTCACGCCATCGAATGTGCCACCGTGCGTCAGGGAACCGAGGCCGTTGCCGAGAACGATTTCGTACCCGCCAGAGAAGCGGATGATGACATCGATGTCGCCGTCACCATCGAGGTCCGCCGTCGTGCCGAGGAAGCCGATCGGGGAGTTGATGGTTCCGGGGATTCCCCCCGTTCCAGTCCCGCCCGGCCCACCGCCGGGGTTGCCTCCGGGGCCCCCACCCGTGCCGGTCGCGGTTACCGCAGGAAGCGTGAGGGTTCCGACCAAGGAGTAGGTACCGGCGGACTCGGCGTAGACTTCGATGTCTGCGCCGTTCGTGACGATCAGATCGTCTCGCCCATCGCCGGTCATGTCTTCGAGTGCGAAGAAGGTCCCGCCCAGCGCCGGGGCCGGGGCGCTGACGTTGATCGTTTCGATCGGTACGAGAGTGACTTGAGCGAAGAGCGGTGCGGCGAAACCGACGGCACAGAGACAGATCGTCGAGAACATGGCGCTGGAACCCAGCGGGCGTATGCGCATCCGATCGAACATGCGATCCCCTTTCGGAGGAGGTGTCAGGGCGGGCGAGCGCTGCCGCCTTACCTCGAGATTGCCGCCGAGGATCGATCCGTTTCCGCAGCTTTCAAAAACCCTCCGGCCACGCGGGGAGGCGAGAAACAGCTCGTGGGGCTCATTTTCGAGCAATTCGCCTCTTTCTCGAAATGGCTGAAACAAATCACCGGTCGGCGGCATTCTCTCCTTGGGACGGATATCTTCGTCCTCGCTCGCGCCCCAGGAAGGGACTCCGTGGCTGCCCCCGATCTCGACCGTCTCCTCGAGCACTCCCAGTGGCTTCGGCCGATGGCGCGTGCCCTCGTGCACGATGAGCATCTCGCCGAAGACGTTTTGCAGGAGACCTACATCGCAGCACTCAACCGACCTCCCCGGGAAGCCCCCCTCGGCGCCTGGTTGTCGCAAGTGCTCCGCAACGTCGTTCGGATGCAGGCGCGCAAGGAGGGACGCCGCGTCGCGCGTGAAGAGCGCGTCGCCCGGCGCGAATCGGAGCCAGCCTCGGAGCCGAGTGCGAGCGACCTCCTCGAATTGCGCCTCGAGCTGACGCATGCTCTCCTCGAATTGCGTGAGCCGTATCGATCGACGCTGATCCTCCGCTTTTACGACGACCTCTCTCCGAATGAGATCGCGTTGGCGGAGGGGATACCAGCTGCGACGGTTCGCGTCCGCCTGAAGCGTGGCCTCGATGAGCTGCGCGATCGATTCGAACGCCGCGGTCGTCGGGGGTTGATCGCACTCCTTCTCATCGCGGACTGGCCCGGAGTCGATGCGGCGTCTCTTTGGGAGACTGGGCTATTGGCGGAAGCGGCAGTCGATCGGGTCAGATCCACCGCGCTCCCTGCATCGTCATCTCGCCTCTGGATCGGAGTCGCCGCGCCCCTCATGATCGCCCTGTTCCTCATCTTCCTCGGCATCGGCGACCCGAGCTTCGGTGGCGGGGGGCTCGCGGACCCGAAGAGCTCGGATGTCTGGGGAGAGCATCGGTTCGGTGCGGTCTTCTCCGCCGAGAGTTCGACTGTGCCCGAAGTCGCCCGACACCGCTCCCCGGCGGCCGGCGCCGGAGGGCGGAATCTCGAGTCGTCTTCTTCGAGCGATGGCATCTTGCCAACGGCACCGCTCAGCGATCCCGTCACCCTTGTTGTCTTCGATTCTTGGGGTACGCAGGTCAGCGGCGCGATCGTCGAGAGCGGAGAGCGTCGACTGAGCGCCGGTCAGATCGCGACGGGATTCGAGACCACCGCAGAGTTCCTCCTCGCCTCCCCCACCCCGCAGCCAGAGCGCGTCTGGGGGGCGGGCTGAGC
>CALEHF010000339.1 GCA_937876125.1 uncultured bacterium
CCGAAAAGTACCTTCAAGAGCAGGAATCCGCCGAGTCCGACCGCGATGAATCCCCACGCCAGCCAGGTGAACCAGCGGTCGATGAATCCCCGGATCGGTTCGCCGAAGTGACCGACCAGCCACGCCTCCGTGATGAATCGGAGTCCGCGCCCGAGAAGTGACGCGGATACGAAGATCGGGATCGAGAGTCCCGCGCACCCCGACGCGATGGTGAACACCTTGTAGGGCACCGGGGTGAGGGCGGCGATGAGGACTGCGATGAAACCCGCTTTTGCGAATTCACCTTTCAGCTCCTCGAACTTCGTTTCGAGGCCGTATGCCTCGAGAATGGGCAGGCCGATCGCATCGAACAGGTAGACCCCGATCGCGTATCCGAGAAGACCGCCGAGGACCGACCCGATCGTGCAGAGGACCCCGTACCTCACCGCGCGCTCGGGGCGGGAGATCCCCATCGCCATGAGGAGGGGATCGGGGGGGATCGGGAAGAACGACGACTCGCAAAAACTGATGACCGCGAGCGCCGGCGCGCCGTAGGGCGTGTATGCCCAGTGGAGGACCCAGTCATACAGTCGACGGATGGGTCCGGGGCGCTTCAGCGGGGCGAGAGGGGGCTTGGAGGAGGATTCTACGAGAGGCTCGGGTGAGGGATCTGCCCCGGCGGATGGCTTGGATTCATCCGAGAGCATGCGACCTCGATTCGAGAGAGCGGGGCGGGGATAAGGGTGGAGTCCAACCCCTCGCTACGCTCAGGCGTTCCCCAAACTCGCAAAGGGAAAGCCAGTCTTGCCAAGGGAAACCCAGTCTCGCAAAGGAAAGAGCGACAGAATCAAAAAAAACGGACCCGATATTCGGGTCCGCCAAAAACGATTCCCGGACCCGGGGCATTTCCCCGGACCCCGGCACCGATCCGGGAAACGCATTTGATCCATCTGTGTCGCAGTCCATCTGTGTCGCAGTCAAATCGCGTTCAGCTGTCTCGATCGAGTCGACCTTGCTCGCCGCTCTTCGCTCGAGAGAGCGAACCCTAGCGAGTGATGCGCGAGGTGACAAGTCTCTTCTCGAAACGGTCATTTCGCTCTCCACCGCATGCCTCTTGACTTTGGACGTGGCGCAGTCTACTCGACCCCCGACCTCTCTCGGGCGTGCGCATCGAGACGCGTGCGATAGAACTCCGCCGCGGCGCGAACATCCTCTTCCGCGATGACACCGGTGCAGATCGCGACTCTCTCCGCGCCCGCCTCCAAGACACTGTCGATGGTCTTGCGCGTGACACTCCCGATCGCGAATGCGGGGAGGTCGCTCACTTCTTTGGCGGCAGCGATGTATCCCAGGCCGACCGCCTCTCGATGCTCCTTGGTCTTCGTGAGATGGATCGGGCCGACTCCGATGTAGTCAGCGCCTTCGACCGCGGCTCGTGCGGCTTCGGCGGGCTCGTGAGTCGAGAGTCCGATGATGGCATCGGGCCCGAGAATGCGTCGGGCGGCGAGGGGCAGAATGTCCCCTTGGCCGAGGTGAACCCCGTCCGCGCCAGAAAGCGCAGCGATCTCCACCCGATCATTGATGATGAGGACTGCCCCCGCCGCGTGCGTGAGCGCCCGCAGCCGTTCCGCGAGCGCCAAGAACTCGCGCCCCTCCATCTCCTTCTCACGTAACTGAATCACCTGAGCGCCACCCTCGAGGGCGCTCTGGGTCACTTGCTCCGCGGTTCCTTTGGCAAGGTGAGAGGTAACCAGCACGTACAGTCGCGCGGTGGCGAGTTTCTCTCTGCGCGCCAAGAATCCAAGAGCGGCGCTCTCGTGAGCGTAAATCCGGTAGCGCAGGCGCTCCGCCGAGCGCCCCGCCTGTGGGTCAATCCTTCGGTACTCCTCTTCGAGGGAGCGGATCGCCTCTCGAGCGCGGGCGACGTTTGCTTGCAGAACGGCGTCGGGCCCGAGGTGCGGAGTGACCTGGGGCGTGCGCCCGGGATGGCCAGGGTCGCTCGCCACATCGCGAGAGAGAGGGAGCGGGTGCGCGCCGGTCATCGATCGTCTGAGCGCGGCGGCCTCGTGACGGAGTTCACGCCACGCTCGCGGGGCGGCATGAAGGCCGTGGCGGAACCGGAGTTGATCCTCGACGACTCGCAGCGCCTCCTCCAGGCGGTTTCCCACCGCATCGAGGAGCCGGCGGGTGCGCGCTTCGAAAAGATCTGCTTCGAGGGGAGCGCGATCACGAACATCGCCGTCAGGAGAGTCGGGGGAAGTCGGGTGGCTGATCATGGCGCCCATCCTCGACTGTGGAGCCGTCGACAGCAAGGAGATCGACGCGCACGGGATCCAGGCGACGAGAGTCCGGTGCGAAGCACCCACATTCCCTTCCTTCGCGAGGCGCGGGGGGCGAGAATCGCTCACCCGGGAGGTTCATTTGCGCTCAATCTGGTTGTTGCTCTCCCTCATACCTGGCGCTTCCGCCATCGCGCTCGGGCGATTGCTGGGAGGGGCGCTTCTGCTCGTCGTGGGTGCGGCGGCGTGGAACCTCGCTCTCTATGCGCGCTTCTTCCTCGAAGTTGAAGACCTCGGACCCCTCGAGGGGCTCGGGGTGGCGAACGTCGAACTCGCGAGTTTCTCGGTCGGGGTCGCTTCGATCTTGATTTCGATCGTTTGGACGTGGCGACTCACCTCCCGGAAGCGAAGAGAGCGGAAACGGCACGCGACCGACGGCGCACTCACCGCTGCCCACGACGCATACCTCAAGGGAAAACTCGAGGACGCGCTCGGTGCGGTGGGGGGAGGTCTGAAGCACGATGCCCACGACATCGATCTGCTCTTCCTCGATTGGCAACTCTCGACCGAGGCGGGGTATCGACGTCGGGCGCGCCGGGCGCGCCGGCGTTTGCGACGCGCAGATCTCGATGAGAAGTGGATCTGGGAGCTCGAGCGAGAGGAGGCGGTCGGTGGCCGCGGACAAGCGTGAAGGACTGACCTATCGCGGGGCCGGCGTCGATATCGACGCTGGCAATGAAGTGGTCGATCGCATCAAGCAGCACGTCATCGGCACGCACGGCCCGGAAGTGCTCGGTGGATCTCACGGCGGCTTTGGCGGCATGTTCGCCCTCGGGGCCGGCTACCGCGACCCGGTTCTGATCGGCGCGACCGATGGCGTCGGCACCAAACTCAAAGTCGCGTTCGCGGCCGGAATCCACGACACCGTCGGGATCGATCTCGTCGCCATGTGCGTGAACGACATCCTCGTGCCGGGAGCTCGCCCGCTCTTCTTTCTCGACTACCTTGCGACCGGCGCCGTCGACCCCGGTGCGATCGAAGGGATCGTGCGCGGGATCGCCGAGGGGTGCAAGCAGGCGGGGTGTGCGCTTCTCGGAGGAGAAACCGCCGAGATGCCGGGATTCTATCGCCCGAAGGAGTACGACCTGGCGGGGTTCTCGGTGGGGGTTCTCGAGCGCGATCAAGTGATCGATGGCAGTGCGGTGGGGGCCGGCGATACGGTCCTCGGCCTCGCTTCGAGCGGTGTGCACTCGAACGGATTTTCGCTCGTGCGGGCTGCACTCCTCGAAGGAGACGATTCGCTTCCCCTCGATGCCCCGGCCCCAGGATTCGAAAAGACTCTCGCCGAAGTGCTCCTCACCCCGACCCGGATCTATGTGAAGCCAGTGCTCGCTGCGATCGAAGCGCACCCCGGTGGGGTCCACGCGATGGCGCACATCACCGGCGGTGGACTGGTCGAGAACATCCCGCGGGTGCTCCCCGAGGGGCTCGGAGTGCGGATCCATCGTTCGGCGTGGACGCGCCCGCCGATCTTCTCGCTCATCGAGGAGCGGGGCCGCATTGCGATCGCGGAGATGGATCGCGTGTTCAACCAGGGAGTCGGACTCGTGATGATCGTTGAGAGCGCCCGCGCGGACGAGATTTCGCAAACCTTGACCGCCGCGGGAGAGACTGTGTTCACGATCGGCGAAGTGACCGGCGCTCCGGGCGTTGAGATCGACTGACTGCGCTCTCCGCTTCAGGCAGTCTCCGGAATCAAGCGGTGCGCGTCGCAGGCTCCACTAGGGACCGATCGAACGCTCCCCGGAAACTCTCCTCCGCAGCGCCCGTCATCCACACATGTCCCGCGTCGTCGAAGGTGATCTGTAACTCTCCCCCGAGCACGCGCACCTCGACCTGGTCACCCACCGCCCCGACCGATCGCATCGCGCACGCCGCAGCGGTCGCGCCTGACCCACACGCCTGAGTCTCGCCGGCGCCCCGTTCCCACACCCGCAGGTCGATCCGACCGCGATCGAGAACATGCGCGATTCCGAGATTCGTGCGGTGGGGGAAGCGGCCGTGATGCTCGACCAAGGGGCCGATCTCTCCGAGCGGGAACGCCGAAAGGTCGGACCCTTCGAACCGGTGCACGAAGTGCGGGTTGCCGAGGTCGATCGCAATCCCACCAAAGGGCTCGCCGCCAACCTCGATCAGTTCGAGCGCATCGATTTTGGGCACTCCGAGATCGATGGAGACCGCCGAGATCGTCTCGCCGTCGCGAAGGATTCGCGCCGCGCAACGCCCCTGGTCGACGGCGATCTCGAACATATCTTCCGTCGCGTAGCCCCGCTCGCGCGCGAGACGCGCCACGCAGCGGATCCCGTTTCCGCACATCGCCGAGGCGCTGCCGTCAGAATTCACCATCTCCATGCGCACCGGGCAGGCGGGGTCGCGGCGGAGCACAATCACCCCATCCGAACCGATTCCCCGGTGGCGATCGGAGAGGATTACCGACCAGGGACCCGGATCGGGGACCTCCACCTCGCGCTCGTCGAGATAGACATAGTCGTTGCCGAGGCCGTGCATCTTGACGAAAGGGACGCGGGCGCGTTCCATGCGAGACCTTTCCGCGCGGGGCAGGGGGCTGAGTGCTCGTCCTCCCGAGGCTCTGGCAGGCCTGGAGATGGCGTGCGAGACGGGGTGCGAGACGATCAGTAGAGATCTGCTGTTCAGCAGTCGAGCTGTGGAGCGGTCGATCTTGAGCAGAGGAGAATACGGGTGCGAGGACTGAATTCGAAGCTCTTGTCGCGAATGCGCGAGCTCAAATCACCAGCCAGTCTCCGCTCGAGCGGTGTCTTGGTCCTCTGGGGCGCGATTCTCGCGGCGACTCTTGCCGGCTGCGGTGAGGAGAAAGGGCCTGCTCCAGCTCTCGATCGCGGCACGATCGCGATCGTTCTCGCCGAGACGCTCGACGGCGAAACGACCCAGGTCAACATCGCGGACCTCCTCATCACCCGTTCTCTCCTTCAGCACGGATATCGTCTCGCCCCGAAGGGAAAGGCTCGATTCCTCGTCGAGGGAACCCTCACCTGCACCTATTTCCGCCACACCACCATGACGCTCGGAGGGGTCGAACAGCACCTGCAGCACCAATGGCACGCACGGTTCGACTGCACGGTGACCGATCGGGGAGAGAAGGGGAAACGCAGTAAAGAGCCGAAAATCGAGTCGTTCTCGTTTCCAGAACCGCTGATGGATGGACGTCGAGACCCGACCGCGGCGAAGAGGGACATCCGCCGGCGCGCAGCGACCGACATGGCGATGAGGCTGACCCGGGGGGAGCTTCTCGGAAATCCGGAGATCCCCCAGCTCCTCGATGCGCTCCTCGATCCCTACGAGCCGCGCACCTTCAACGAGATCGAGGAGGACCTGGTCACCCAGGGCCCCGCCGCGGTCCCGTACCTCATCCAGGCTCTCACCGACGTCCGGACCGTGCGCCCCGCGGGGGTGTATCTCGATCTGAAGGAGTTCAACAAGGAGGAGTTGAAGGTCTACCACCTGGCGGATCATGCCCTCTCGGCGATCCTCGATCGGGCGGAGGGACTCGATCTGCTCTCCACGAAGGACCGGCGCCTCAATGTGATCACCGCTTGGAGCTGGGTTTGGGAGGATGCGATCCAAATGCCGGTCCAGTACCGTACAGAGGTCAAAAGGCGCGAGACGAGCATTCCCGACGCCGGCAGATGAGCCCCCTTTCGGCCCCGAATCCTCTAGGTGACCCTTTCCATACAGGACCGTTTGGGTACCATTTTGCCACCCGGGTGCCGGAGCGCGCGACCATCGCGCGCGACCGTTCGGGAATCGCCACGTTGAACCCAGTCTCGAGATCCGCTTCGATGGGATCTCTGAGGGCAAGCTGGAGTTTTTGAGATCAAGCATGGGATCCCACAAGCCCGTGGGGTCGGGGGAGAAGCGAATGCGCGTTCTATTCGTCTACCCGAGTATCGATTGTCCGCCCGGAGTGAACCACGGCCTCGCCGCGATGTCGGGAGTGCTGAAGGACCGCGGTCACGAGACCGGTCTGATTCACGTCTGCGAGAAGCTCGCCCCTGTTCCCACGAACGAAGAGATGATCGCGCAAGTGCGCGAGTTCAACCCGGGGATCATCGGGTTCTCGGTGATGAGCCAGCAGTACGCGTGGTCGATCGAGACGTCGAAGGCTATGCGCGAAGCGTTCCCCGACATCCCTCAGGTCGTCGGTGGCGTCCACTGCACGATGGTCCCTGACGAAGTCACTGCCGACAACCACTTCGATTATGTCTGCGTGGGGGAGGGCGACTACGCGATGCTCGAGCTGGTGGAACGGCTCGAGAACGATGGCGACACCACCACCATCCCGAACCTGCGCATGATCCGGGATGA
>CALEHF010000340.1 GCA_937876125.1 uncultured bacterium
CTCTTCGGCTCGGATGGGAGGATTCTGCCAAAGTGGGAGTCTAAAACTCTTCGGGGCAGTTTCCTTGAAATCCCATGCCTGCGTCCCTATACCGTGATGGAACTCGCGACATCTCGGACCGAAAGGGGAAACGGTCGATGACGGAGAGCCCACAGCCTTCCGAGGAGGGCCAAGAGCCTCAAAGAGGGCCGGACCCGAGTCCCAGCGCGGAGCGAGACCACAAGGTCCCCTCCGGCCCGGGTTCGGGTCAGGTCGAAGCGAAAGCGCTTTCGAAGAGCTTTGGACATACTCGAGCGGTCTCCGAGGTTTCATTCTCGCTGCATCGCGGCGAGATCCTCGGCTTCCTCGGTCCCAACGGGGCCGGGAAGAGCACGACTCTCAAGATGATTACCGGCACGCTGGTTCCCGATCGGGGGACTGCGATCGTCGATGGCATCGACATCACCGTCGATCCGCTGGGGGCGCGGAGCCGGTTCGGCTATCTCCCGGAGAGCCTGCCCCTCTACTGGGAGATGCAGGTCGAGGAGTATCTGCGCTTCATCGCCCGGGCTCGCGGAATGCGAGGCGCCGATGCGACGCGGCGGATCGGTGAAATCGTCGAGCGACTCGGCCTCGGCCGCATGCGCCGACGCGCGACCGGTGCGCTTTCGAAGGGGTTCCGTCAACGAGTCGGCCTCGCCCAAGCGATGCTCCACGACCCGCCCGTGTTGATTCTGGATGAGCCGACCAACGGTCTCGACCCGCAGCAGATCGTCGAGATCCGGGCACTCTTGCGGGAGCTCGCCAAGGATCGTGCCATCCTCTTCTCCACTCACATTCTGCAGGAAATCGCCGCGGTCTGTACGCGGATCATGGTGATCCACGCGGGTCGCAAGGTCGCGGACGATCGCCCTGAGGCGCTCACTTCCGCGAACTTGACCGACGCGTGGGAGGTCGTCATCGAGGGTGGAACGGAGATCGCCGAGTCCGCTCGCGCTTCTCTCGGCCTCGGCGCACCCCAGACAGTGGGGACCCGTCGCGTCTACCCCGCGGGGGAGACACTCCCAAACTCGGAAGAGGTCGACCGCCGCGCCCGCGCCGCCGGGGGGAAGCTCACTTCGATCCAGAGTTCGGGACGCTCTCTCGAAGAAGTGTATCTCGGGCTCACCGGAGCCTCGGGCGTGACCGAGGAGGTGGTGTCGTGAGGGCAATTCTGACCGTGTACCGGCGGGAGCTGAAGGCGTACTTCGACACGCCGATCGCCGCGATCTTCATCGCGATCCTGGTCGGACTACTCAGCTACTTCCTGTTCAAGGGCTCGCTCTTCTTCGCGAACGAACGTGCGGAGATGCGCATCTTCTTCCAACAGATGCCCTTGGTCCTGATGGTGTTCGCACCGGTGATCACGATGCGCCTCTGGGCGGATGAGTTGCGAGTGGGCACGGCGGAGATCCTCGGGTCTCTCCCCATGCGCACGCGCAGCGTCGTTCTCGGCAAGTACCTCGCGGCCCTGACCGTTCTCGGGGCCGCCTTGGTGTGCACGCTCGGGGTTCCGATCGCGATCGGGCAGCTGGGGAGTCCCGACTGGGGGCCGATCATCGGCGGTTACCTCGGCAGTTTCCTCCTCGGTGGGTTCTTCATCGCACTGGGATGTTGGGCGAGCAGCCTCTCTGAAAACCAAGTCATTTCGATGCTGATCGGCGTGTTCGTCGGAGTGGTGTTCACGTTCATCTTGGGACCGACTCTCGCGGGTATCGTCTCGGGAGAGAGCGCAACTTTGGCACGCTGGATCGAGGGCCTCAGCGTACTTTCGCACTTCGGCAGCATCGAGAGGGGCGTCCTCGCGATGAGCGACGTCGTGTACTTCGCCGCGGGGACGATTTTCTTCCTCGCGCTCAACGTGTTCCAAGTCGAGTGGAAACGTTACTGAAGGGAGGGGCTGACATGCGCCGAAACATATTCTTGATGCGTTGGATCGTCTTCGCCGTGCTCCTCCTCGGAGCGCTCGTCTTGACGCAGCGGGTCGCCGATCGTCATGACCGCCGTCTCGATCTCACCGAGGCGAAGCTGAGCACTATTTCCCCGGAGACCGCTCGGATCCTCAGTCGGATCGAGGACAAGGTCACGATCACGTACTTCGCGTCTGAACGCGTTCCCGCGGGTTTCCAAAACCTGCGCCGCGACACGATCGACTTCCTCGAAGAGTACGAACGCACTTCGGGAGGACGCGTCGAGGTGCGTGCGGTCGATCCGTACACGCTGATCGAGGACTTCGTCGAGGAGAAGAAAGCGGAACGCGAAGCGGAGAAACTGGCCAAGGGAACCAACGGAGATTCCGAAGAGGGCCCCGATGATTCTGCCGACCCAGGTACGGAGGAGGCCCTGGCCACGAACGATCTCACCGCCACTGCCGAAGAGCGACAGGAGTTGGTGTGGGCCGACGACAAGAAGAAAGCTCTCGCGGGTGAGGGGGTCCCTGAGCTCCGCGGGCAATCGATCCAAGATGACAGCTTCGGGTACGTGAACTTCTACTCGACGATCGAAATCCGTTATCTCGATCGCGACCCCCAGTACATCCCGGTGCACCAGCGGCTCGAGGGATTCGAGTACGAGCTGGCAAGTCGGATTGTGAAGATGACGGCGACCGACAAGCCCAAAGTGGCATTCTTCCTCGGGAAGAAGGACGACGTCATCGAACTCCCACGGAACCCCCAGCTCCCCCCCGACATGCCGCCACAGACGATGCATGTGTATGAGCCGCTGCTGCGCGATGTGCTCGAAGAGCAGTTCACAGTCGAGCAGATCGATCTGACCGAGGAATCGGGAATTCCGGGGGACGCGAAACTGCTGATTGTCGCCGAGCCGCACCTGCTCAACGATCGCCAGGTGTACGAGATCGATCGCTCGGTGGCCACGGGGCGCCCGACGATCTTCCTCGTGTCATCGGCGACGGGGAGTCTCGAGGAATCGACGCTCGGATTGAGCCCGCTCGAGCCGCGCCTCAACACCATCTTCGAGAAGTGGGGACTCTCGATGGGACGCGAAGTGGTGAGCTCGCTCGAGTGCGGGACGATCGAAGTGGTGCGCAGCCAGCAAGGCATTCGATTCCGCCGGGCATTGCCGTTCCCGCTCTGTCCCCAAGTGCGCGGACGGGGACTCAACCAGGAGAGCCCGCTCTCTCAGGGGCTCGCGTCGCTCGTCTTCCCGTTCGCGACCGCGCTCCAACCGAACCCACTCGTTCTCGAGCAGAACGGAATCACGTTCACGCCCCTCGCGACGACCGACAAGCAAGCCTGGTTGAGTCACTTCACGCCCACTGTCGAGCGCGGAATGATGGAAGTTCCCGGCGACCCATCGCGCCGGAAGACGTTCGTACTGGCGGCTCTCTTGGAAGGGAAGTTTCCCATGCGTTTCCGCACGGGAGATCCGATCCCGCGCTGGAAGTCGACTCTTCTCGATGAGAACGGGGACCCGGGGACCGCGGGCGAGACCGCGGCTGAGATCGAATTGATTCCTCCGTTGGAATCTGCTCCCGGCCGGGTAGTCGTGATCGGATCCGCCGACATCGGAAAGTACGCCGCGCTCTCGATGTACCGGCAGTCGTCGAGCAACCTGTCGTTTCTCTCAGGGATCGTTGAAACGCTCGCGCTCGGGCAGGACCTCGTGCAAATTCGAGCCAAGGCGCCGATTCCGCGGCCTCTGGACGACACGACGAGCTCACAGCGTTGGTGGGCCTCCTACGGGAACATTGTCGGCGTTCCCATCGCGATCCTCCTGCTCGCCCTTTGCCGGTTCCTGTTGCGTCGAACCTCGGCGCGAGCGTATGAGGCCCGTTTTGTTCGAGAGGGGGGTTAGACCATGCCCAGCAATCGAGATTTTCTCCTCCTCGTCATCTGGCTAGCGGTGGCGGCTGGACTCCTCCTTGCCTCTTCCAAGGATGAAGTCCGCGGCATCGCACCCCCGCCCGCCGCGCTGAAGAAGTTGAACGCTCTCGACCCGAGCGCAATCCGGGAAGTTCATCTCTCCGCCGGTGGAGAAGACTTCGTCATGGCGCGCGAGGGGGACGGGTGGATCGTGCCGACCTGGTTTGACACTCCCGCGGAATCAGAGAAGGTCGAATCGCTGCTCGGGATGCTCATCGCACTCGGTGGAGCAGAGCCGCGCGGCGCGAGCAGCCGGAGTCACGCCACCTTCGCGGTCACCGAAGACGACTACCAGATTGAACTCCGTGGTGAGGGAGAAGGACTTCCGTTCATCTTGACCGTCGGCAAGGTGGCGGCGTTCGATCGCTTCTTCGCGCGATTCGGCGACGACGCGGGCGTGTATTCGCTCACTCCGAACCTTCGTCTCGGCGCAGAACTCGGGAACGTGCTGAACCCCGAGAAGTGGCTCAACTTGCTCGTGGTCGAGATCCCCGAACAGATCGAGATCACCGGATTTCGGATCGAGACCGAAGCGGGCGTGATCGTCGTCGATCACGTGACCGAGGAAACGACCACTCCTTCCGGGGAGCCGGCGACGGTGGTGACTTGGAAGGTCGTCGAGCCAGAGGTGTTCGAGGCGGAACTCGACATTGTGCGCTCGCTCCAAAAGAGTGTCCGCACGATTCGCGCTGCCACGGTTGTCGATCCTGCCCGTCTCGCCGAGACGGGGCTCGAGAATCCGCGGGGGAACTTGACGGTGTTCATTCGCGACGGGGAGCCGATCGTGATCGAACTCGGAGAGGAGGGAGAGAGCGCCAAGGCCAAGGGTCGGCGAGGTGTCTTCGCCCGCCGCCGCGGGAGCGAGCGGCTCTTCCTACTCCCGACTTGGATGGAGACGAACCTCTTCAAGCAGCTGGATCAATTCCGAACGGCTCCGCCGGCTCCACCGATTCCACCGACTCCGACCGGCGAGTAAACGGGGCACAGCACGGCCAAAGAGCACAGCACGGCCAAAGAGAACAGCACAGCCAAAGAGAACAGCACAGCCAAAGAGAACAGCACAGCCAAAATGGAACGGGGGGAGTGGGCGGTCGCCCACTCCCCCCGTTCGCATGTCCCGAGCCAGCCTTTCTGAAGGAAGCTCGCTACCAGCGCATGAGATCGAGCAGGAGCCCGTAGCTGCCGCCGATCAAGATACCCTTGTCGCGGTGCCTCGACTGATGGCCGATGATGCCGCCGAGCGCTCCATAGATCACAGTGTTCGCCGGGAAATCGTAGCGCGGGCCGTGTCGCGTGTAGCGGTGGGTGCTCCGGTGGTAGGTCGGGGGATGCTCGAGGAACGGCGAGTACCCCGGTCCGATCATCGTCCAGTAGCGATCGTCGGGGTAGAGACGCCGCTCGACGACGGAGCGTTGATAGACCCGTGGGCTCATTCCAACATCGTGGGCGTACTGATCACCGAAGACGTCGA
>CALEHF010000341.1 GCA_937876125.1 uncultured bacterium
GGGTACTGATCAGTCTTGGACAGCCTCCTCGGTGTGGGCCGCCATCCCGGACGCGCGGCGGGTACACTCCTCCTCGCTTACCCCCCGAACAGGTCCACGCCGAAAGGGAAGATCGTGATCCGGAGAGCTCTCCACGGAGTCCCCATCTTGTTACTGGTTACCCTTGTGAGTTGCCAGATTCCACCCGTCACGCAGGTCGAACCCGGGCCCGAGAGATCCGGCGTTCGAGAGCCGGGAGAGCCCGATGAACCGAAGACGATCGAGTCTCGCACTCGCGATCTCGAGCGTCACATCGGCCTCTTGACCCTGCACGTGGATGAAAAGAAGGGCACGTTCCTCCTCGAGCTTCCCGCGCCGGTGTCGCGGGATGGCCTGTGCCTCGAGTTTCTCGTGAATCATGGATTGAGGAGGGGGCTCGGATCGAACCCGGTCGGGCTCGATCGAGGACAGATGTCGGGGGCGACCTGGGTCCAGGTGCGGCGGGTGGGACCGCGCGTTCTGTTCGAGGTCCCCAATCTTCGGTTTCGGGCGGAGGACGGCGAGGCCGCAGAGCGTCGAGCGGCAGAGGAGTCGTTTGCGACGTCGGTCCTTTGGGGAACCGAGGCGATCGTGGTCGAAGAGTCGGGCCGTTCACTCATCGACTTGCGCGAGTTCCTGCTTCGGGACGGGCATGGCGTCGGAGCTGCGCTCGAGCGAGCAGGGCAGGGGACCTATACGCTCGACCTCGGGCGGAGCATGGTCGAAATCGGTGAGCTGCTGGTCTTTCCCGACAACGTGGAGCTCGAGTCCACTCTGACCTTCGTGACGTCGGGGCCGCCGGGACGTGAAGTCCGGAGCACCGCTCCGCTCGGCGACGCGGTGAGTGTGATTCAGCACATTTCTTTCGTGCGACTTCCCGCCCCCGGTTACCGCCCGCGTGCGTTCGATCCGCGGATCGGAACGTTCTCGATCGGCTACCGCGACTATTCGACGCCGCTCGACCGCCCGATCGAAGTGCGGGCGGCGACGCGACATCGTTTGGCGGCGGGAGAGACCATCACCTATCACGTCGATCGCGGCGCGCCGGAGCCGATCCGGAGCGCGCTGATCGAGGGTGCCAGTTGGTGGTCCGAGGCGTTTGCGGCGGCTGGGTTTCCCGATGCATTCCGGGTCGAGCTGCTCCCGGAAGGGGCCCACCCCCTCGACGTGCGCTACCACGTGATTCAGTGGGTGCACCGAGCGACCCGCGGTTGGTCCTATGGGATGAGCATGATCGATCCGCGCACCGGCGAGATTTTGAAGGGGCATGTCAGCTTGGGATCGCTCCGCGTGCGGCAGGATCGATTGCTGTTCGAGGGGTTGGTGGGTGCGGAGAAAACCGGGAGTGGTGCACCCGACGATCCGATCGAGCTCGCGCTCGCGCGGATCCGACAACTCGCGGCCCATGAGGTCGGGCATACCCTGGGGCTCTCTCACAACTTTGCGGCGAGCACTCAAGGGAGAGCGTCGGTGATGGACTATCCGCCGCCGAGGGTGGGGGTCACGGAAGCGGGTGAACTCGATGTTTCCGACGCCTACGGGGTGGGAATCGGGGAGTGGGACCGGCACGTGATCCGCTACCTCTATTCGGACTTCGGGGGGGAGGAATCGGCGGAGGAGGCGGGGCTCCTGGCGATCGTCGAGGAGGGATTGGCGAAGGGGCATCTGTTCCTCTCCGATGCGGATGCGCGCTCGGCGGGGGGGAGTGATCCGCGGGCGAGTCTTTGGGACGACGGAGCGGATGCGATCGAGGGGCTCGAGAACGCTGTGGCAGTGCGGAGGGTCGCCATCGATCGGTTTGGGCCAGAAAACTTGGCGAAGGGGCAGCCTCTCGCCCGCATGGAAGAGGTGTTCGCGCCGGTCTACTTCCATCACCGCTATGCGCTGGAGGCGGCGGTGAAGGAGATCGGCGGCGTGGAGTATCGTCATGTGTTCTGGGGCGATGGACAGCCGCTGCCGCGGGCGGTGGCAGGGGACCGGCAGCGGAGGGCGCTCGAAGCGGTGCTCGACACGCTGTCCCCTGAGTTTCTGCGAGTCCCCGAGAGTGTGGTCGATCTGCTGGTCCCCCGCTCCCCCGGCTCTCTGGGCAGCACAGAGTTGTTCACGGGGCGTAGTCACCCGATCTTCGACCCCCTTTCGGCGGCGGAAACTGCGACCGCTCTCGTGGTCGGGGGACTGCTCGTCGAGGAGCGTCTGTCTCGATTGGTCACTCAAGTGACCCGCGACGAGGATCAACTCACTCTCGAGGAGTTCCTCACCGCGCTCAGCCAGCGGTTCAGGAGGCGGGACGAGAAGGATCGAACGGCATTGGAGATCGAGCTGGATCGAGTGGTGGAGCGCGCCATCGTCGACGGCCTGATCCACCGAGCGGGGAGCGAAACTGTGAGTCCGGCGGTGCGGGTGGCGATCGACGGGGTGCTCGGTGAGGTCGCAGCGAAACTCGGTCCGCCGTTCGAAGCGAAGCAGCTTCGCATCGGCAATGGCTACCGCGCGACGCTGATCCGCGACATCGAGCGTCACCTCGCCCGAACGCCGGGGGAACGCGTGGGTCGAGCGGTGCCGCCGCCGGCGCCGCCGGGGAGTCCGATTGGTTGTGGGTGTGATGGAGGCGGTTCACAGTTCCGCTGATCCCGCCCCCTCGTCTGAGAGAACGCGCCCCCCACTTCCCCGACCGGGAACATCTCACCAGGATTTCCAGTGCGATCCACCCGCGGCTCCCGCTATCCATAGTGAGAGCCAAAGGATCGACACCGAAAAACCTGCGGGAACGAGGGAGGTAGCCCCCAAACGGAACCTGTCGCAATCGTGCGAAGACTTGCAGCGCGGACCACGTTCAGCGGAACGAATCCACATCACTCTCCAGCCGGAAATTCAAGGACATGAAAACTATCAAAACTATGCTCTCTCTGACCGTTTTCGCCACCGCCATGGCAGGCATCACGTGCACACTCAGCGCGCAAGAAGTTGGCGATAGCGTCACTGCGATCGTCTATCGAGGCGACGCCCACCCGGACGGCATGATCGACCTGGCTGACGTGAGGGAGATGAACAGCATTCTGCAAGGCGCGAGACCTCGGGTTTCACTCAGAGATCTGGATTTCAACGGCGACGGCGCGTTCAACGAGCGGGATGTTGGCGAGCTCGAGCTTCTCATTGCGAATGACCAAGGAAGACTTCGGAGAGCGATCCCCGATATCCAGCGCGTGATTCTCGGGGACGCGAACGACGACGGGCATGTGGACATCGCTGATCTCTTCTGCTTGTCGCTGCAATTCACCTTTGGTGCGCGGTGCGCCGCGCCCGCGGAGGCACTCGACTGCAACAGTGACGGAACCTTCGATATCTCAGACAGGGTGTAACCCTGACATAGCGCTCAGGCTGCGAGCTCAACATGCTGGATGAACT
>CALEHF010000342.1 GCA_937876125.1 uncultured bacterium
CCTTGTCGGTCGGCCGTGTGTCGGTCGGCCCTGTGTCGGTCGGCCCTGTGTCGGTCGGCCCCTTGTCGGTCGGCCCCTTGTCGGTCGGCTCGGCTGAACGCCCCTTCTCGAGCAAGAAGAGGGTCGGCGCCCCGGCCATGAGTTGCGGAGCGATGAGAATCTCCCCCTCCTCGAGGTGAGCGATGATTTTCTCTACGCCCCACGGCTCCACTAGGGGAGCACGGGCAGCGCGGTGCTGCGCCCATTCCCCTTCGAGTGCGCGCTCCAGAGCCACGATGACGCGACGCTCTCTGCGCAGTCGAGTCACCGTGGCGGCATCCACGTCTGAGAAGGTTCGGCTTCCTTGCAAGCTTCGAAGCTTGCGATCCAAGGTGTATCGTCGGGCTGCCACTTCGTTCCGACGCTCGCGAAATGCCTTCAACTCGGGTGACGTCTCGACGTTCTCTTCGCGGGCGGCGACCGCGAGTGCGGAGAGCTCCAAGAGGCCTCGACCTCGTCCCCGTTCGACCGCAGCAAACGCCGCCGCGGGATTGTCCAGGATGAGATTCGAGCGCGCGAGCATCGCGTAGGGGTCGAGTCGGCGCAGTTTCCCGGCGAAGCGCGCTCGATCGAGAGGATCTGCGAAAAACTCGCCTCGCACGGCCTCGAGAGCGTGGATCGCCCGCTCGGCGAAGACCTTCGCGCGCTCCGCCTCACCCCGGTCGATGAAGTAGCGCGCCGCCCGAGTCGCGACTTCGATCTCCAACGGATCCTTCGCCGCCTGGGCACACTCGAGCGCGGCCTCGAAGAAGCTCGCCCCCGTCTGGGCTGGATCCGTCCGGGCTGGATCGGTCTTCGCGATCTTGTCGGCCAACTCACCGCGGCATGTGAGCGCGATCGCACGCGCGGGATCATCGACCGCCGCGAAGTCTGCGATGATCGCATCCAGTTGTTTGGAGATCTGCTCGGGGTCGAGATCACTTCCTTTGGTACTCCGGTCGAGATCGAGACGCGCCTCGACCAGCTCGAGCCGATCGATCGCCAACTTCGGGTGGCCCGGCACGAAGACCTGCTCGCGCACCAAGAGCGCCTCTTCGAGAAGCAGAACCGCGCCCGCGGCGTCCCCCTTCTCGCGTAAAGTGGCGGCGAGATTGCGAGAGATCACCGCTGCCTCGTTGGCGCGCTTCGGACCCCCAGCGAGAACCAGAGTGTGCAACTCGCGAAACGTGCGCTCGGCACCTTCGAGATCACCGATCACCCGTTGGAAGGTCGCGAAATTGTTGACGTGATTCCGTGCGCTCGGATTGCCGACTCCATCCAGCTCCCGCACGATGCGCATCGACTCGAGGTAGTGCGGCTCTGCGCTCCGGTAATCCCCGAGGTCTTTGTACAACCAACCGAGGTAGCTCCACCCGGTCGCCACATACGGGCTGACCCCCAGCGTTTTTGCGAGTGCCTGCGCAGCGCTCTCGATGAGGGGGAGGGCCTCTGTGTAATCTCGACGGACGAGTTGGATGACGTGACCGAGGCGCAGTTGCGCGGTGAGAACACCGGTGGCATTCTCGCCGAGGTGTCGCTTGCGCAACTCGACCATGCGCTCGAGGTCGGCAATCGCTTCCTCGCCCTGCCCGTTTTGGAGGAGGCGGCTCAAGGTAGACTCGAGACTGTCCGCTTGGGCAAGATCCGCTCGAGCCTCTTGGGGCAGAGCCGCGTAGCTCGTGACGGCGGTGAGGCTCCGGTGCGCCCCACGAGCCTCCCAGCTCCCCCGGCCCGAGGATGCCTCGGCCGCCTTGAACTTTTTCAACGCGAGAGGGATGGCCTCGGCGTAGCGCCCTTGGCGACGGAGTTCGCTGATGGTCGGCGGGTCAGCTGAGAAGAGGCCTCGAGTGAGAACCAATGCTCCCACGCAGAGAACCGCGACTCCAACTCGCTTCGCTCGACCAATCCTCGACACTGCGAACACCCCACCTTTGAACAGAACTCTTGGAATGACCGGCCGCCCCCATCGGGCACACCGCACCCACGTTCGCCCCTGGCGCGTCCCAATGACTCGATCGTTTCGCGATCGGCACAAGTTTCAGAGGAAGAAAGCCCCAGCGGGTCCTCGGCATTAGCCAGGACGGTGCTCCGAGCCTATCATGCCCCCCAGGAACACGGAACCCACACAGCCGCCACTCCGGCCGGGCGCGGGCTCCGAAACTATTCGAATTGACGTGTCATTCGTAGTCCCCCCGCCCGAACCCCTGTCGAGGACGCGTTCTTCGGGATCTTCTCTCGGCGAACGTCGGAAAGGACAGCCTCATGAACGCCTGTGCGGATTTCGGAGCGACCACGCGGCCGAGCGTGCTCGCGAGAGCATCCGACGGTGACGCTGGGGAATTCGCCCGCATCTACTCGCCGCTGATCTACCGCATGGCGCGCCGTCGAGGTCTCGACGAGCACGATGCCGAGGATCTGATGCAGCAAATGATGCTCGAACTGCTCCGTCTTCTCCCGCGGTTTCGCTACGACCGATCGCGCGGGACGTTCAAGGGCTTCCTCAAGAAGATGACCGGCAATCGTGTCATCGATCTCTACCGGAAGAAGAAACCGTTGGTCGACCCGGTCGTCCTCGAAGGAGTCGCCGACAAAGACGCGGAGGATCCCGACGAGGAGTTCGATCGGGAGTGGCAGAAAGCACACTTGGTCGTTGCGCTCGATGCGGTGCGACCCCAGGTGAAGCCGAGCACCTTCCAGTCCTTTCAGTTGTTCGCGCTCGAGGGTTGGCCGATCGAAAAGGTCGCCGAAACCCTCGGCATTACGAAGAACCAGGTCTCGCAGAACAAGCGGCGCGTGATTCAGCGCCTGCGAGCACAGGTCGAGGAGCAAGAACGTGAACGCTAGAGCGCGCAGAGATCCTTCCAAGAAGGACAGCAGGCCTCCCAAGAAGGACAGCAGGACGTTCGAGTGCGGAAACGAAGCGATGCTCGACGGATTCCACACGGGGACTCTGCCGAAGAAGCTTCACGCAGAGATCGAGAGCCATCTCACCACCTGCTCCGCATGCCGCGAGATCATGGCGGACTTCGAGCTCGGAGTTTCGATCGCCGGTCTTCTCCGCGAGGCGAGGGACGAGGTCCCCGAATCGCTCCGCCGCCGACTGATCGAGAGCACCACGGCGTTCAGCCAGAAGAAGAACACCGGCCAGGGGCGAGAACGAGAAAAGACCGAGGGGGGAGAGTCGTCGTGAACCCGCACCCGAATCCCCCCGCCTCGGATTCCCAGGCCGAACCACGACCGCCGACCGTTCCCGATTTCACTCTGATCCGGCGTCTCGGGCGCGGCGGTTTCGGCGAAGTCTGGTTGGGGCGCAGCCTCACCGGCGTCTACCGCGCGGTGAAGACCATCGATCGCAACGCGCACCCCGAGATCGAGTTCGAAGGGATCCGGGTCTACGAGCGACGGGTCACCGATCATGCTCACTTGATCGATGTCCGCCACGTCGGCGAGACCGAGACTCACTTCTACTACGTGATGGAACTCGCCGAGGGTTACTCTCAAGCGCCGACCTTTGCATCTGAAGACTACGAGCCTCGGACCCTCGAGAGCGAGCTCGCTCGCCGGGGGCACCTGCCCGAAGCCGAAGCGGTCGCGGTGGCCATCGATGTCGCCCGCGGTCTCGCGCACCTCCACTCACTCGGCCTCCTGCACCGTGATGTGAAACCCGCCAACATCGTCTACGTCGATGGCCGCGCGAAGCTCGCCGATCTGGGGTTGGTCGGACGCACGGACGGCAGCGCCTCCCCCGGCCTCACTCCGAGCTACGCACCTCCCGAAGGGGTGGTCGGACCCGATGGCGATCTGTACTGCCTCGGACGGGTGCTGTTCGAAATGTTGTCGGGATCTCCGGCATCCGAGTTTCCGTCGTTCCCGCCGGACGCAGACGCAGGACAGATCACCGCGATCTCGCACGCGATGCCCGCCATCGATCGCGCGTGTGCCCCCGATCGCGGAGAGCGCTTCACGAGCGCGGAGGCGTTCCTCGCCGCCCTCGGGGCGGCTGGCGACGGGGCGGCGGAGTCGGTCGCGACCCCGCCGCGTCGCGAGCGCAGCACGCTCACGCGCGCCGTAATGCTCGCCTTCGGGGCAGGTCTGATCTGGGCGGCTGCGACCCAACCGTGGCGCACCGACCAAGCCCAGTCGGGGAATCCCTCCGCCACGCTCGACCTCATCTACAAGAAGATCGTCGACAGTCCCGCGGCGACGCGACTCACCGCCGACACCTCTCCGCTCACCACCGGCGATCTGGTCGCTCTCACCGCCGAGTTTCCGACCCCGGAGTATCTGATCGTCGCCCAACTCGAGCATCCCGCCACCGGTGACGGAATTCTCGTAACGATCCTCAACGAGAACGCGGGGCAAGTCCCCGTCACGGAATGGCGCGGCCCCGAAGAGCCGACCGAATGGTGGGAAATGGCGCCTCCGGAAGGGACCCTCGTGTTCGTGCTCCTCGGGTCACCGAACCCGGTCGAGGATTTGGACGCGGTCGTTCATACACTGTCCCGAGTCGAAGAGCTCCCGGCCCTCGGACCCCAACAGCTCCTGCGATTGCGCGGCGAAGTCGCCCAGCTGGAGGAGGGGCTCACAGGAGGCCCGCGGGGAATCTCCGACCCCACGAACACCGTGGTCGAGCGGCGCGGCGGGCTCGAAAGCCTCCGTTCTCTCTTAGGAGACGCTTTCACGCGAGTGGAGGCCATCGCGGTTCGGCAGGTCCCCGGGCCGACGACTCCGCCCCAGTAAATCGTGACTCGACCGCGTCCACTGGCAAGGGGGCTGTGCCCCAACCCACGAGCGAGGTTCTTGATCTTACTTGCATAAAGGTCAAGTGGCGGCCAGCGGCGGCCGATAGCATAGAAAAGCGCTCCGCCACCCGCCGAAAGGTCTTCTATGCCGCACCGAATCCTCCTTGTCGACGATCAAGAGGACCTGCTCCGCCTTCTCGAAACTGCACTCGTGAACTCAGGGTACGAAGTGGTCGCCGAGAGTGAGGGGAAGCTCGCGCGCCGTGCACTGCGCACCCAAGAGTTCGATCTGCTGATTTGCGACGTCGTGATGCCCGACGTCACCGGCTACGAGCTGCTCCATGAAGCCTCCCGGGACCTCCCCGTAATCATGATGTCGGGAAACTTCCACGCGGTCGGCGGGCGTGAACTGTTCGAAAAATCGGCAAAAGGACTCGGCTGCGTGGAAGCGCTGAGCAAGCCGTTCACACCGGCTGAGCTTGTCGAGAGAGTCGCGAGTGTCCTCGCCGACCCGAAGTCGCGTCTCCCGCGGCGGGCGCGGAACCGCGACGACAATGTTGCGACTTAACCGTCCGTGGAAGGAGCTCCGTCGGCGCTCGGCTCCTCCATACCCCGAGCCGCGGGGCTCCCTCCGCTCCCCAGCGTCAACAGGGCCGCGAGCACCGCGCATCCCGCAAAACTAGCGGTCACGGTGCGCATCGAGTGACCCGCATCGATCCAGGCTCCCACCAATGGCGGTGAGAGCGCTGTCGAGACCACCATCAGCACTGAGAGCTGACTGCGAATCGCCCCGGCGTGCCGAACGCCGTAGCGCTCGGCGAGAACCGATCCCACCACCGAGAATGCAATGCCGCTCGAGAGCCCCAGCCCCGCCATCAAGATGGTGGACGCGTACGCCCCTTCCACGATGGAGACGATGCAGAGCGCCGTCGCCACCGGCACGGTCAGGAACGGGAGGAGTCGCCCCGCCCCGACGGAATCGACCCAACCTCCCACGATCGGCGCACCGCCTACCTGAGCAATCGAGTACGCCATGAAGCTCATCGCGAACGCAGCATCACTCCACCCCATCGAGCTCTTGAGAACATCTTGGTGGAAGAGCAGCCCGGTCGCGATAAAGGGCAGTGCGAGCAGCGCAGGGACGATCCTCAGGAATCCAGGACTCACGAGTACTTCGCGCGCGGTCCACTGGCGAGTGGCATCGATCACGCCTCGTCGTTCTTTCTCCTCGATGTCGAGACGCCACTCTTGGTGGCGGGCGCCGTGCCCGCGCAGAAAAGCGAGAACGGTTGGAATCACACAAACCACGACGAGCAGAGCACTCAGGCGCCAGCACATGCGCCACTCGAACCTCGCGAGGAGCGCGACGACGGCGATCGGCAGGACCGCTTCCCCTCCCGGGCTGCCGAGGTTCACGAGGCTGAGCGCTCTTCCCCGCCCTTTCTCGATGTAGCGAACTGTGGCTGTATTCGCGATGTGACCGAGCAAGCCCTGCCCGAACAGACGCAAGCCGAACAGCGCTGGAACCAGGGTGGCAAGCCCGCTCGCGAATGACATCCCCAAGCACGCAAGCGCGAGCCCGACACACACGAGCACGGTGTAGAGGCGGAGGTCGAGATCGTCGATGCGACGGCCGACGTAGGCGAGACAGGCGGCGCTCGTCAGGGTCGCTGCCGCGTACCACTGCCCGTAGCTCCCGTGGGTCAGGGTGGGAATGGCGGCGAGTAGCGATTCCTTGAATTGCCCGATGAAGAAGGTCTGGCCCAGGCTGGAGACGAAGGTCAGAAGGAACCCGAGACCGATCACACGAGCGTGCTCCTTGAGAAACCGGAGGGACTGCATGGGCTCCTCGAGATGGGGGGGCGGCAGGTCGGAAGGAAAAGGGGATACCAACTCTGGACGGCGCGGTCACCGGAATTGCCGATATCTCCCCCCGATCGGCCCGAGAGCGGGGGAGCGAACTCAAGAATTGCACTCTCCACAACCGATGATGGACCCAGCCCCCTCTCGAAAGCCAGTGCTATGCCCATCGCCCGAAGAATCATCCTCTGGAGCTGTACGCACGGCGTCGCCGCGCTCCTTGCCATCGGCGTCTCGGGGTGCGTCGCGGAGGCGAGCGCGCCTTTGCGCGTCGGGCTGAACCCATGGCCCGGCTACGAGTTCTTGTACTTGGCCCAGGAGCTCGGGATCTACCGAGAGCTCGATCTCGACGTTCGCATCATCGAGCTCGACACCCTCGGAGACGTGCGGCGCTCCTTCGAGCGGGGTCAGATCGATGTCATGGGGTGCACGATCGTCGAGATGCTGCAAGCGAGGCAGGGTTCACCCCACGATCCAGTCGCCGTCTTCGTGCCCGATTATTCCGACGGCGGGGATGTGATCCTCGCGCGCGATGGCATCCAGAACATACCAGAGCTCGTCGGGAGACGGGTCGGAGCTGAGCTCGGATCCCTCAACGTCTTCGTCCTGGCTCGAGCGCTCGAGACCCACGGGCTCAAGATCACCGATGTCGAGATTGTTCCTCTCACCCAGCTCCAGATGCCTGACGCGATCAAGACCCGACAGGTCGATGCGGTTGTGACTTACCCGCCCTTTCTCTTCCGAATGGAGGAAGAGGGGGGGGTACACAGAGTCTTCTCGACGCGCGAGATCCCCCGCGAAGTCCTCGATGTGATTGCGGTCGATGCATCGATCCTCACATCGCGCTCCGATGAAGTTGTCGCCCTCATTCGCGGACTGGCCCGGGCCATAGAAGCGACCCGAGAACGCCCCGAAGAGTGCCTCGAAATCATGGCGCGTCGCGAGGGGATCACCAAAGAGCAGTTCGCTGACGTCATCAAGAGCGAGATCCATCTCGTCCCCCTCGAAGACCAGATGGGCTTCCTCCGTGCCGGCGGTGAAATTGATCGGGCGGTCCGCGCGGTCGACCGAGTTCTCCGTAGCGTCGATCAGATCCGCGGCCCAACCAGAGTCGAAAAATTCACCTCACCCGAGCCGTTCGAGCGGGCGCTCCGAGCCGAAAAGAACTAACGTTGGATTCGTCATCCGGAGTCATTCAGCGGTCGGTGCGTGCGAAGATCGCACTACCCCTCCTCCTCCTCGGGGTGGCCATGGTCATCAGCGCTCAGAGCATTGTGCACCAGAGCGTTCTCCCCACCTTGAACTCCTCTCTCGAGGAGCGGGGCGAGGCGATCGTCAGCGCGACGCACTACGCTTCGGAAACGATGTCCGATGTTCACGCCATCCAGCAGTTTGTCTCGGCCCTCGCCGCCGAGCACGGCGTCATACACCTCGGAATCGTTTCAGGCTCCCCTCCGCGCGTGGTGGCGAGCAACCGTGGAGCGTGGCGGAACGAAGAAATCTCCGTTCTCCCCACCGACATCCAGAGAGCGGTCGAGAGCGTCCTCACCGAGACCCTCGAGGATGAACTGAGGTGGAAGGGCGCTAACTCAGACTATCTCGACATCGTGACTTCACTGCGATGGTCCCAGCGCGCGCTCGGGAAGGCGGATCAGCACGGCGCGGTCTTCTTGAGAATCGACGCAAAGCCACTCCAACTGACGGCGAGCCAGGCGACCACCACGATGACTTTGGTCCTCATCGGATTCACGGCGCTGTTCGGGTTTCTTGCCCTGTTCCTCGTGCATCGCGTCATCCTGCGCCCCTTGAACTCACTCGGGAGAGCGATGGGACGCCGTACCGCGGGCGATCAGCAGGCGTTCGCTCCGCGGCTGGTCCCGGACGAGATTGGACAAGTGGCGAGCCAGCTCGACACGATGCTTCACGCACTCGACGCCGCGAGTGATGAGGTCCAGATCGCCAATCGCTCGAAGACCGACTTCCTCGCAAACATGAGCCACGAGATCCGAACACCGATGACTGCGATCCTCGGCTTCACCGACACTCTTCTCGATCCCGGAATCGATGCCCAAGAAACGAGACAAGCCACCCGGACGATTCAGCGCAACTGCCTTCACCTCTTGCAGCTCCTCGACGACATTCTCGACGTCTCGAAGATCGAAGCGGGAAGGGTCGAGATCGAACTCGTGGAGACCCCCCTCCCCCAGCTGCTCGTCGACGTTCACCGATTGATGCAACCAAGCATCCACTCGAACCGACTCTCGTTCGGCCTGACCTTCAGTCAGCCGATCCCGGCTCTCATCACCACCGATGCCACACGTCTCAAGCAAGTGCTCCTGAATCTCGTGGGGAACGCGGTGAAATTCACGGAGAAGGGAAGCATCGAGCTGCGCTGTGGTCTGATCGAAGACTCTAGGCCTCCGACCTTGGTCTTCGAGGTCGAAGACACCGGCATCGGGATGTCGCACTCTCAAGTCGACAAGATCTTCGCACCCTTCACGCAGGCTGACGCGAGCACCACGCGCCGGTTCGGCGGCACGGGTCTCGGCTTGACGATCTCCCGCTCGCTCGCGGAAATCCTCGGAGGAAGCCTCACAGTTGAGTCGACCCCTGGGGTGGGGAGCACCTTCCGCCTCGAAACACCCGCCGTCTTCGCCGAGGGCACTCCCCGAGTCAGTGACGTGGGCAGCGTGACCCCGTCGACCTTCGCGCGGAAGAAACGAAAACAGATCCCACATATCGGCGCGAGCGTCTTGATCGCGGAAGACGGGCTCGACAACCAACTTCTCATCGGGCGACTGATGGAACGAGCCGGCTGCGCGGTCACCATCGTCAACAATGGCGCCAAAGCAGTCGCGGCGGTGGAGAAATCCGGGGCCGCCTACGACATCATCCTCATGGACATGCAGATGCCCGAGATGGATGGGTACACTGCGGCCCGGATACTCCGCGATCGGGGGTTCCAGCTCCCGATCGTCGCCCTCACCGCCCACGCCATGACTGGCGATCGCGAGAAGTGCCTCGAAGCCGGCTGCAGCGGGTACGCAACGAAGCCGGTCGACCGGGAAGCCCTCTTTTCGATCATGCTGGAGCTGCTCGGGTACTCGATCACGAGCTAAAGGCGAGAGCTACTTCCCGGCGAACTGCGCCCCCGTCTGCACCCGCCACAACTTCGCGTACATGCCATCGAGCGAGAGCAGCGCGTCGTGAGTCCCCGACTCGACGACACGCCCACGATCGAGGACGTGGATCGCATCGGCGTGGCGAATCGTCGAAAGGCGGTGCGCGATGATGATCGTCGTGCGTCCGACGCAGATTCGTGCGAGCGAACGTTGAATGGCGGCTTCGGTCTCGTTGTCGACCGCCGACGTCGCCTCGTCGAGAATCAGAACCGGAGGGTCCTTCAGGACCGCACGGGCGATGGCGAGCCGTTGCCGCTGCCCGCCCGAGAGTTTGATCCCCCGCTCGCCGATCAGCGTCTGATAGCCATCGGGAAGGCGGTCGATGAACTCATGCGCTTCCGCCGCTCGCGCGGCAGCTTCGACCTCGAGAGCGGTCGCGTCGAACGTCCCGTAAACGATGTTCTCCCACACCGTCCCCGAAAAGAGATAGACGTCCTGACTGACGAATCCGATCGCCCGACGCAGATCGGCGAGCAAGAACTTTTCGACCGGCACGCCGTCGAGAAGCACTTGCCCCGACTGCGCAGAGTAGAAGCGGAGAATCAGCTTCACGATCGAGCTCTTTCCCGCCCCGGTCGCGCCGACGATCGCCACCGTCCCCCCCTCCGGAACTTCGAGCGAGAAGTCATCGAGGACGTCCCCACCCGTCGAGTAGCGAAACACCACTTCCCGAAAGGCGATCTCGCCGCGCACCGTTTCGCGTTCGAGTGCGCGCTCTCCCCCGACAACCGCCACCGGGGTATCGAGGAGATCGAGGACCCGCGCCGTGGATGCCATCGCTCGGTTGTAGAGGTCGACCACCGAGCCGAGGTCGGTCAGCGGCCAGAGGAGGCGTTGGGTCAGGAACACCATCACCGCGTAGGACCCGACCGGGAGAGTCCCCGCGAAGACCGCTTCTCCCCCCATGACGAGTGTGCAGATGAAGCCGAGCACGATCACCATTCGGATCAGCGGGGAGAACGCAGAGCTCAAGCGAATCGCGCTCTGGTTGGCGGCGCGGTACTGATCACTCGCGATGCGCAGGCGCGCGTTCTCGTGACTCTCGGCCGTGTAGCTCTGGATCGTCGCGATGCCGCTCAAGTTGTTCGATAGCAGTCCGCCGAGCTCTCCCGCCTGCTCACGCACCGAAGCGTAGCGAGGGGCGAGCCGCTTTTGGACCGAGAACGACCCCCACAAGATGAAAGGGATCGGAAGAAACGAAAACGGCGCGATGGCGGGCGCGATCCAGAAGAAGATCGCGCCGATCACGACGACCGTCGTCGCGACGCGAATCAGCTGGCTCGCACCGAAATCGAGGAATCGCTCGAGCTGGTTCACATCGTCATTGAGAGTCGTCAGCAACGTTCCCGTCGAACGATCCTCGAAGAAGGAAAGATCGAGGCCTTGGACATGGCCGTAGGTGTCGAGCCGAAGGTCGTGCTGGATCGATTGCGCCAGGTTCCGCCAAAGGATCGACTGCCAGTACTCGAAGACCGACTCCAACCCCCAGATGACAAAAGTGACCGCTGCGAGCGCCCACAATTGGTCCCCGCGGTCCGTGATCCCGAGCGACGCGATGCCCGAGCCTTCTCCATTCACGACAATGTCGACTGCGGCGCCGATGAGCAAGGGCGGCGCAAGGTCGAAGATCTTGTTGAGGATCGAGCAAGTGATCGCGCCCCGGATCCGCCAGCGGGAGGAGCGCGCGTAGCGCACCAAGCGGGTCAGGGGATGCGTGGATCGAGAAGACTGGGGCATCCTGGAACTCCGACTGTTGCGCTTGTGGCTGAGGGTTGTCGACTTCAAGGGCGAGTTGAGAGGTCCGCATGATAACCGAGCCCGCTGAAGAACGGGTCAAAGGCGCAGTGCGATGCTGTGACTTGCCCCACCGCCAGTTTAGCCGCGCTGGTTGGGCCTCGTGTTCTTGGCGATCGTTTCGAGGAGGGTCACCAGCTCGGTCTGCCGCTCTCCCTCGCCGTCGGCTCCGCCCCGACCGCCACGGTCGGTTGCACATGGGCATCCCCGCAGATCACGGTCAGCAGGTTGCTGATCATCCGCGGTCGTTCACCCTCGGGGATCTCCAGCCCGCGTTTTTTCAGGAGCTCGACCGCCTCGTGCACGATTTCCACCGCCCCCTCAACGATCGTCTTTCGCGCTTCGACCAACGCCTGGGCCTGCTGCCGCACCAGCATCGCGCCCGCGATCTCCGGAGCATAGGTCAGGTCCGAGAGCTCGAAGCTGTCGATCTTCGCGCCAGCCACTCCGACCTTCTCCTCTAGAAACTTGACCATCTCGGCCCCGATCTCGGCCGCTTCGCTCTTCAAACTCTCCCCCGTGGAAGACTCGTAGGGATAACGCGAGCAAACCTGTTTCAACACCGCGAGCGCCTGGCAGTCTGTTGAAAAAGTGCTTTCGAATCGAGAGGGCGAGATTCCAAGTCCAGTGCCCGCGGCCAAGCGACGTCGTACTGGTCGTACTTCGAGTTTGGCCGGGGGTGCTGGGCGACGGAAGCTCGGCCTCTCGATCGAAATGACTTTTTCAACAGGCTGCTAGGTCTTGACGAACGACCCTGCGTTCTCGACCTCGAGCGCGGCCTTCACCGAATCGACGAAATGAAACGTCACGACCCCCGCGACCAGGATTGGATTCCCGTTCCCATCCGCAACGACGCTCCGCGGGATGTCGATCGCCTGCTTCTTCGTCGAGATCTTGATGATCTTGCGACCGAACACGTTGATCCAGGTCAGACCGGGCGTTCGAACCAGCTTTGTGTAGCGCCCCCAGATCAGGACCACGGCTTCCTCTTGGGGGTGCACGACCAGCCAAGAAAGGAACAGGGTGATCGGGAAGAAGACGATGCCGAGGATCAAACTCAGAAGTTGGGGCATGGGGATCTCGATTCCAAGCTGAAGTGAGAACAATCAGCACCACCGGCAGAGCCGGTGGTATGAGGAAGGCCCCTAAAAGGGGCCGGTGAATCCGTTCGGACTGAGAAGCTGCGTCTTCACTCGCCTACCGCCTAGCTGTCGAAGCGCCTTTCCTGATCGTCTGCGTTGCCCCGGTCAGCGTGCCGAAAGATTTGGTTTCGAACCGCGCGTCAATTGCCTGAGGCCATTGTCTTCGGCGCGAGAGTAACGCGGGAACGGCAGAGCCTGATGAATTCTCACCGGCAGAGCCGGTGGATTAGTTTGGATTTAGACTGCCACTCGCCAGACAAGTGCCCGAGAGGATCATGAGTGTGCCCAACTCCGCCGGGTGCCGCAGACGGTAGACCCCGTGACGCACGCGCGCCTGGCCCGGTCCCCACTCGACCCCATCGAGAAACGCGCTGCCGAGAGCACGGATCGATGCCGCGCGAAGCGCGACCCCCATCAATCCGACTACGAGACCGGTTGCGAGCCAACGGGGCTGGGGGATGCGGAGACTCAGGACTGCCGTTCCTACGACGAGGGCGGTCGACACCCCCGCGAGAACAGGAAGCCAGAGCGCCGCGCGGTCGATGCCAAAGCGGCGCGACGGTTGGAGTCGGCATTCCACTCTGCACCAAATGGTGTGGAGCGCGACGATTGCCCCTCCCGCAATGTGCGTCATCTCACTCCGGCCCGCATGGAACAAGGCAACCAGCACGCCGAGGATTCCGGCAAGCGTGAGGAAACCTATCGCGTTGCCGGCTCTACCCGGCGTGAGCGTCCACAAGAATTCCCTTGTATGGTTCTAGCCCTGGAATAAGCGCTGATCACGGCTACGGCTTGCCGATTCGCCGCAAGACCGGCAGTCTCGGGTGAAGTGCTGTGGTTTCAAGTTTACGTCGTTACTTCACCCGAGACTGCCTCATCGTCGCACCATCGGCGAGGACCTCCTCAGGTCGATCACCTTGGTGCTCCTCGTCTTGCGACGAATCGCCGGCGCCTCGCTCGCAATCATCCGCTGATTCCAGGTCTAGTAGCGTTGTCGCGTTCGTTCCTTTCTAGTCAGTGACCCCCCGCGTAGCCCAGCGGCCGCGCGGGGGGTCGTTTTGTGTCGAGGGAGCGCTTCGGCTTCGCTTAGATCCCTTTGTAGACGAGTACGGGCCGCACCCGGCGCACGATTCGAGTGAGCTCACTCTGGGCGCGCATGACCCGTTCGATGTCCTTGTATGCAGCTGGCGCCTCTTCGACGAGGCGCTTCTCGATCGAGCGATCGTAGGTCACCTCCCGCATTTGCAGCGCCAGCTGCTTCCTTGACACCCGCCGCACGGCATCGCTTCGACGCAGAGCCCTCCCCGCGCCGTGCGAACTCGATTGCAACGACTCGGCGCAACCACGACCGGTGACGTGGTAACTCGAGGTCCCCATCGAACCGGGGATAACCCCCGGCTGGCCATCCTCCGCAGGGAGAGCTCCCTTGCGATGGACCCGAAACGCCTGGCCGTAGTGGTCTTCAGAGGCGACGTGATTGTGGTCACAGGCGATGATCGAGTCGGCGTCGGCCTGCGCTCCGAACCACGTCTCGAGAAGCACCGAGACCGTCGTCACCATCGCACGGCGAGAGGCGGAGGCGTACCTTCGCGCCCAGGCGACGTCCGCTTCGTACTCGATACACTCGGCGCTCCCCACTTCGAAGAACGCGAGACCTGTCGCGTCACGCTGGCACCGCGCCAGATGATGCTGCGTGATCGCTTGCCCCATCCCCCGCGAACCACTGTGCACCATCACCCAGAGAGCCCCATCGTCGTCGACTTGGAACTCGAGGAAGTGATTCCCCCGACCGAGCGTTCCGAGTTGAACCCGACCGTCGCGGGCGGCGCGGTTGCGAAGCGGCATCGAAGTCAACGCGAGGGGAGACAACTCCGCGGGGAGCGCATCTGGCATTGTGCGATCGCTGTGTCGGTTCGTGGGGACCAGCGTGCGGAGCGCGCGCAAGATGCGCATACCGCCGGAGTTATCGGGGATCACTTCGGAAGCGAAGGCTTCGAAGCGCATCGCCATCATGCCGCACCCGATGTCGGAGCCGACCGCGCCAGGGAACACTCGTTCCCGCGACGCGACGACCGTTCCCACACAAAAAATGCCGCTCAAGTGCACATCGGGAAGCACGACCACACGCTCGACTCCTTCGGTCGAACGGATGCGATCAATCGATGCGGCAACGTCGCCGGGGAGTGGCTCCGTGAGCCACTCCCCGAGCGTTGCTTGTTCGTGACTCACGAGTTGCCCCCTTCCGGCGGAAGGAAGTGATACGACAATTCGGGAGCGCGTCGGCGGGTGATCGCAGTCGTGACTTCGGTGCGCAAGATACCCGAGGCTCGTTCGAGCGCCTCGATCGCAAGGATCGCGTCGATCGGATCCTCCCCGTCAAGGGGCGGATGCGTCGTGACCCACACGCGCAGATGCGAAGCGCCGGCGGCGGGCTCGACCCGCGCGACGTAGAGATCGCGAAGCAGCGGATCGTCAGCTCCGGCGAGTACGAGCGAAATCGTCTCGTCGACCTGTCGGCAGAGTTGGAAGGCCCTTCGGTCCCTCCGTTTTCTTGATGACCCGCGGCGATCGTGCCGAGGGTCGAGGCCATCGTCAGTACCCAACTCGCCACATAGTGCGGCGAGCCTCTTCAGTTCATCGGGAGTAGGAGGCAAAACAGCTCTCGTCTCTTCGCCCGTGGTCGCCGGTTTCGGCCGGCGGAGCCACGAACGACTGGGGAGGTGGCCTCGCGGCTATGCAACAGCCTGCCAACCTCCGCGTGGTTTTGGATCTTCATGATGACGAAGGGGCCGACGAGCCAATGCTTCGAGAGCGACTGGTTCTGGGGAGAAGCTGCCTCGGGAAGAACTGGGGAGTTGCCGGAAAGAGTCGAGGTTATCGGTGCTCTTCTTAGCTGCTCTTCAGGGCTCGCGAGGAGGCTCGTCGAGTGGTGAGCGAGAGTTGTTCAACAATCAGCTGCAAGGTCGGCCTCCTTTCGAAAGAGGTGGGGGTTGACTCCGTCGATCGGAGACGTGCAAAAGAAGAGTAACGCGAAAGTTGCGATCTGCCAACCCTCGTCATCGAAACGTGGTGCCGGCGATCACGCACGGGAGGATTTCACTTCGCACTCGACGCTTGACCCTCTTCTCTCATTGACCGACCATCGCGGTTCCGTGCCCGGCAGGCTCGTGGACCCACGCTGTGGACCCACGCTGTGGACCCACGCTGTGGACCCACGCTGTG
>CALEHF010000343.1 GCA_937876125.1 uncultured bacterium
GAGGCAGATCACAACCCCGATCGTGTATCCGTCGGTCAGCACCGCTTGCTGGTTGAAGTCGGGCAAGTCGCCTTCATTCACGGTGAGAGCGATGGCACCATCGGTCATGGAATCGAGCTGGAGGGCGCTGGAGTCGTGACAGACTCCGTACGACCATCCTTGCATGTCGGTCCCGGTCGTCGAGTCCAGTGTGGTATCGAGTGAAACAGTTCCGCCGGGCGCAGCTTGGGCACTCTCGACTGTGAGCGAGTAGTTCGGGTCCTGCGCGTCAGCGGAGGTCGCGACCAGTACCAACAGAGCACAACAAGTAAGAATCTTGCAGTTCATGACTTCCTTTCCGGAAGTGTATCGCGGGTGAGGAGTCGAACGCGACCCCTCACCCGATCACACAGGTCGCTGATTTATGGACAAGTCGAATCGTTGCTCATGCATTCGCCGAGGGCATCCGCAGTCGGATCGGTTCCGTCGTCGATGGGACCCGGCGCAGGCGGCGCCTGACCGGCGAGGAAGAGGTAGTTCATCAGAAGGACCGAGTCGGCAAGGTTGATCTTGCCGTCGTCGTTCGAGTCACACGCGTCGGGACAATCGATCGGCTGCCCCTGGAACTGCCAACCGAGCACTTTGGCCGCGTCCGCGAGGTCGACTTTGTCGTCCGAGTTGCAATCGCCGCGCTGGAAGATCTCCGCCGGGACGACCAAGACCGCGCAGTCCACTTTGTTGAATCCCTGAATCGACTGGAAGTCGATAATCGCGATGTTCTCGATGTCCACGTTGCCGTCGGCGTTGATGAAGTCGCAGAACTCGATCGCGAGAGTTGAGCCGCAAGCTGCGGTCGCGTCGATCGCAACGGTCGCACAACCGATCAGGAGCGGCACTTCCGTCGGAGGAACGCTCTGACCGTCGAACGGAGGCAAGGCGTCGAGCAGGATACCTGCGACAAACTCGCAACCGTCGCCGTCATTCGGATCGTCGTCGATGGCGAAGCTGACGAACTCAGCTCCCACTTCGTCGAAGATCGAGTCGGTGAGGTCGAAGGACAAGAAGGTGAGGTCGCAGTCGTAGCAAATGGCGAGCTGCAGACCTTGCAGGTTGTCGCTGGAATCTTTGTAGAAGAAGCACACCTCGACGTCAGTTCCCGGGACGCCCTCGATGGGCGGAGCCGGGTTGTTGTCGGGGTCAATGGTTCCCTCGTAGCTCCGAGGACCGCAGTAGAAACAGGTGTCCTCGAGCAGTTGCTCGACCGGCTCGCAGGTGAGAATTCCATCCACCAGATCGGGGGCGAGGGAGAGTCCCGTGACCACGATCACGTTGTTGAGCGGCGGAGTGCCGAATTGGCCATTCGCAAAGAGGAGGTCAGTCGTCTGCGCGGGCGGAGGCGTCTGGCCGGTGAAGTAGATGATCGGTGTGACGCAGCTGTAGCAGAAGTTCGCGATGTGGTTATCCACGGCTTCAGCGATCGTCTGCCCGGCGAAGGGGGTTCCGAAGTCGAGCACGACTCCGAGTGTTCCGCCGTTCGCGAGGATGGAAGGCGCGACGAACTCAGGGAGCTCGGTTTCGGTGACGGTGCCATCGAGATTGATGTCTTCGAGAGTGACGACCCCGCTATCGTGGGCGATCGCGATCACGAAACCCTGCACCGGACCGGACTGGTTGTTCATGATGATGCGAGCGCATCCTTCTGAACTGCCATCGGCGGGCACACTGACGTTCTCAATGGTGAAGCTGTCCGGCGGCGGAGCCGTGATGGTCAGCGATCCGAGAGTGCTGTCGAGAACGAGGCCGGCACCGACTCCGATCGAGAGACCACCTTGGACCAAGATGTTGTCGAGCGGAGGGCTGTTCAAAGTTCCGTCGAGGAAGGTCAGATTCGTCGTCACATCCGGGTCGAGCTCATTGACGAGGATGATCGACTTCGCGGTGATCAGAGTGATCGTCTGATCCGTTCCCGCGGCAATCGTTTGCCCCCCGAACGGAGGCCCTGAATCCATGACCATTCCGACCGTGAGGCCGGTGGCCAGAATCTCCGGAAAATACAGCTCTGCTGGCGCGACGACGGCGCCCGCAACGACACCCGTAATTTCAATGACACTGTTGTCGTAAGCGATGGCGAGAACGAATCCCTGAACGGGGTCGGTGTTCGTCATGTTCACGTCAACAATGGCAGAACCGAGTCCCGCGATCGGCGGACCGCCGGGACCTACGATGTTGAGCGACTGCTGTGCTGAGGCCGGTGCCATTCCCAAGAGAATGCCGCCGATCGTCAACAGAGAGACGATGAAGGTTCGATGTAGCATGATCTCCTCCCCACGGAGTAGCGGCGTATCAGGTCTTCGCCGTCGACGACCCCGTGGGGGCGTTTGCGATCTCACAGTGAGATCCCTTCAACGAAACCGGATGTACCGCGGTCAATACAAGAGGCTCACCCGCTCATGGAAGAGTCGGACGTGAGCCAGAGCCCATAAAAGTCAAAGTCCAATGGGAACGTTCCGGAGAGTGAGTAACTCATGCCCCCACCAACGACTCACACCGTGCCCCACTCCCTCTCTCCACGAGAACGTGAACGAGGGCAGGGTCGATGCGCAGCCAACTGTGCAGCGGGATTGGAATGCCGAAGCCGAATGCGTGCGGAAACGTCTTCCACTAGCGGTGAGAGCGACGAGGGTCCACACGGGCTTGGACTTCCATAAGAGAAGTCTCGCGTGCCTTGAGATACTCTGCCGTCTCGCCGGGCGATCCCACGATCGCCGAAGCGGTCCCGAACCATACTCAATAACCGGAGGAGTATTCCCTCCAAGATCTTCAAGGCTATCACCGGTCCCCGTTCTGTGAACCGAGATTCTCTCAACCACGAGAGAACCGCCCCCGGCGACCCACAGGAGGGTGCCGAGGGCGGTTCGAACGTTCCTGACCCAAGTGACAGTGTCGGGTCAGGCTTTTCAAAAGATGCTATGCGGGCACCTTAGTATCGATAGTGATCCGGCTTGTAGGGGCCGTCCTTCGGGACTCCGATGTAGTCCGCCTGCTCGTTCGACATCTCCGTGAGACGCACCGACAGCTTGTCCAGGTGGAGGCGAGCGACCTTCTCATCGAGGATCTTCGGGAGCGTGTAGACTTTGCGTTCGTAGCGATCGCCATGGCAGTAGAGCTCGATCTGCGCGATCACCTGGTTCGTGAAGCTACTCGACATCACAAAACTCGGGTGCCCGGTGGCGCAACCGAGGTTCAGGAGGCGACCCTCGGCGAGCACCGTGATTCCTCGGCCGTTCGAGAACGTCCAGGTATCGACCTGATTCTCGTGTTCGGTCGGGTTCTTGATGTTCAGCTTCTGGATCCCCGGCTCAGAGGCCAGTCCCGCCATGTCGATCTCGTTATCGAAGTGGCCGATGTTGCCGACGATCGCGCCGTGCTTCATCTTCCTCATGCTTGCCACCGTGATGAGGTCTTTGTTGCCGGTGGCGGTCACGAAGATATCCGCCTTCCCGACGACGTCCTCGAGGCGCACAACCTCGTAGCCCTCCATCGCCGCCTGCAGCGCGCAAATCGGATCGATTTCGGTAATCACCACCCGGGCGCCTTGGCCGCGCAGCGACTGGGCGCACCCCTTGCCGACATCACCGTATCCGAGGATCACGCACAACTTACCCGCCAGCATGACGTCCGTCGCGCGACAGATGCCGTCGATGAGCGAGTGCCGGCAGCCGTACAGGTTGTCGAACTTGCTCTTCGTGACCGAATCGTTGACGTTCATCGCAGGGAACAACAGCTCACCTCGCTCGACCATTTGGTAGAGGCGGTGGACTCCGGTGGTGGTCTCCTCGGTCACACCTTGGATCGCGCCCGCGATGGTCGTCCATTTGGTGCTGTCGTTCTGTAGAGACCTGCGGCACAGATCGAGGAAGACTGTCCACTCCTCGCTCGCATCCGCCTCGGTCGCGGGCACCGCACCGGCCTTCTCGTACGTCGAGCAGTTGTGGACGAGCATGGTCGCGTCGCCGCCATCGTCGAGGATCATGTTCGGCGGGCCATCCGGCCAGCTGAGGGCGCGCTCCGTGCACTCCCAGTACTCTTCGAGGGTCTCCCCTTTCCAGGCGAAGACCGGGACCCCCTTCGGGTTTTCGGGAGTTCCATCCGGCCCGACGACAACCGCTGCGGCCGCCTGATCCTGCGTCGAGAAGATGTTGCAGGAAGCCCAGCGCACTTCGGCGCCGAGTTCGGTCAGAGTCTCGATCAAGACGGCGGTCTGAATCGTCATGTGCAGCGAGCCGGTGATCCGGGCTCCGGAGAGCGGCTTTGTCTTCCCGTGCTCGGCGCGCATCGCCATCAAGCCCGGCATTTCTTCCTCGGCAAGACACATCTCTTTGCGGCCATACGCCGCCAGCGAGAGGTCTTTCACCTGGAAATCGAGCCCACTCCGCGTTTCCAACGTCGGCATCGGTCCTCCAATTTAGATGGGGAGCCTGCAGGCAAGCTCCTGTTTTCCTATTTTCTACCCGGTGCGGCTCGAATGCCCCGAACCAAGAACAATCCCAGTCGGGCCACACGGCCGCTATTCGATTTCATCCGATAGCGGTCTTCGACCGCTCCCGTTTCGACCCCTTCGAAACCAGCTCTTCCGAGGGAGTCCATGACGATTTCAGGCTCAATGCCGAGGCGCTCCGCAGCCAACTCAGCGCGCATCCACTCCTCATGGTGCGGGAGCAGATCGGTCACGACTACGCGTCCCCCCGGTTTGAGGATCCGCGCGATTTCCTCGGTCGCACGATCGAGTTCGACGACGTGGTGCAGAACCAAGTTCGTGAACACCGCATCGACTTCACCATCTCCGATCGGGAGAGATTCGAGCGCCCCCGATCGCCAATCGACGGCCGCTTCCGAGGGGAGCGCAATGCTCGCCGCCCGGAGCATCGCTTCGGAGTGATCGACCGCGATCACCTGATCGAAACGCTCCGCGAGGAGCCGGGTGAAGAACCCAGCCCCGCAACCGAGATCTGCGACGACCAGGTGACGAGGGGCAAGCGCCGCGAGCGCCTCAGAACGCAGACTGCCGCGTTCGAGGTCTTCCCCCACGCCGCTCCAGACACCCGCCAATCGATCGTGCGCCACCCGTCGAGACGCTCGGCGCTCTTCAACCATGGCGGTCAGTCTCGCGCGGTCGGTGCCCGCGGTCTCAGTCCCCCCAAACGCGGCCCCCACCTGCCCCCACATTTCATGAGAGAGGGGATTCCCCGGTGAACCGGGTCGGAGTCGGCAGAAAGTGTAGCTCCCCTCGCGCCGATCTTCGATCACGCCCGCCTGGCGCAGCTGCGCCAGGTGATGGCTCACGCGCGACTGGCCCATTTCGGTCGCTCGGGTGAGTTCCTGGACAGACAGCTCTTCGCGCTCCAGAAGAGAGAGGAGGCGAAGACGGCTGTCGTCGGCGAGCAGCTTGAGGAGCGAAAGAACTTCCACGACACCCATTCCAGTGGGACCGATGAAGTCAAGGACGGCGCCTCGAGGGGAACCGCCCCAACCAAATCTGCGTATCAAGATACATGGATCTGGCACCCTGGCGCAAGGAAACATGAGTTTTCACCGGGACCAGGGCCTGAGAGCATGAGGGTGCGTTTCCAGAACAAGAGCCGGGGGTCTGGCCTGATTCGTGCTAAGCCCCGCGTTCCCGCTTCGGCGCGTGGACACCCTATGAGACGAAAGAATGGCAATGCCGTACTTCGAAAGCTTGGTCGAGACCACCAACCTCGGCTTCCTCATCATCACCGTCGACTACCTCTTCTACATGATTCCCGCCATGCTCCTGGCGCTCCTCGCTCAGGGGATGGTGCGGAGTGCCTTCGCAAAGTACTCCCAAGTCCCCCTTCGAAAACGGATCTCCGGCCAGGAGGTTGCCCGCCGGGTTCTAGAGCACGCCGGAGTTCAGGGGGTTTCCATCGAGCGGGCGCGAGGCTTCCTGAGTGATCACTACGACCCCCGCCACCAGGTCATCCGACTCTCCGAAGCGAACTACGACGGTCACTCCATCGCCGCCGCCGCCATCGCCGCCCACGAAGCGGGCCACGCAATTCAGAAGGATCGGAAGTACGCCCCGCTCGCCCTGCGTTCCTTGTACGTGCCCGTTGCGGCGTTCGGCGGAAGAGGCGCGATTCCGCTCCTCCTCATCGGCTTTATCTTCTCGATGGAGCCGCTGTTCATCGCCGGCATCGCCCTCTTCTCCGCGGTGGTCTTGTTTCAGCTGATCACACTGCCCGTCGAGTTCGATGCTTCCAGGCGAGCGAAGTTGGTCCTCGCCGAATCGGGGATCATCGTCGACGATGAAGAGGCGCGAGGTGTCTCCAAGGTTCTGACCGCCGCCGCGATGACCTATGTCGCCGCTGCGATCCAATCGATCCTCACCTTGCTCTACTATCTGAGCCTGTTTTCTGGCCGGAGGAATTGAATGAATGAACCCGCGGACTACGCCCACACCCAAAGAGGTCCCATCGGCTTGCTGCTCGTCGGCCTCGGCATGACCTTCGGTGCATTATCTATCGGGCCCAACGGCGAAGAGCCTCTCGTCGCGATGCTTCTCCTCGTCCTCGCCGCCCTCTTCGTCATGCTCGCGTTCATGTTCCAGTCCCTCTTCGTGCGAGTGAGCGCAACCGGGATCGAGGCGAGGTTCGGACCGGTCGCCATCTTTCAGCGGTGCGTCTCGTTCGATCAGGTCACGACCGTCGTTCGAACGAAGAGCGCGCTCATCGATGGCCTGGGGCTGCACTACTTCCCTGGGCGCGGGTGGACTTGGAACATCTGGGGGAGGGATTGCGTCGAGCTCAAGTTGCACGATGGTGGGATCTGGCGTATCGGTAGCGACGAGGCGGCTTTGCTCGAAGCGGCACTCTTGGGGCGAGGAGTGGCGCACGAAGTGGGATCTTCGACCTAAAACTGGCGACCACTCTCTTCGGAGGCTGTCAGAAGACTCCTTCAGACTAGCCGCCACCCCCACCGGGCGCCCGAGCCCCCGCGCGCGCTCGCACCCATGCGCGAACCGCCTCCGCCTGGTCTCGCCGCTCGGCGCCGGGTGCCAAGGCATGAAACGGCGGAGGACTCTCTTTGTGAAATGACTGCACTGCGCGATAGACGAGCACTCGAATCGCAACGTCCTTGTGGTCGAGGTCGGGGAGCAGGGTCGCGAGCGACCCCCGCGCTCGCAACCGAATGAGAATCGGAATGATCTTCCGGAGCACGCGGTTGTCGATCGCCGATGCGCGATAAATCTCCTCGAGACGCCCCGCGGGATTCCCGAGTTTTTCCTCCTCGAGCGCAACGACTTCGCACCAGGTCTCGTACCAAGCCAGGTACGCATCGTCTCCCGAGAGCTTCCGACCGGTCGCGAGAGCGAGACAACGGTCCAGTAAGGCGATCGGACCCTTTCCTCGTATCTTCCCCCGCACCTCGAGCA
>CALEHF010000344.1 GCA_937876125.1 uncultured bacterium
CTTCTTCGAGAAGCCGCCTCTCGTCTACTGGGCTCAGATCATCGGCTACAAGATCTTCGGCGTCGGACCGTGGGGCGCTCGCATCCTGAACGCGGGGGCCGCGCTCGCGCTCCTCTTCGCACTCTTTCGGTTTGCCCGGCCGGCGCTGGGGAGCCGCGGCGCGTGGCTCACGGCGATCATTCTCGGCACATCCCTCGAGTACTTCGCCCTCGCGAGGGTCACCCTGACCGATACGTTCTTGTCACTCTGGTTCGTGCTCTGCTTCGGGTGGTTCCATCGCGCGCGAGTGCAGTTCGATCGAGACGGCGGGGGACACCGAGCGTTCTGGCTCGCTTGCACCGCGGCGGGACTCGCGACGCTCACCAAGGGTGCGATCGGAATCCTCCTTCCCGCCGCCACCGCAGTCACGCTCATGGTCATCGAACGACGCGCCCGCCCCGTCCTCTCCTGGCGTTGGTTTGTCCCCGGCGCTCTGATCCTCTTAGGACTGGGCCTCAGCTGGTACGTGGCTCTCGGCTTCACTCACCCCGAGGGGTTTGGCTTCATGAAGGAGCTGTTCCTCGAGCATCACGTCGGGCGCTTTCTGGAGCCGATGCAGGGACACTCAGGTCCGTTCTTCTACTATCTACCTGTGCTGCTGGTCGGATTCCTCCCTTGGAGCCCCTTCGCGGTGGGTGCAGTGGTCCGCGCGGCGCGGCAGCAGATCCCCGCCAGGGAGCGCGCCTCATTCGTTCAGGTGTTCCTGATCTTCGCGGCATGGACGCTGCTGCTCTTCTCCGCCGCCGGAACCAAGCTCCCCAACTACGTCGCTCCGCTCCTGCCCGCCCTCGCGGTCGCGGTCGCGGAGCGCTTCGACGCGCGGTGGGGGGCTGCCCCATCGAATTCGGAACGACGGGGGACCGTGTTGCTCGCCGGAATCTTCGGCGCGCTCGCACTGATCTTCGCAGGCCTCCCGATCGTCATCGCAAACCTCCGCTCCATCATCGGCGACAAGGTGGAAAAGGAACCGGGCCTCCTCGAGCCGATCGCACTCGGCCTGCTCCCCGCGGCGACCGCACTCGTCCTTGCCGGGGGGAGCCATCCTGCTCTGGCGCGCGCGGCGAGCGAAGACCGAGCGGCGTATCCTGACCGTCGCAGGGACGATGGCACTGTTTCTGTTCCTGCTCGGCACGGGCTGGCTCCCCACCTACGACAAGATTGCCCAGGCGCCGCTCAGAGACGCGGCGCGCACCGCAGACCGGGCGTTGCCACGAGGTGAGCCGATCTACTTGGTGGGGATTCGGCACAAGCCGAGCGTGCGCTACGTCACCGGGCGGCGCACCGAGTACCTAAGCAAGCGCGACGAGGCCGCACTCGCGACGCTCTTCGACGGCTCAGGACTGAAGGTGGCGATCACGTCCGAGGGGAACCTCGGCCGGATCACTCATCGCAGCACGATTGTTGTCATCGGTCGCCACAACGGCTACGTCGTGTTCACCGCTGGGCGCTGACCGTCTCTGGTCACGCGCAATCCAAAACCCGACCGAGAGTATGAACAAGCCGTAGAGTCCGGCCAGCGAGCGGCGCACCAGAGTGGGGCCAGAGAGCACGGATGCCTGCGCGACCATAAAGGGATCCTCGCCCGAGTAGCGAAACACCGGATTGAGAAAGAGATCCGTGTTTGCGGTGTTCACGTGGATGCGAACGTAAGTGTCTTCGGGGTGGAGTGGAATCTCCAGTTCGTGTTTCGCGCGAACGATCTCGCTGATCGCACCGTCGTTTCTCACCACGCGAATCCAGTCCGCCTTCCGCACGAGGGAGAGCTTCAATACGTCCCCTTCGATGACGAGAGAACGCAGCCCGTTCGGTGCGCCGCGGCTCTTGGCCCAGATCGAGGTGAACCGACCCAACTCGAGTGCGTCTCGGACGGCATCGGGAGTCGGCTCGGTCACGTCGATCTCCACCCAACCCGACGCGATATGCCAAGGTCGAGAGAGATCGTGACTGTCGTCGGAGCAAAAACCCCACAGCGGCTTTCCGGCGGTGAGCGCGGCGTCCCAATACTCCACCGCCTTCGCGAACCGACTGCGAATCTCCACGCCTCGCACCCCGCTCAAGAGTCCGAGATCTTCTTCCGAGTAGCCCTGGGACTTGTTCGGATGATTGGCGATCACAAACGCACCCTGATCTCGAAGGAGATCGATCACATGCTGCATTTGATGGAGGTTCTGCCCGAACAGGTAGTCAAACCAGAGCACGCCCGGAGCACCGATCACGGTCTGATGCTGCTGGCCCAATCCGAAGCCGTGCTCGTAGACCGGCAAGAACACGGTGTCCTCGTCGACCTGAGGTCGGATGCTCTGATAGTTCGAGATGCCGACCACCTGGTAGCCGAGCTTGCGATACGCCGCATGGACTTCGCTGTTCGAGTTCGAAGCATTGGTCGTCCCACCCCACCCCGTCGCGTGCGCATGAAAACACGCGCGCAGTCGCATCGAAGCAGGAGTGGCGTAAGGGTTGTACCAGCGGTCGCCGTGGAACGGCTCCGGGGAAGGAAAGTCGTAGGTGGGGTGCACCCCGAATTGACCGATCGCGAGAGCAGTGACGAACACGAGGAACAGCCAAAGGAGCCACGGCCGAGCCCGCTGGACTCGACGACGAGCGCCTGTCCGTCGCGGCTTTCGAACATCACTTTTGTCGGGGGCAGACATGCGGAGGCTGTCCTTCGTGGTGGAATCTGCGAGCGGGAAGGATGCCGGCCGCTCCCCGGAGAGGACAGTCAATCGAGTACGATTCTCGATGTTCTCTCCCGAAAATGTGGTCTGGGACCAGCCAAAACGAAAAAGAGGGCGGAGAACCGTTGGGTCCTCCGCCCGCCTCAAGTTGACTCACAAAGGGGAGTCAGACGCTTTGCCTTACGGACACGCGGTGAACGTGTCACAGCCGAGCGACGCGTTCGTATCCGGGCCACAACCATCCGTGACGTTCGGAGACGGGAGCGGCACGGCCGGCGCACCGAACAGCGAACCGAGCAACGAGATCGCATCCGCGATGTTGATGCCGCCGTCGTTGTTGGAGTCGGCCGCATCGAGACAGAGGAGAACGTTCGGCGGGTTCGCACCAGGGAACAGATTCCCGAGCAGGTAGATCGCGTCGGCGATGTTCACGCCAGTATCATCGTTCGTGTTGCCACGGACGAACTGACCGGTCGGAGGAGTCCCACCGAACGCTGCGAGGTAGAGCCCCGCGAGATCGGAGCGCAGCCCAGCGGACGCCGCTGGATCCAGAGGATCGAGTCCAAAACCGCCGAACTCGAAGCTCTGCGAAATCATCGGAGCCCCGAGGGTATTCACCGCGTAGATCGCGGTGATGTACGGAAGCAGCTCGTCGGGATCGGTCGCATTCGGAATACCATCGTTACTGTTGAGCCAGAACGCACCCGCGGTGAGCACGTCGGCATCGGGCGTGGCGCCTGCTGTTGTTCCGCTCACCTGCAGTTGATCGGTGAAATCGGTACCCGTCTGATCCTGCCCGTAGTTCACCGGCGTCGCAAAGAGCACGGTCGGATCGAGGCCGTTCGCGGAGTCCTGGGCAAGCATCTGGGTGAATGAATCGTCACCGTCAACGATGTTGGTCCCGATGTCTGGCTCCACGCCGTCGCGATCGTCGAGCAGCGAGGCGGTGTGGATGAAGCCCCAGTGGTCACTTGCTTCGATGAACACCGGAATGTTGCTATCCCGGTTGAGACTCGCGAGGAGGTCTCCCTCTGCCACGCTGATCCGATAGTCATCGGGGAACGTTCCCGTCATGACCCAAATCCGCGCAAATGCGGTGAGGTCGACGCCACACGGAAGCTCGGTGGTGAAGTCGGGGTTAGAGCTCACCGGCGGGGCGGTGACGTAAACGGTCGCGCCATTCGCCTGCAGAGCAGCGGTCAAGGCCGAAACGGAGTCGACCAGGCCCGGATCGAACGCACCCGTCGTCTCGCGACCCTCGAGAGCGAGGATCACATCGGTTTCACCGGCGGGCGGGACGAAGATCGTCACGTTGCAGGTGGAGGGCGCCGCGGTACCCGCGACGCAGCTCGGCGTCATTTCGATCAGGTGCAGACCGGAAGCCAGCGCACCCGTGGTGTAGCTGATATCGGTCGGACCCGGCTGGATCGTGGCAGCCACTCCGTCGATCAGAAGATCGATCGCGTCGTAAGAACCACCGTTGGTCCAGGTGATCGTGACGGTTCCGTCGCAGACGAGATTCTCCGGCGTGCAGACAAAGTCAGAGAGGCCCGCGAGCGCATGGTCGACCGAGCCGTTGGTCACGGAAGCCGGCGCGACACCGCAGACAACGCTGATCGAGTAGCTGCTCGGGCCCGCGACCGGAGCGATATCGAGGTAGCTCGATTGACCGGTCACGTCCGCAACAAAGATCCCGCCGCGGAAGACTTGGATCGAGTCGTAGACGATTCCGTTGTTGTTCCAGCTCACCAAGACTTCGTCGTTGCAGAAGTCAGAGGTGATCACGAGATCCGTGATCGGGTTGACGAGGCTGGAGTCGGGAGTCGCGCTACAGCCCTGACCGTCCTGGAACGGCCCGGCAGCGGCGCACTGGTAACGCAAAGTGTAGGTGTACGCCGTGCCATCGAGCGCCGTGGCATCGGTGTACGTGGTGGCTCCCGCGGCAAGAGCGAACGTCACGGGCGACACGCCGTCGTCCCTGAGAAGCTCGAGGCCCGCGTAAGGAGAGTTGTTGGTCCAGCTGATCGCGACTCCGCCGCCGGAACAGGCGCCGACGTTCGAGCAGGCGACATCGGTCGGCTCCGGGCAGCAGGTCGTCGCCGGGTTCAAGTTCTCAAAAATGTTCAGGCACCACTCGTTGAGAGTCCCGATATCACCGCCCGCGTCGTCGTCGACGGTGAGAGACCAGTCTCCGCCACTCAACTCACACCTGAAGTCCGCCATCGTTCCCGGGCCTTCCGGCTGGGTGAAGCTGAAGTCATTCAGGTTTGAGCTGATCGGGCTCCCGAAGTCGGCGAACGTGGTCAGAATGTTGTCGTTCCCGCCGCCATTGTCGGTGGTGAGAACCACGGTGGTTCCCGACGGGGAAGTGACTTCGATGTCGAGATCCGCTTGGAAGGTGTGCGTGATATCGAGGAAGAGGGTCACGTCATCGATCGCGACGTTCGGAAGGAAGGTCATGAGGTCGATGACCGGCGGCAAGAGGCTGTCGAGAGCCGCAGCCGGGGTGTTGCACTGCTGGAAGTCCCGCACCGGGCCGACCGTCGAAGAGCAACCCGCCGCGAAAGCAAGGTCCACACCGATGAAGGGCTCGACTTCCACCAGCACCGAGTTGAACACCGGCACGGTGCCGGTCGTAAAGCTCGTTGCCGCGCCCCCGAGGGTCGCAGCGAGGAGGCCATCCACATACACGTTGATGCCGTCATAGGTCGAGCCACCCGGGATCGCCCAGTTCGCATCGACGCTCGGAGCGCCTGGCGTCTGCGAACACGAGAGTGCGTCCACCGGGAACACCAGCGGCTGGAAGAGTTGGAAGATGCCGTCGTTGGTCCCGACATCCCCCTCGAAGTAGATGTCTCCGAGATCGTTGAGAGCGATGTTATCGCCTTCGATATCGATGAGAAGGCCCGTGGCGTTGACCGCGGGAACGTTGTCGGTGATGAGGAGTGTGAGAACACCCGCCTGCCACTGGAGCAGCATCTCGTCGTACGGCGGAATGTTGACGCCGTCGTCCTCGACTTGGCAAGCGATCAGTACAGTCCCGTTGGCGTTGATGGCAGTCGCGTCGATGAAGCCGATCACAGTGCCCACGATTCCGGTCACCGCGGAGACGTCCTGACCCTCTTGGGCGAGGACCGTGAAGCCACTGCCCCCGACATCGCCGATGACGATGTTGTCAAAACCGAGATTGGCCTCGTTGGTGTCCGCTACCGAGACCCAGTCGCCGTTGGTCGCGATCTGCGGATCTTGGAACGAGGTGATCAGCGGGGTCTGCCCCAAGGGAAGCGTGACCATATCGCCCTCGCGGGCGAGGAGCTCGTAATCCAGACCGACGAGCTTGCGCACCAGGACCACGTCGTTCGTCGTGGCGACTCCATTCACCTCGTCGAGGTTACCGTCGGTAATCATGTGACCGGTGGCGCTCCAGATCGTGTCCGTGAACGCGATCGAGTCCCAGACGAGCGTGTCGAGGGGTCCACCGACGATCGTCGCTGCTTCACGGAAGTCGGTGAACAAGTTCATCTTGAACGGGGTGGGGGAGCCACCCAGCGGAATCTGAACCAGGATCTCGTCGTCGAGCGTCGAACCGTCCATGTCGACTTCGGCGTAGACCGTTCCGGCGGCGTCGACGCAGGTCGAGTTCCACTCGCCCGGATCTTCGATAGCGCTGAGGGCGGGGTAGACGGTGCCCTCTTGCATGAGGATCTCGTTGTCGAGCATGAGGACTTCGTCGTCGTTGAGGGCGCCAGGAGTGTTGTCGAGGTCGCCATCCCAGACCACTTGGCCATTGTCATTGACGTGCCCCGGCTCGAGGAAGTCGTCGATATTGTCGACGGTCGCCGTAGTCGGGATGCCACCGAGGTTGACAATGTCACCAGAGATGACCGTGAACACGCCGCCCACGTAGATCCAGTCGTCGAGCGTGGTCGCATCGTCATCGCCGTCGAAGGCGAGCAGACCACTCGGACTCAAGCTGGGGTGGGAGACGTTTTGGACGGTGGAACCCGTGGTGGTGTTCGCGTCACCCTGTGAAAGAATGGATAGGGGCAAGTACTGAGCATTCAGAACAGTCCCCAAGAGCAACACTGCGGCGAACGCGGAAACCCGATAGAGGGTCTGCATCGCAACTCCCTTCCCTCTGTGACGAGGAAATCATGCGCCACGAACAGTTGTTCGGATGGGTCCTCAGCGCGTTCGAGCGCTGTGTCGCCGTGGCGCGGCTGTATGTCAAAACCTGTATGTCAAACCCAGAGTCATTCAGGATCCCAGAGTCATTCAGGATCCCAGAGTCATTCAGGATCAAAGTGTCCGGAATCGGACCCACGCGGCTGACATTTGCCAGCACTACCGATCGCCCCTCGAGACGAGAGCGCGCGAATTTTGCGGGTACTGCCCAGTTCCGGACCTCCAGGCCCAGTTTCAGAATCCCAAGTGCACAGCTGCTCGATACGGTAAATGGCGTGCAGAGGGATCCTGCCCAACGAATGGGCCAATCCTACGGCACACATCCCGTGAGGAAAACCAGGAATTCGGGATTGCGCGAGAAAAGGCAGCCCGGAGGGAGCTGAGACAGGTGGTGAGCCACGTCCCCGTGCCGCAACAAGTGGAGCGCGCATGCATGTTCCGATAAGGTATATTATGATGCGTCAGGAATGTCGGACGTGTCTCTAGAGACTAGGCCTGGAATCAGCGGATGATTGCGAGCGAGGCGCCGGCGATTCGTCGCAAG
>CALEHF010000345.1 GCA_937876125.1 uncultured bacterium
GATCTACTCCTTCGGGGTTACTGGTTCAGGCGGCAAGTATCCTGACGGAGGGGGGAACAGTGGGATGAACCAAGTGCGCTTGAGGCTGCGCCGATTCAAGGGAGGACAGGGGGAAATCGGGGACGAGGGACGAATCGTCATCAGAGCACCTCCAGGAGCCAGGCATAGGAAACGTCGCCGAGCGTTCACGTGAAAACGTCAGCGTAATTCGGACACGGATCGGCGACGTCCTCCTTTTTGCAAAGGGACGTCCTCCGTTTTGCAAAGGGACGTCCTCCGTTTTGCAAAGGGACGTCCTCCTTTTTGCAAAGGACTGATGACCCATTCTTGCGGAGGAAGGGTGTTAGGGAGATTGGGCGTTTGGCTAGAGACACGAAATGCGAGCCGGATAATCCGACCAGTTTCGATTTTGTTCTCGCGGCGGGGCTGATGGGTACAGTGGTGAACTGTGCCTCGGATTGCAACAAATATTTATTGCTTCAAACCCGAGATAAAATTGTCCATATATCCTCGTGCTCTCGTGCGACCGCATTCACCAGCTCGAAAAAAGTGCCGAAGGTCCGAGCAACACATCGGGTGCGAGAAGCGACGATAGCGCTCCACAGCTTCGAGGTGATGGAGCGAGACGCCCCCGGATGCGTTCGTCTCCGGTGAGAGAGATCCGGAAGCGCTCGATGAGCGACTCGAACGAATTGCCGTAGAGGAGAACGGGGACGCGCACGAGGGAGAGACATCGTTGAGTTGGAGCATGTTGATCCGGCAGAAGGACGCATTGTGTTCTTGAGCCATCTGCGCCGCTTGAAGCCTACGGAGCCTCTCGAACCGAAACCTCATCGATAAAGACCCACGCGCGCTCCCCCGCCCCCGGCTGGCCTGTAGGAATCTTTTCGAGGCACTTCGCGTGGATCCGAACGAAACGCACCGGTTGCGCGGGACCAGGGGTCGCCAGCCACTCGAGCGATCCATCCTCGCTCGAAGCGGTGGGAGTGATTCGCCCGAACTCGACGAACTCGACCCCGTCTGTCGATCCAGAGGCGATGACGGTGCTCGGGAGATAGATCCAAGACATCCGATCTTGCAGAACGTGGATAGAGACCTGCTCGAGTCTCTTCGCCTCCCCCAAGTCGAGGGTGAAGTGCGCGTCGTTCTTTCGAAACCCGAGCCACCCCCGAAGTACGCGCGGGGCGTGGCGCGACGCCGAGCGCACGCGACCATCCGTGAGCACTTGGCTTGCTTCTGCGCCGTAGTCTCGCGTCGGCGGCTCGAGAAACTCGACGCGCGCGCCCCGCGCATCGTGTTCGACCTCTTCTGGATTCAGTCCGCGACGGAATTCCTCGGGGTCGTCGCCGTACCGATCCTGAAGCTCTCGCAATCGCATTTCGAGTTCACGACGGACGGTCCCATACTCCGGGTGATCGATCAGATTGTTGAGCTCGTGGGGGTCCTCCTCGAGGTCGTACAGCTCCCATGCATCGATGTCGTAGTAGAAGTGGATGAGCTTGTAGCGCTGGGTGCGGATGCCGTAGTGACGCTTCACCGCATGCACCCCGGGGTACTCGAAATAGTGGCCGTAGATCGCGTCGCGCGGGGCCGGATCGGTGTGGCCCTGGGCGAGTTTCCAAAACGACCGCCCGTGTGCTCCGGGAAGTTCAGGTAGACCTGCCGCTGCCAGTAAGGTGGGACCGAAATCGATGTTCTGGATCAGAGACGTGTTGACCTCTCCAGCAGGGATGAGGCGCGGATAGGACATCACCAGAGGCATCCGCGACGACTCCTCATAGAGGAACCGCTTGTCGAACCAGCCGTGTTCTCCGAGATAGAACCCTTGGTCAGAGGTGTAGACGACAAGGGTGTTCTCGAGCTGGCCGCTCGCCTCGAGCACTTCAAGAACCCGACCGACCCCATCGTCGACCGCCGCTACGCAGCGGAGGTAGTCCTTGATGTACCGCTGGTAGTTCCAGCGGACGAGATCATCCCCTACCGGCGGCTGACGGTCGAACGCAGCGTTCTCCTCTGCGTAGGTCGCTCGCCACGCTTCTCGCTGCCCGGGTGTCATTCGTTTCAGGATTTGGTTCATGCTGCGACTTAGGCCGTCGTCACTCTCGGCGGATGCGCGCTTGAGATCATAGAACGGATGGAGATCGCGCTCGATCGACATCTCTTGCTGGCGCGCCGCGTCCGAGCGAGTGGCGTAGTCGTCGAAGAGCGTCTCTGGCACGGGCAGGGTCTCGCCCTGAAACTTGTTCTGGTACTCCGGGGCGGGGAGCCAGTTCCGGTGGGGTGCTTTGTACTGCAGAAGGAGCAGGAATGGCTCCTTGGGGCGGGGAGTGGCGAGCCAGTCGATCGCCATGTTGGTGATCAGTTCCGTGGAGTGCCCCTCGACGCGTGACTGCTTCCCCATAACGCGGAAGTCCGGGTTGTAGTAGTGACCCTGCCCGGGCAGCACCGCCCAGTGATCGAATCCGGTGGGATCACTCTTCAAATGCCATTTGCCGAACAGAGCGGTCCGGTACCCGTGGGATTGAAACACTTTCGGAAACGTCATCTGCGATCCGTCGAAGCGAGCGACATTGTCCATGATCCCGTGACCCTGGCTGAACAAGCCGGTGAGGATCGAGGCGCGGCTCGGCGCGCAGATGGGGTTCGTGCAGTAGGCCCGATCGAAGCGGACGCCCCGGGCGGCAATGCTGTCGAGGTGCGGAGTCTCGAGGAGTGGGCTGCCGTAGGCGCTCATCGCTCGAGTGGCGTGGTCATCCGACATGATGAAAAGGATGTTGGGACGACGCGATTCTGGCAGTGCTTCCCGTTGCGCGGGGCCGCTGCAACCAAAGAGTATGGCGAGCACGAGTGCTGCGCACGATCGCAGCGCTCGAGTGGTGGCCTCGTTCAATGTTTCCCCAGATCACTTAGAAGTGCATCGCGGCGGCGTGCCGCGACGATTCTAGCCTGGGGGGGCGTTCGATGTCTCTATCGGGGCTTCACTCCTTTCCCAACTCTGCGCGATCCAACTGTCGGGTCAACTCAGCGGCGATCAGACAGATGTCGTCACGGAAGCCGGGCCCCCCGCTGTGACTGCGGATCTCCATGAAGAGCTCCTCGAAGAGACGCTCGGTGGGGAGCGAGATCCGACTCCGCAACTCTTCGATCAAGAGGTCCATCGTCAACGGCGGGCGCGAGCTCGCTCCCGCTTGAAACACGCCGTCGGTGAACTGAAGGACGATGTCCTGCGGTTCGAACGAGCGCACCGTTGCGGAGTAGCGGAAGCCTTGGATGAACCCGAGGGCGGGGTCGGGTCGCGATCCATCGGATTGCAGAACGTCGATCACTCCTGAGCTCCGACGCACCCGCAGAGGGGACGGGTGTCCCGCGTTCGCGTAGCGCAGCTCTCCGCGCACCGCGTCGATCACGACATAGGATGCGGTCACGAACATCGGCGACTCTGCCTCGTAGAAGATTCGAGAGAGGCCACCATTCAATTCCTGTAG
>CALEHF010000346.1 GCA_937876125.1 uncultured bacterium
GCGGGGAGTGCGGGGTCAAGACCGAGGCGGTTCCCTGGGCCGCCCATGGAAGCCGGTTCACGTACCCGTTCGAAGAACTCGTCGCGTACCTGGCGCAGATCATGGATCGAACGGCGGTCACGAAGCAGGTTGGAATCGCCTGGCGGACGGTCGGGAACATTGTCGAGCGCATTGTGCGTGAACGGTTGGATCCGAATCGTCTGCGAGGCGTGCGCCGGATCGGGATCGATGAGTTCAGCTACCGCAAGAGGCACTCCTACGTGACCGTCGTCGTCGACCACGACCGCAAGCGAGTGATCTGGGCCGGGGAGGGAAGGAGCGCTGACGCGCTGAGGTCTTTCTTCGAGGAATTGGGCGAGGAAGGTCGAGAGCGGATCGAGACGGTGACGATCGACATGTCCCCTGCCTACCGGCGCGCCGTGGCGGATTGGTTGCCGAACGCGGAGGTCATCTACGACCGATTCCATGTCCAGCGCCTGGTCTCCGACGCGGTCGACGAGATTCGAAGGGCGGAGGTTCGATCGGAAGAGGACTCGCTCGTGGCGAAGAGCATCAAAGGCTCTCGATACGCACTCTTGAAGCGCGACTGGAAGCTCACGACGCGTGACCTCGAGAAGCTGAGTGACATTCAGCGAACGAACCTCAGGCTGTACCGCGCCTACTTGCTGAAGGAAGCGCTGACCGACGCACTGGACCAGAGGCAGCCGATCCACCTGAAGGTGAAGCTGCTGGCGTGGCTGTCGTGGGCATCGAGGTCGAAGCTGAAGCCAATGGTGAAAGCGGCGAGGACGATCCGAACCCACTTTGAGGGAGTCGTAGCGTATGCGAGGGAGAGGCTGACGAACGGCGTTGTCGAAGGGATGAACACGAGGATGCGGATGGTCACGAGGAGAGCGTACGGCTTTCATAGTGCGCAGGCGCTGATGGCCATGATGTTCCTCTGTCTCGGAGGCATCGAGCTGCATCCACCGCTTCCGTGATCAACATGAACTACCGGAGAGGCACAAGGGACCACTTGGGGAACTCGGGCACCCGGCGCCGACTTCGACACAACGGATTCAGGCTCACTTGTTGCGATCGTGAGCAGCGCCTCGCGTCACCTCAACAACCACAGCACTGAGCACCGGCCTCGGTTGATTACGCGCTCAAGACCAATGGACTCAAACGCCGATATCTTCGAGGGCATCCACGCACCAGTTGCGGCGCGAATGGCTCGCGGCACATGGAGAAGAACGGAGTCCAGTTCGGGTCTCGATTCTCAGGTCGCCCTCTCGTCGCCGGGTCACCACGCTGAGAATACTGTCACGACGCCACCACTCTGAGCGAAGCGCACCGGGAGAAGACTGTGACGAGAAGCAAGAAGCCCGGAAAGAGGGGCAAGCGGAAGAAGCAGCAGAAGCTCTCTGAGAGCGAGCGGAAGGCACGTCGAGAGAAGCGAAGGAAACGGAAGCTGGCCGCGCGGGAACGCAATCGCCTCCTCCTCGAGCACCGTCAGCTGATCCCGCCAGATCTCGAGGCGTCTCTCGAAGCTTCAGAACGTAGCGACCTCCTCGTTCTGCTTCAGACCATTCCGGCGGACCCCTTCGGAAACCGAATTGGGATGCCGTTTCTTAGCGGCACAGACGTCATGCGACACATTGCACACATGCTCGGGGTCTGCGAGCCTCGACTCGACGTTTCCTACTTGAGCGACATGCAAGCGAGGTTCGACGCGTTCGGCCGCGCGAACTGGCTCTACGCTCTCGAAGCCCTTGGACGCCTCTCGTCTCCTCGCTGCCCTGAGATCTCCGCGAAGATCGCTCGAATCTTCACCGTCTTGCCAAAATTGCTCCAAGAGTGGCAACGTATCTGGGAACTGTGGCAGGCGGCCTCTCATGCGCGCGGGGAAACGTATCGACCAAGGCCCAGCGTCCAACGCACTGACCGAAAGGCCCCGCATCCTACTGAAGGGACCAACAGTCGCGACCCACTACCCCCTCCGCCAGTTCTGACAAGCGACGACATTCCAGCAACGTACATCGCAACGGCGCGAGAACTGATGCGCGACCAGAGGCGGCGCTCAGCGGCATCGCGCCCCAGCTCGCTTACAGATGCGGGATTGGCCTCAGAGGGTCCTTTGAAACGGCTCGGATACTATGTCGGCACCGAGGGCCGAAAACGCGGGGAGAGGAGAGCGACCCTGCTCAGGGTGTTCCACTCCAAAGGCCAGGAGAGTGGAGACTCAGTCCTCCCGGCGAAATGGGGACCTGCTAGATCCTCAACGAGGATGCAGAACATCGTCGATTCGATTGCACGCTTTCGGACTTGGGCGGAGAAGAACACCGCGGGCGACTACTCAGCGGCAATCCACGACTGGACCGAGGACCTAGACTGGCTCAATCTCGAGTTTGGACGATTCTACTCCGTGCGCTGGCGCTGACGAATGTCGCGTGAGCCCACTCAATGCGATTTGCGATCCTGAAAGCCGAACGGGTCAGGATCCCATCAGAGTAGCCAAGACGAGTACGACCAGAAGCAGCAAGTTCAGGGAAGTGCCAACGATCAGCGCAACCTGGAATCGCTTCTGGCTCACCTCCCGGAAGGGCCCAATCTGCCGAGCGGTCTCTACCAAGGCGGCCGAGGTAGCCTCGAGCGCTTCAGTGGCACGATCGTGAAGAATTCTCGATTGCTTTAACGCCGCAAGTTCCTCGACAAGACTCTGGCAATGCGCTTGGCACTCATCGAGCAACGCGTGAAGGTCGGCCATCGAGGATCTCCTTGATCTGCTTCAATGCAAGTCGCGCATGGACGTAGGTTTTCTGGTCCTCGCCAAGGCCCGCGCTGTCGATTAATGCAAGATAGCGTAGCCCATGCGTTTCGTGGAGGCGTTCGAAGCACGCGGACAACAGACTCGCACCGATGTCGTCGCCGTAGACATCGTCAAGACGAATGAAACTCCGGAGGTAATCGGCCAAGAACTGCCTCTCCGCCCCCTCGTCGATTTGAGGGTCGACGCGGAGACCGCGTACCATTTGATCGAGCAATTCGAGGAAGGTACTCGAGCCAACACCTCGCTCCCTGTATGCCACGGAATAGAGATTGATCGCGGACCAGTCAGGCCGGAAACGTTCATCGAGCAGCCTTCGGGTCTCCCAGTAGAGATGCTCGACATCATCGAACCCCTCGATCATCTCGATGACGCTCAACGCCCCGCTCGCATCGAGGTGCACTTCAGCCATTGCAAGGAGCTTCGCGGAGAACTTCTCTGAGGTGTCGAAGTACGCCTTGATCCGAGCACGTAGCTTCTCCGGCGAGACGTCGGTCTCGTTGCAGTAGCTGACCATGGTCCTGATCGCCTCTCGTCGCTGATACTCAACCTGGTCATAAACAAACGAGACAAGGTGTTGGATACAACGCTCACTCAAAGAGTTTCCCTCTTGGCTATCGACCCCCTTCTCGACCTCGTGCTGCGTCGTCGGACGATACCGAGAGAAATACGAGTGAAGCGAAGCCACAATGTGCGACTTCAGCGCTGACTCGTTCGAGTCCGTAAGGAATTGCTCAACGGCGGGGTGACGCCGAACGTGATAGGTCGTGGTCCTGCCCGTGCCTGTTACCTCGTAGTCGGTGAGTACACCAAGGACCATCCAATACGAGACGTATCGCTCAGTTCGCTCGGCTTGACCTCGGTCGATACCCACTCGCCACTGTTTGATTCCGACCAGCCCACGCTCATCTGTGCCACCAAACATCATCTGGAATACGCTGTGGGCACCCTTGCCGTCCTCATCTCGCCCAGGGAAGCTGCCTCGGTGGAAGTAGGATACCGTGCCAAGGTCGTCCCACCTGTTTCCCCCTGGATCTTCCCCACGGGTAAGCCAAGCTTGAGTCTGGATAGGATTGTCATCGGAGAAGATCAAAGCACACTCGGAGTGCTGGCCGCTCCGACCTGCCCGACCGCACTGTTGATAGTACGCCTCCATTGTTTGGGGCATGCGGTAGTTGATGACGTAGTTGAGCCGATCATTGTCGATCCCCACGCTCACCGCGGTGTTTCCGAACAGCATGTTGATCTCGCCGCGCTTGAAAGCCGCGAGAATCCGCCCCTTGTACTCGTCCCACTCTTCTCGGCTGAAGAGTGCGTGATTGTCGACGGAAGGTGGACTGCCAGTGTACGCCCCGTGGACTAGCTTCCTCGTAGTTCCGCCGAGCACTTCGCGAACGCTCTCCCGAGCATCGACAAATCGAGAGAAGAGCTTCCATACTTCTCGAGGTGTGTAGGCGAACACGATTCCGCATGCTTCCTGGTCGAGGCTCTGCACATTCAGGCGACTGGCGATGCCTCTGCAAACACTCTCCAGAACTGACTCTTTGTTGGCCGATGGGCACTTGACGAGCTGAAAATGGAGCTCTGGTCTATCGAAGCTATCCGGTCGGATGATCGCGTCGAAGTCTTGAATCGCGAGTTCTCGCTTGAGATCAATAAGTACCAGCTGGGAAGCAGTACCCGTGAGCGCGAGAAGGACCGGCTCCCGCCCGTGAAATGAGCAAAACTCGCGGATGTTCTTCTCCAGCGTGAGATACGAGGGGCGAAAGTCATGCCCCCACATGGACACGCAGTGCGCCTCATCAATCACCGCGTAGTTGATGAAAATGTCCTCGGCCGCGATTGCCTGAACCGAACTTCGAAATCCCGGACGCTGGAGCCTTTCCGGCGAGATAAAGACGATCAGATTCTCGCTGACCAGTGAGCCTGCCTCGTCATCTTTGAGCCCTGCGCCGGAATACCACGGCAAGACCCGATCGATTCCGTGCTCTTCTGCCAGTCCCTGGGCTTGGTCCCGCATCAGGGCTACGAGAGGATCGATCACCAAAGTCGCGCCCGGCGTGAGCAAGGCCGCCAGCTGATAACAAAGTGACTTTCCGGCGCTCGTAGGGAGCAGACCGATGGTCGACTTCTGTGACATGGCCTGGCGCACGACGGG
>CALEHF010000347.1 GCA_937876125.1 uncultured bacterium
CCGATCGCGTGGCGGATCGGATCGCCGAAGTTCTGATTCTTGAGTTCGAGATGTTCGGAGTCGAGGCGCGCGGGAGCTACTTGGTGGTCTGCGGGCCGTCCCCCGGCGCGCAGCTCGGGGGGTCGCCCAAGCGTCACTCCATGGTTCTCGCCGTCGATCCCGCCCTCGTCGCGCGTCCCCCAGAGTGGCTCGAGATTGAGATCGTTCACCTCGTCGCCCACGAGTTCCACCACACCTGGACCAACGGCAAGCCGCCGCTCCCCGATGAGCTTCGCTGGTACGGGGAGGGATTCACCGACTACATGGCGTGGCTCATCTGCGCTCGGCTCGGGTTGTTCGATCGAGAGGCGTGGCACCGCCAAGTCGCATCCATCCTCGAGGAGGTACGGGGGCTCGGGGCGAGAAAAGAAGTTTCGCTGGTCGAAGCGGGGGGAGATCTCTTCTTCGAGGGAGGTGACGCGTACTCCCTTGTCTACGGTGGCGGGCTCCTCGTCGCGCTCGAACTCGATCTCGCGCTTTCTGAAGCCGGGCTCCCCGGCGGCCTCGAAGGCTTCATGCGGGGGTTCAACAACGATCCCGCGATCATCGAGCGCGCGCCGACACTCGAGGAGTTCCTGGCCGCCGTCGAAGGAGTGCTCGGAAGTACCTTCAGAGAGCTGCTCGAGCGCCGGGTCGCGACGGTGGGGGGGCTCGATCTCGATCGTCGGAACCCCTTGCTCCTCGATCCGAATTCGCTTTGGGTTCACACCGTCGAACGGACTCATTAGAACCACCCTCCGATCGCTGAATAGCCGTTCTTCGCACCCCTGATCCCCCCCCTCCGCATCCCGTTTCTTGTCCACCCGGGCAGATTGACCGATCGCCACCCCCAAAAGACTCCGCCCGGCGAGCCCGCGATTTGCCGGGGGCCGATTTCCGATGCTAGTCTTCTTGGCCTCTGGGGTGAGTGTTCGAGAAAGCTCCGCTCGGTTCTTCCGGGGACCGAAAACACGGCGTGGATCTCAAACCTCACCCACCGAGGCACCCGAATCATTGCCACTGCGGTCCCCGTCATCGGGAGGCTTGGGTGGGGAGGCCCGCAGAGGGCCCTTGGGAAGAACGGTGCCGGCCGATGAGCCAACCATTCAGCGTTCAGGACGCGATTCGTCAGAGCGCGACCGATGTCGATCTCGAGGAACTCAGTCGCCGAGGACTCCGCAAGGTCAAAGTCCTCGACAAGCAGACTGTGTTTCGCCTGATCGATGAAGCGGTCAATCGTGTCGTCGAAGAACGGCTGGCTGCCGCGACCGACAAGGAACGCGAGCAAATTCAGTCCGAAGCGCGCCAGGAGTTCCAGCGACTCGTCAAGGAGCGCCAAGTGGAGGTCGACAACACCGTCGAGCAGAAAGTGCAGCAGGCGAAAGCAGCTGCGCTCGCTCAGGTGGAGCAGGTGCAGGCCCAGGCTCGCGCCCAGGTCGATGCCAAGGTCCAAGAGCAAGTCGGGGCTCAGGTCGAAAGCTACCAAGCGAAGATCCGCGAGCTCGAGGCTCAGGTCCAAAAGGGGAATGTGCCGGGGACCGCAGAGGTCGATCCGCTCCAGCTCAGCGAGATGATCCGCCAAGCGGTCGCCGATGCTGCCCCGGTGGCAGCGCCGAGCGGCGGGTCGAGCGAGCTCGCTGCGCTCGCGAAGAGCATCGAGTCTCTTTCCAAACAAGTAGGCAATTCTGGCGGCGGCAACAACTCCTCTCGTGCGGTAGAGGCACCGTCCGAGGAGGCGCTCCAAGCGTTCTTCTCTCGGCCGAGTGTTTCCGACGGCGTGGAATCCAACATCAGCAACGTCGAGGTCAAAAACGCGAAAGCGAACGGCGTAAACAAAAACCTCGCGAAGCTTCGTTCTCTGAAAAAGGGAAGTGAGTGACCGAGGACATGGACAAACCTGATAACGACTTCGGCTTTGGTTTCGAGAGTGGCGATGACGCCGTTTCCGACGGGAGTGTAAACGTGAACTTCGACATGGGGACAAACGATCCAATGAACATGAATCCTGCATCTTCTAACGTGCCGGCGAGTTCTGTCGTCACCAGTACCGAGCTGGGGCGAGGCCTCGACGTGGGAACCGCAAACCTGGTCAGCTCGGTCCAGGACGCGGAAGGCAATGTCCACATCAAGATCCAGCGGAACGCGTTCCTGGACATTGATACCGACGACTACACCAAGAACATGCTGACCCGTCTGAACGTTCAGTACGTGGTGATCAACAACCGCATGGTCGTGGTGGGGGATCCGGCATTCGAACTCGCGAACATCTTCAACCGCGAGACCCGCCGCCCGATGCGCGACGGAATGATCAGCCCGGACGAGTCCGATGCGTTGCCGATCGAGAAGATGCTTCTCGAGACCCTGCTCGGATCCCCGAGCGTCGAGGGTGAGTGCTGCTACTACTCCGTTCCGGCCGAGCCGATCGACGCCGACTTGAACGTGATCTATCACCAGGGCGTCTTCGGGGGTCTCCTCAAGAGCCTCGGATTTACCGGCAAGCCCCTCGTCGAGGGACACGCGGTCGTCTTCAGCGAGCTCGCCGAGGATGACTTCACCGGTATCGGGATCTCCGGTGGCGGCGGAATGTTCAATATCTGCGTCAGCTACAAGTCGATCCCGGCGCTGAGCTTCTCGACCACCCGCGGCGGCGACTGGATCGACCGCAACGTCGGAAACGTGCTTGGCATCAGCGCGTCGCGTGCGACCGCGATCAAAGAGCGCGGCGTCGACATCACGCGCCCGAAGAACCGCGAAGAAGAAGCGGTCGAGATCTACTACCGCAACCTGATCTCGTACACGCTGAAGAACATCAAGAGTCGCTTCGAGAGCTCGAGCTCCATGCCGAACTTCCCGGAGCCGATCAGCATCGTCTGCGCAGGCGGAACATCCCTGATCGGCGGATTCATCGAAGTCTTTAACGACGAATTCCAGAAGATCAACTTCCCGATCCCGGTGAAGGAGATCCGCCACGCCGAAGACCCGCTGTACAGCGTGTCCAAGGGGTGCCTCGTTGCGGCGCTTTCGGAAGCCTAGTCCCAAAAACCTAAAAGACTATCTAACGACCGTCTTACTCGGAGGGGGTTCGCGCGTTTGCGCGAACCCCCTTTTTGGTACGCCCAGCACGTTTTTCATTCGTGGGGTGAAAGTCCCCTCGGGGCCTTGGCCAGAGGAACCCGCTCCGTAGGCAACTGCGTCGTCGCGAGGCGAGGTGGGGAGGAAGCTGAAGGAGAAGTCCCGACTCGAGGAACACGAATCGCATACAAGGCCACTACGTCTGGGTGAGGCAGCCGAACATGTCGAAGCCCGATCTGGTCCGGAAGGCGTGGGAGTAAATGCGGCGAGCGCGGGGCGAAGGATGAGGAGCTTATCTGGGGAGGCCTGCGAGTGTGTCTCTGAAAGAGACTATCGGATCGGCAACGCTCCGAGAGGCGCTCGCAGGAGTCAGCAGCGGCCATAGTAGATCTGCGCGCATGGATCGAAGGGCCAAACAGAAGGTCGAGGGTACGGACGGTGAAGTCTGGTGGGGAATGGCGACAGCAGCTCTTGCCGTTTGAGGCAGAGGCACCGACGGGAGGAGCCGGGCAGAACTCGGCTGGGCCCGCCGGTGTGTCGAGAGCCCCCTGGCGACAACCCGACCCCGCATCCGCGAGACCGACACTCTTACGTGAGATTGTGCGCGAACGAGTCTTGGAGGCGGCCTGGAAACAGGTGCGCCGCAACAGAGGAGCGCCGGGCATCGACGGCATGCGCGTCGGCGATTTCGAGGAGTGGATCGGTGTGCACGGTGACCAGGTGCGCGCCGAGATCCTCGCGGGGACGTATGAACCACAACCTGTGCGGAGGGTCGAGATCCCGAAGCCGGGAGGCGGCGTGCGTCTCTTGGGTGTTCCAACGGTGTTGGATCGCGTGATCCAACAAGCCTTGGTCATCGTCTTGACCCCGATCCTCGACCCGACGTTTTCGGAGTCGAGCTACGGCTTTCGACCGGGGCGCAGCGCGCATGGCGCAGTGGCCGCGGCACGGAGGCACATAGCGGATGGTTATCGGTGGGTAGTGGACCTCGACCTGTCGAAATTCTTCGACAGGGTGAACCACGACGTGCTGGTGGATCGTCTTTGGAAGAGGCTGGGGGACGGCCCATTGCTCAGTTTGATCCGTCGCTACTTGAAGGCGGGAGTGCTGATCGAAGGGGTCGTGGTCGAGAGCGTGGAGGGAACGCCACAAGGCGGTCCTCTGTCGCCGCTTCTCTCGAATGTCCTACTCGATGAGTGGGATCGAGAACTCGAACGACGTGGGCATCGCTTTGTCCGCTACGCCGACGACTGCAACATCTACGTGCGGTCCCGGCGAGCGGGAGAGCGGGTGCTGGCCTCGTGTCGGGACTTCTTGGAGCGTCGCCTCCGATTGAAGGTGAACGAAGAGAAGAGTGCGGTGGCTCGACCTTGGGCGCGGCAGTTCCTGGGCTACAGCGTGACCAATGGAAAGAAACCGAAACAGCGGCTGGCGAAGCGGAGTGTGGTCCGCCTGAAGGAACGTGTGCGTGCGATCACGTCGCGATCCCGGGGGATCTCGCTCGAGCAGATGCTCAGAGAGCTCTCGCGATACCTGCGCGGCTGGAGTGGCTATTTCCGGAGGATCGAAACGCCGAGCGTGTTGGAGCAACTCGACAGCTGGATCCGTCGAAGGGTCCGCAGCTTCTTGCTGAAGCAGTGGAAGCCGGGGCGGGGGCGGCGACGAGCAATCCAAAAGCTGGGTGTGGATGATGGCTGGCGGCTGTCTGCATCACGAAAAGGTCCGTGGCGTTTGTCGCGGGGCAAGGTGATCAGCGCGGCGTTGCCGAACGCAACCTTGGAGCAACGAGGACTCGTGAACCTCAAGCAGGAGTGGAAGCGTCTCGCCGAGCTCTTCTGAACCGCCCGGTGCGGACCCGCATGCCGGG
>CALEHF010000348.1 GCA_937876125.1 uncultured bacterium
CGCGCCCTGGTGTTGGTCGGTTTTCCGAGACAACGCTGGGGTCATCGGAGTCGACGACGAGTGGGGACTCAGCTTCAAGGTCGAGACGCACAACCACCCGAGCGCTCTCGAACCGTACGGTGGAGCGGGGACCGGAATTGGTGGCGTCATCCGCGACACCCTCGGAACCGGCCTCGGCGCGCGCCCCGTGATCAACACAGACATCTTCTGCTTTGCGCCTCTCGACACTCCGGCGGATCAACTGCCGCCAGGGACTCATTCCCCGGCCAGGCTCCTCTCTGGTGTGGTCGGGGGGGTCCGCGACTACGGCAATCGCATGGGGATTCCAACCGCGAACGGTGCGATCGTCTTCCACCCCGGATACGTCGGGAACCCGCTCGTGTTCGCGGGGTCGGTCGGTGTCATTCGCCGCAAGCATGTCGACAAGGACGTGCACCCCGAGGATCGCATTATCGCAATCGGGGGACGCACCGGTCGCGACGGCATCCACGGTGCAACGTTCAGCTCGAGAGAATTGACCGAAGACTCTGAGTCGGTTTCGAGCGGCGCGGTGCAGATCGGGAATCCGATCGAAGAGAAGAAGGTTCTGGATGTTCTTCTGCGTGCGCGCGACGAGGGATTGTTCCGCGGCGTGACCGATTGCGGTGCTGGCGGCTTCTCGAGCGCCGTGGGAGAGATGGGGGAGAAGACCGGGGCGATCGTTCAGCTCGATCGTGCGCCTCTCAAGTACCCAGGGCTCACCCCGACTGAGATTTGGATCTCGGAAGCCCAGGAGCGCATGGTGCTCGCCGTTCCTCCTGAGAAGGTCGAGCGGCTCTTCGAGCTTCTCGCCGAGGAAGAAGTTGAAGGGTGCGATCTCGGCTCGTTCTCAGCCGATGGAATCCTGCAACTGAAGTTCGGCGACGTGATCGTCGGAGAACTCGACTGTGCATTCCTCCATGGCGGTTGCCCGCGGACCGAGCGGCTGGCGACGGCCCCGCCGGTTCCCGCAGAGGTCATCCCCGACGACAGCTTTACTGCTCTCGATATCCTCGAAGGTCTCCTCGCCCACGGAACGATCGCGAGCAAGGAGCCGGTGATTCGGCAATACGACCACGAGGTCCAGGGACAGATGGTGTTGCGTCCTCTGGCCGGCGCGGATCTCGATGCGCCGATGGATGGGTGCGCGTTCGATCCGACCGGCGCGGGGACGCACACGGCGGTGGTCTCGTGTGGCCTGACTCCACTCGTCGGAGAAGCGAACGCTCGTCAAATGGGATACCACTCCGTGGATGAGGCGCTCCGGAACGCGATCGTGTCCGGGGGGTCGATGAAACGGGTCGCTCTCCTCGACAACTTCGCGTGGGGAAATGTGCACGACCCCGAGATTCTCGGCTCGCTGGTCGATGCCGCGCGCAGTGCTGCGGACGCGGCGGTGGTTTACGGCGCACCGTTCGTTTCGGGGAAGGATTCTCTTCACAACACCTATCGTTCGGGTGGCGTGTCGCGTTCGATTCCGGCGACGCTGTTGATCTCTGCGCTCAGCGTTGCCGAAGGGCGCCCGCGCGCACCGGGAAGCGATGTGAAACGTACCGGATCGACGATACTGCACGTGGGTCCGCACCCCGCGGGGATCGGCGGCAGTCACTATGAGTTCATCGCCGGGGGAGCGGGAGCGCCGGTGCCCGAATGGGATCGTGATCTCGCTCCGCGGGTGCTTCGCTTCATCGAGGCGCGGATAGCGGATGGCAGTGTTCTCGCGATTCATGATATCTCGGATGGTGGGCTCGCTGTCGCAGCTGCAGAGATGGCATTCGGCGGAGATGGTGCTGGCATGGACCTCGACCTCGCCACGATCACCGATCCGGGGTGTGCGCAAGAGAACGTGCTCTTCTCCGAGGGGCCGCACCGCTTCCTCGTCGAAATCGAACCGGCTCAGGTCGCTGCGTTCGTCGCCGCGGGCTCTGGAATCCCGATCGCTGAAATCGGGAAAACCACCGCGGGCGACACCCTTCATATCGCGAGCGGTCGGGCATCGTTGATCGAGGCATCGGTCTCGTCACTCAAAGAGATCTGGCGAACCCCGTTGACCGCGGTGTGGCCCGAGGAGGCGATTTGATGAGTCCGATGGGAGCACGAGCCATCGTCCTGCGTGCGGCGGGGACCAACTGCGACCGCGAAACGGTCCGCGCCCTCGAGCTGGCCGGAGCGACGGTCGAGCGCGTTCACGTCAATCGCCTCAGCAAAGAGCCGGAGCTCCTCGACGACGTCGGCCTGTTGGCCCTCGCCGGAGGTTTTACCTTCGGGGACGATGTCGCCTCCGGTGCCGTGCTCGCGCACATCCTCGAACGGCGCCTCTCCGACGCGATCCACCGATTCGTCGACGCCGGGAAACTGGTGGTGGGTGTCTGCAACGGGTTCCAGATCCTTGTGCGCCTCGGAATTCTTCCAGGGGGAGAAGGGCGGGGTGCGCTCCTCGGGAACCACTCGGGGAAGTTTGAGGATCGCTGGGTGCGGCTCGAGTGCGGCTCGCGATCCACCCCTTGGTTCGAGGCGGGAGCAGAGTACTTCGTGCCCGTCGCCCATGCGGAAGGTCGCTTCGCATGGTTTCCCAACCGCGAGGGAGCCAAGTTTCCCGAGGACCAAGTGGCGTTTCGCTACCGTCCCCGGCGGGGGGGCGAGGGCCCGACCCCGTATCCCGACAACCCGAACGGTTCCTATGATGACATCGCGGGGGTGACGAATGCGGCTGGGAACGTTCTCGGTTTGATGCCACACCCCGAGCGATTCTTGATCCCCGAGCATCATCCGTCCTGGATGCGACATCGCCGCCCCGATGGCTCTCCCCCCGACGAAGGCGATTTGCCGGTGCCTCTGGGGCTCGAGATCTACCGACGCGCGGTCGCGAGCCTGGCCTGAATCAGGAAGCGCGGGAGTGGTCTCACGCGTTACCGGAACACAGGACGAGTCTCGACCGGCGCGATCCGAGGGGGAGATCCGCCGAGCGACTTTCCTGACACTTCTCCGCGCTCCTCAAGGATCCGGCCCAGACATCCGATGGAACGAGATGACACCCGTCTGGACGCGGGGTCGGAAGGAGTCCACCGATGTTGCGCGGCCTCACGATCGCGGGTCTTCTCACGCTTCTCATCCTCTCGGGGATCAGCTGCGTCTGGACGATCCCATCGCCGTCGGTCCCCGAGGCTTCCAGTGGAGGCGGGGCGAAAACGGGCGATGTCGCTTCGGTCCCTTCCACTCCGGCTGCGGACCTCGCTTCGACGGACGCGGGCGCGACGCCGGTCCAACCTCTCACTCTTCCGCCCGATGGACCGGTCTCGGCTGGGGGCCCCCGGCTGGCCGCGGTGCTTCCCACGATGGCGAGTCGATCCCATTTTTTGCTCGACTACAAGGTCGAGGGAGCGCGGTCGCTCGTCGAACGGGTCGAGTTGTGGGTGACCTCCGACGCCGGCATGAACTGGCGCCTCCACGCGTACGACTCCGACTGTGAGAGCCCGTTCGAGATCGCGCTCGAGGATGGGGAATGGGGTTTGTGGTGGGTCGTCACCACTGCGCGAGGTCGCGGAGCGTATCCCGGTCCCGGAGATCCTCCTCCCGATTCGATTTCCATCGACACGCAGCCCCCGACCATCTCGTTCGCCGAAGCACGCGTCTGGGCCGAGACTCGAGGCGTAGTGGGGGAGAGAGTCGGTATCGAGCTGCCGTTCCAGGTCGATGATCCCCACCTCGACTTCCGCTCCATCCGTTGTGAGTCGCGCGTCGGAGATGGTCCGTGGCGGCTCGTCGACACTCCTGACGGGATTGCCCGGATCGATATCCCGATGGGGCCCGATCCGGTCCGGATTCGCGTGAGTGCGCGCGATCGTTTCAGACACTCGGGGAGCCTCGAAAAAGTGATCCTCCCCTCCGATCGACTCCACCCTCCGCGGATCGCCTTCGTCGATCCTCCGCAGATGTGGGTGGGTGGCGGGAGCAGCGTGCAGTTGTCCTGGGAGGGAAGTTGGCCCTCGACCCCGGACGCGACGGCGGTCATCGAGTTCAGCGTTGACGGCGTCGATTGGCGACCGGTGGCGAGCGGCCTCCCGACCACCGGAACTCGATCGTGGCTGGCGCCACGACAGGGAACCGTGTCCGGGCAGTTGCGCGTGCGATTGGTCGGGAGTGCCATGCGGGAGGATTCTCCCGTCGACGCGATTCCCCTGCGCATTGACGCAGTGCCCCCGGTCGCACGGTTATTGGCACCGATCGCGGGAGAAGGAATGCGAATCCCCCTCTTGGTTGACGCCGGAGACTCGGGTGGCTCCGACTTGGCAACCCTCGAACTGTGGCGACATACCGACGGACAGTGGCGCCTCTTCGGCAGCTTCGACCCCGGCGTGTCGATCCCGTTTGATCCCCCGAGTGCGGGGAATCACAGTCTCTGGCTCGTCGCCCGTGACGGCGGTGGACTCGAAAGCGAGCCTCCTCCCACAGATCCGAGTCTCGCGTTTCAATTCACATCTCGCGGTGACGAGCGCCAGATCGGATTGCTCTCCTTCCGTGACGGGGGCGTTTTCCCGGCGGGTGGTCGTCACCTCGTCTTCTTCGAGTATCTCGGTGAAACCAAAGAGACCACGATCGTGCATCTCGAATGGAGCCCCGACGACGGGCGCACCTGGAGCCGCCGCAGTTCGGGGCCCGCGCACACCGGGCGGCTGGATCTGATCCTCCCCCGCGCGGATGTCGCGGCCGCGCGAGTCCGCGTCGTGGCCGAGGATGTTTCGGGGCGTCGCAGCGAAGATCGAAGCCCTCGTTCGTTCCGCGTCCTGGCGGAAGCGCCCGACTTGACCGTCACCGCGGTGATTCCGACGACGAATGGCGGGAGCGTGGTTCATTTTCGCGCCGCGGGCGATCGCATCGATACCCTAGAGAAGATCGTGCTCTACCATCGCCAAGGCGAAGGGCGGTGGGAACGATGGCCGTCTTTCTTCGCGCCCGAATCACCACTGCGGGTGAACCTTCCGGCAACAACCTCATTCAAACTCACAGGCGTCGATCGCCCCGGAAACGTGACCCTGGGTCCCCACGCGGGAAGTTTTCCATGGGTCGATAGCGAGCCGCAGGGAAGAGTGGTTCCGGGAAAGCTCTCGATGCTCACCGAAGGGGGCCGCACCGTCGTCGGTGGATCGAGCCACTACATCTTCTGGCGCACCGAAGGGCAAGGACCGAGCCCTACTGCTCGACTCGAGCAACGGATCGGCAAGACGGGAACCTGGTTCGAAGTCGGTCGTGATCTCCCGGGTACCGGCAGGACTCTGTGGACTTCGCCCGAACAGGATGGGGCCGAGGTTTGGCTGCGCCTGGTCACCCCGGGAGTGGCCGGCGACGTCGTTGCGCAGATCGCGGCGCCGTTCACCGTGGACGATCGCACTCCGCGTGCGCTCTTCACCGGACCGACGACTTCACGGGGTCGTATCACGGAGTTCGAAATCAAGGTTCCCTCCGAGGAGGACGTCGAGAGCATCGAGGTTTGGATCCGAAATGTTTCGACTCCGGTCTGGCGACAAGTCGCCGAGGCGCGCGCCGGGAAACCGATTCAAGCGGAACTCGTCGATGGGCTTTATCACGTTTCCGCGGTAGCGGTCGATGGTGCGGGAAACCGTTCCCACCGCCCGGTGGCCGGGGCAAAGGGTCAAGGCACGTTGATGGTCGACACGGTTCCACCCATCCTTCAAGTCGACGAGTCAGAAGTGCGGAAGCGCCTGTTCCGCCGCGGCGGCAGCTTGGTGATACGACCGCGGGTGCACGATGCAAATCTGAGCGCGTTTCCCGTCTCGTTCCAAGTGATCGAGGACGGGTCGTCCCGGCCTGTGGCCTTGAAGAGCTACCACCCGAACGCGACCGATTTCGAGTGGATCTTGCCGGCGAAGGCGGGAGTGCACACTCTTGAATTGATCGCCGAGGATCTCGCCGGAAATCGCGCGATCCAGCGGATCCCGGTGACGGTGATCCCGACTCCGCCGCGCCCCATGATCCTCACCGATTTCGCCGAGCGAGTGTTCGCAGCGGGGGACGAAGTGAGCATCGAGTGGGAGACAGAGGGGGTGGAGCCGGACTGGAGCCGACTTCAGGTGCAGTTCGCCGAGGACGGAGAGAAGTTCCAGGTGATCTACGATGCACAACCCGCGGACGGGAGCGTCGTCTGGCGGGTCCCGGCCGTCGATTCGAACCGCTGCCGGCTGCGAGTGGTGATCGTGGCTCCGGACGGGCTGCGCGGCGAATCGAGTACCGGTCGATTCACCGCCTCTTCGTCCCCGCCCCGCGTCAGGGCGGGGGGAATTCGCCCGGCTGGGGGGAGTTGAGCCCTCCTCGGGCGCGCTGAGCACGCCAATCCTTTCGAATCGTCCTCCTTTGGCGTCCACGGACCCGCTACC
>CALEHF010000349.1 GCA_937876125.1 uncultured bacterium
AGATTGTGATGGGCGCTGACTCTCCCGTCCCCGCGATCCACTACACCCTCGATGGCAGTGAACCGACCACGTCCTCTCTTCGCTACACGCAGCCGATCGCCCATCCCGAACCGGTTCTCGTCCGCGCCCGCGTCGTCGGAGATGCTGCGCTACTCGGCCCCGAGGCGGAAGCTTCCCTCGACCTGGCAAAGACGTTGTGGCGGGTGCGATCGGTCTCGAGTCAACAAACGCCAGGCGAACGCGCGGAGCACGCCATCGATGGCGACCCCACCACGATCTGGCACACCCGCTACGGCGCGCGGACCCCGAAGCCTCCGCACCAGGTCACGATCGATCTCGGTGAAGAGCGCACCCTGCTCGGGTTCACCTACCTGCCGAGACAGAACGGAGGGAACGGTACCGTGGGCCGCTACCGGATCGCGGTCAGCCTCGATGGCCAACGCTTCGCCAGCGCGGCGACGGGGGAATTTGGAAACATCACCCGATCACCGGTCGAGCAGCGGGTGCTCTTCGAGGCGCCGGTGCGAGTCAGGTACTTGCGCTTCGGCGCGCTCTCTGAAGTGAATGGCAACGCCTGGGCCTCCGCCGCAGAGATCGGGGTCATCGCTGTCCCCCAGCCTCACGAATGAACCGTCGAGACGATCACTTCCCGGCGGCACTGGGTCCGCGAAAGACCCTTGGGCCGTCCCTCATGCTCGTCGTCGGAATCCTCGGGATCTCGACCGCGAGCTTGTGGGCGCGCGGGTCGAGCGCTGGTGGTGCAGAGCTCGCCTTTCGACGGTTGATCCTTACGGTGCCGATCTTGTGGCTCATCGCTCGCAGCCGGGCCAGGGGGGAGCCGGTCGACTCGCTCGCCCGCGGGGCTCCCTGGGTGTTGTTGAGCGGAATCTCCCTCGCCGTGCACTTCAGCGCCTACTTCGCCTCGCTTGCGCGCCTCGAGTCGGTGGCGGTGACACTCGTCTTCGTGTCGCTTCACCCGGTGTTGCTCTTCACCATCGAAGGTCTCTTTCCGCCGGTCCGAGGAGCGGCGAGAAGCGGGCTGCGTCTCTGGCAACTCACCGGCGTCCTGCTCGCCGTGGGCGGTTCGGTCGGGCTCGCGTGGGACGAGTCGCTGCGCGACGACGGCGACCCGATCGGGATCGCCTACGGTTGCCTGAGCGCGGTCGGAATGGTGGGTTACCTGCTGGCGGGGCGACGCGCGAGTCGGCTGCTGCCGGCGACGATCTACGCCCGGCGCAGTTACACGGTGGCCGCGATCATCCTCGCGATGGGGGTGATTGCGAGCGGCGGGACGCTCGTTCCTGAGAATGGCCTCGAGTGGCGTATCGCACTCCTCTTGGCGTTCTTCCCCACGGTGCTCGGGCACACTCCGATGAACGCAGCGCTCAATCACCTCCCCGCGACCGTGGTTTCGACGGCCTTCCTCGGCGAAGTGGTGGGTGCGTCGATTCTGGTGTGGGTGTTTCTCGGGGAGGTCCCCCCCGACGGTTTCTGGATCTTCGGCAGTGCGATCGCGGCGGGCGTGCTGGTCGTGTCCTGGCCGTCGAGGCGGGGGAACACGGGGCCGGGGAAGACGCCGCTGGCGAGATAGCCCCAACTCCAGGCAAACAAACAGGACGAGCCGCGGGTCCGGCTCATCCTGTCTTCAGTGGGTCAATTCTAGCAGCCTTTGAGAGGATCGCCCCCTACGGATTCGCGCCTCCCGCGATCCACGCCTCGATGAGATCGATCGTTCCCTGGTCGAGACAGCAGAAGGGGAACATGGGCATCTGCTCCCCCGTCACCGCTGGTGTGCACCCCGCCTGCTGAACATCGATGGCGTTGTGCGTACCCGTGATCTTCCGGAAGAGCCAACTCGCGTTCGGATCTCCCGGTTCGATGCGATCGAACGTGAAGCACTCGGAGGACTGAAAATCCACGAGCAGTGCGTAGGCGGTTCCAAAAGTGAGATCGAGGTTCATCGGCGGGAGCGGCTGGGAGTGGCAGATGATGCACTGGCCCGTCCAGATCGGCTGGATGTCGACGTCATGGGAGAGGACGCACGCAGGACTTTGCAGGCAGTCACTGTCGGCGCAATCGATGGCCCCGTCGAGATCGTCGTCGACGGCGTTGTTGCAAATCTCCACGGGAATGATCGGGCACGGTGGAAAGGAGGTGCAAGAGAGTGGATCGACGGTGGGGTCCGAACCGCAGATCAAGAAGGGGGCCGAGAGGTCGGGATCGCCCGAAAAGAGATAGCCGAGCCCTCGAATGGCGTCGGCGATGTTCGACGCGCCGTCATCGTTGAAATCGCAGGCGTCAGAGCAACTCGAAGCTTGGGTACCAGAAAAGAGCACACCGAGGAGAAAGATGACGTCGGCGAGGTTCAAGGATCCATCGACGTTGCAATCCCCACGTTTGAAGTCAGCCTGAGCAGAGCACGGCGAAGCCCACGCCCCCGCGAAACAGAGCACCGCTATGAGCGCGAGAATGGTGATTCGGTGGCGCATGGAGACTCCCAACCGGTAATGAACTACTGACGGACAAGCCCCCAGAAGCCTACCACGTGCAATCGGGGCGGGGAATGGCCGGGGTCATGGGCGCATCGAACGGAGGGGCGTTCACAGGATGCTGCCGCCTTGAGCTGAGCACTTGTGCTCCTGTCCTTTCGGGGGCGAAACTCTTCGGTATGCAATGAGGTGGGACAGCGGGTCCTCTGCCACGAGTCGCGTGGGGAGGGCCTGTTTCGCGATCCACGTTCGACGCTCTTCGGGGGCGCAACGCTCTTCGAACGTGGTTCGTGATCATTGCGACGTTGTGGCTCGACGGGCTCGTACCCTCACAGGTTTCAGGATTTCTACAGCCGCTGGAAGCAGGCTGCTCCGAGCTCTCGGATCGGGGGCTCTAGGACTGTAGGCCCGCATCGGAAGGAGCGTCTTATGTATCTCGCATCGGTTCGAAGACTCGCGTGCTCTCTCGCAGTTCTGTGCGTCGTCTGTTCCTTCGCTTCCCCAACAGTTGCCCAGCCGATTCCGGAGGGCACACTGACGATCGCGCTCGAGACGGTCGCGACAGGGCTCAGCTCTCCGGTTGGCCTGGTCGGCGCGGGGGACGGCACCAATCGTCTCTTCGTCGTCGATCAGACCGGGCTCATTCAGATCGTCGAGAACGGCGTCTTGCTCGCCGAGCCGTTTCTCGACGTGTCCGCCGAGCTCCCCGTTCTCGGGACGTTCTTCGATGAGCGCGGCCTCCTCGGGCTCGCATTTCACCCGAACTTTGCGACGAACGGCCGGTTCTTCATTCGACACTCCGTTCCGCGCGATGGCGACCCTCTCGAGCAGTACAATGATCCCGACGGCTTCATCGTCGGGTGTCACTCGGAAGTTCTCGCCGAGGACTCGGTCTCCGCGACGAACCCGAATCTTGCGGATCCGACCTCCGGTACCGTGCTCTTCACGGTCGACGAGCCGCAGTTCAACCACAATGCCGGCGACCTCGCTTTCGGCCCCGATGGGTTTCTGTACTTTGGATTGGGCGATGGCGGAGGCGCAAACGATGGGCTCGCCGATGTTCCGGTGAGCCATGGTCCCATCGGGAACGGTCAGAATATCGAAACCGCGCTCGGGTCGATCCTGCGCATCGATGTCGATGGCGGAATTCCGTACGCGATTCCCCCCATACATCTTCGGTGACTTCAGCCAGAACTTCGGGCCGACGGGGCGGATTTTCTACCTCGATGCCGATGGCCTCCGCAGTCAGATCTTCGAGGCGAAAATCGGCCTCGCCAATGCTCCGCTCGGGATGTTCTTGAAGAGCACCGGCCGCGATGATCAAGGGGAGGTCTACTTCCTCGCCAGCAACAACCTCGAGCCGGGGGGATCGTCGGGGATCGTGTTCCGAGTCGTGGAACCGGCAGCCTTCGTGCGTGGAGAAGTGGCCGGCGACCTGCTCATTGATCTGGCCGATGCGATCAGAGTGCTCGACTACCTGTTCGGGGGTGGCGAGCTCACCTGCCTCGACGTGGGTGATGTCAACGACAACGGTTTCTTGGATCTCCCCGACCCGATCAGCCTGCTCGCGACGCTCGTCTCCGGCGGGGGGCCGACTCCTGCCCCGAGCCCGGCCTGCGGGTTCGATCCGACCGTCGACATAGTGCCCGGGGGAGATCTCGGGTGTCAGAGCGCTCCGAATTGCCCCTGATCCCGAATGCCCCTGATTGAGGGTGTGCCTCAGGGTTGGGCGCGGCTCCGGAAGAACAAACTAAGCCCCCACCCCGGGAGGAATCCCAGGGTGGGGCGGTTTGTTGCCGTCGAGCCGACTGGGGGGTGGCTCGGACAGCGAGCACTTGCGAGGAACGCGGCGCAGGGCTGGTGCGCCGACGCACCGGGCTTTGTGTAGTTGGGCCGTTTGAAGGGCCGTTTGAGACTCGCGAGCGAGAGGAGTCCGGCCGGAGAAGCCTCCTCACAGAACGGCACCACCCGAGGGAGGCGGCGTTGCCGGCACGGGCTGCGGCCGGGTCCTGTGAGGTGGTTCCTCCGGTCGGAGAGGTTTCCACTCGTCTACAGATGACAGATGCCGCCGAAACGGATTCGTGACCGGAGTTCTCAAGAATGACAGAAAAAGAGCCCCGGAGGTGTCCTCCGGGGCTCCTGAGATCAAAACTGTAGCCAGCCGCGGATCAGGGGCAATTGGTCACTGAAGCGCAGGTGAACGTGTCGACGGTCGGGTCGATCCCGCACGAGTTGGGATTCGGCAACGGCCCGGTGGATTGGAACAGGAAGCCCAAGATCGCGACCGCATCCGCGACGTTGAGCGACCCATCGTCGTTTCCATCACACGCATCTTCGCAGTCGGTCGTCGGGGGTGTGCCGGCCGGGAACAGGAAATTCAGCACGAAAATCGCGTCTCCGAGATCGACCTGCGGATCCCCGTTGCAGTTGCCGCGCAAGAAGTTGCCGGTGCCGTGACCGAGGACGACTTCGCCGTTCGAGGTGCTGGGCGCGAATGCCATCCCGTCGATCGTCACCTCGACCGAGATCGGGAACGTCCCCAGCGTGCCGGTGAACTCGAGGTCGCTCCCCGTGCCGATCGGGGAGGCGCTCGTCGAGAAGTTCAGCACAGCGATCTCATGCCCCGCACCGGGGTTCAGGCTGCGTCCCGCCAAGGGTGGCGACACGGCGAAGACTGCACCGAGGATCATGCCGACGCCCCCGACCGTAGTGGTGTCCGCGAAGTAGAATTCTGGGCCCGCACCACAACGTAGATTCGCGAGGGAGCTGCCCATGTCGATGGTGTCGAGGGACATGTCGGTGTCGTCGTAGGTGATCCCGAAGCTGATCGCTTCGATTGCCGTGTCCGTGTCCAACAGTACCCGGGAGCTGGCCGGGTCGCCGGGGATCACTCCCACGACTTCGGCGGACAGGGTGATCCCGCCCGAGGGGGGGGCCACGATAGAGTTTCCGATTTCCACTTCCCCATCGCCGGTGCCCACCGGCTCGACCACACCGAGAGATGTCGCGCTGATCGCCACACCGAGGGCATCAGAAAACGCGATCGCGGTGAGCGCGCAAGGAGGTCCGGCGGCAGCATCGACGTCGTAGTCGAGGGACAAGATCGCCTGGTCCGATCCGGCGGCGATCGAGTCGGGCGCGCCTCCGGTCGAGACGGTGCATTGAACCGTGGCGGTTCCACCGGTCAGGATATTGACCTGGAGGAAGTCGGGTCCAGTGCCGCCGTTCGTCGCGGCAAGAGCGCCCGTCGCGGTCGCCGAGGCGAGGGAGAGCTGGGCAGCATCGGAGGTGAGTCCGAAGGAGAATCCCTCAACCGGGCCCGTGTTCGAGAGCTCGACGAACGCCTCGACCGACTGATTCGGCACGGCGAGGAACGGGGTCGAGAAGGCGAGGGCGAACGGTGCCGGAATCTCGATTTCGGCTGTGCCAGAGACGGAGACCGGAGTCACCGGCGCGCCCCCCACGACCAAGACGACAGTGACCGTCGGCGATCCGAGAGTCTCGCAGAGGTTCAGCCCGGTGGTCGATCCGACGGCACCGACCGCGTCATAGATCACGTCGATGATGTCGGTGTTGGCGGCCGGAGGGATGTCAGCCATTCCGATGAAGTTCACAACCATGCCGGCGGTGATGCCACCGGGGAAAAACTCGACCACCAGGAAGTCGGGGACTGTGCCATTGTTGATGGTCAGAAGGTCGGTCGCCAAGTCGGCAGAGCTCGCGAGGACCACGGCCGGATCGGAGCAGACACCGAAGGAGAGGCCCCCGATTGCAGCGCCGGCGCTGCTGTCGAGGGAGAGCGTTGCGACACTCGATCCCCCAGGCGGAATCAGAATGTCATTGATGCTCAAGACATAGTTGGGGTTCTGGGCTTCGGCCACTGTCCCAAAGAAGAGGCTCACCGTCGCGGCCAACACGGCCACCGCGATCGCTCTCGATCTGTTCTTCGTGAGATTCATTTCGGTCCTTTCCGAGCGGGAAGCTACGGACAGTTGCCGTTGTATTGACTGCAGGAGATGAAACTGATGACGGTATCGGGTCCACAGGTCGGGAACGGCGGCGCGATCGTCGTCGTGCCGCCGAAGATCGCGTTCAAGAGGTGAACGACGTCGGCGATGTCGACCTGGTTGCTGCCATTCGTATCGCCGGTGCGTGGGCAATTGCTCGGAGCACCGCCAAGGAACAGGAACTCAATCAGGTGGACCGCGTCGGAGACGCTGACCGAACCGTCTTCGTTGTGATCTCCGCGCAGGTACTCGATCGACATGCAGTTGGAAGTGATCGAACCACTCGTGTTCTCGGACAGGATCACCTGCCCGTTGTTCGATCCCAGGTTGAAGTTCGGAGCAGCGGGGTCGTCGGTGAAATCGATGGGGACCACAGTGCCCATCGGAACATTGGATCCGATGTTGAACACCAGGTTGTAGACGTGCCCGTCCACCTGGGGCTGGAGACCCTCAACCGTGGGAGCGATGAGGCTGAAAATGCTTCCGATCGTCACGACTCCGGCTGCACCACTGTCCGCGGAGAAGAAGGCCGGGACGTCTCCGAGGATGACCGCGATCGGGTCGGCGTTGGCCTCGGCGAAGCCGAGCATGTTCGGATCGTATGTGATCCGCATGTTGGTCGCTTCGATCGTCACCGTGTTGGTGATGTGGACTTCGACCACCGCTTGCCCGCCACCGCAGCCTGAAGCGTTCTCGAGCCGAAACTTGACCTCACCCGTCGAAGTCGTGGGGAAGTTCGGCGGGGTCGTGTCGACTCCCGCGGCCGGGAACGGTGCCGGTGGCAGCGGGCCTCCGGTGAAGAGCGAGAGGAGCATAAAGACGGAATCCGTGATCTCAATCACGCCGTTATCGTTCGTGTCGGCGGAGTCGAGGACCGCGGGAGCCGCTCCCGCGTTGTAGAGATAGGAGAGAGAAAAAATGGGGTCGGCGATGTTGATCACGGAATCCGCATTCGCATCGCCTCGGATGAACGTTTGCGCGGACGCCGCGCTCGGGACAATGAGCCATCCCGCAAGGACGAGGGCGCCCAGGGACCAGCGTCGAATCATGGGTATCTCCCTTTCTGACCCCGACCAGATCTCCATCGATGAGGGACGAACTTCGCCCTCTGCCGACGATCATTGGGGGTCGCCTGTTGGAGTGGGGAACGGCCGCTCTTGTGGCTCTCATGAGTAGCCAGTGCGGGCTACGCGTTCCCCGTTTCTATGGTCAAAGATGCCGCCCGGTCGTGACCGTGACAGGGAATCTTTTGGAAGTCGCAGAATCGAAGAAGTGGGGTGCAGGTTCTCGAGCAGTGTCCGGCGAGTGACGAATTGAGAGCGCAAGGGGAGCCTCGAGGCGGGTTCGCGAAAAGTGATGGGGGCGGATGGGCCCCGGGGGGGGGAGTCTTCAGAGGGGTCCTCAATGAGAATCGAAGTACCGCCGGAGCTCCTCCCGACGCTCCCATCGCTCGAGGAGCGACGCCACGCAACAATACCGCTCGAGGGAAGCGGCAGGACCGACTCGGGCTCGTGTCGGGTCTTGTGGTTCGCCCCCCTTCACGGGGGAGTGTCGGAGAGGATGGCCCCGACGTCACTAGAGAGATTCCGTCGGTGGGGATCGGTGACAGGGAATTTTTGAGATTCAGATTTCAGAGAGCGGGGAGCACCAGAGAAAACACGGCTCATGCGCGGGGGCGCCCCTCTCCCACCCCAGATCGCAGGACACGTCGATTTCCAGCACCACTAGACGATGACATGGGCAGTCCGCACGTTTTCGAGAGGGGAGTGGGGCGCGTTCCCGTCGCTACCGGATGAGATGCCGAGCTCTCAGCTTCGGTGACGAAGAATCCTAGCAACTCGTGGTCGCCGCGCATTCGAGAGTATCGGGGGTAGGATCGGAGCCGCACTGGGTTGGCGCGGGGAGGGTGACGGTCGAGGACCCGAACAGAGCGATGAGAATTCCGATGGGATCCGCGATGTTCAATAGCCCATCGTCGTTCGCATCGCATGCGTCGTCGCAGAGAGGGTTGTTACTGCCGGGTGCGAAAAGGAACGACAGCATGAAGATGGCATCGGCCAGATCGAGATTAGGGTCCGCGTTACAATTCCCGCGGACGAATCCAACCCCGAACTCGATCGAGCCTGCGATCTGAGCGGGGATGACTGCGGTGGTACCGACCGTGACTTCGATGGCGACCGGTGGGTTCCCGAGCAGGTCGGTAAGCGCCAACTCCGTACTCGAGTTGAGCGGCGCCGGGTCTGTCGTGAACTCGAGAGTGAGCAGGGTCAGGTCAGAGCCTGCGGGGAGTTCGCGCTCGAAGAAAGGTGGCTGGATCTCGAAGAGGGATGCAACCGTGACCCCCGGCTGCGGAGAAGAGATGATCTCGGTGGAGAAGAACTCCGGCCCGGCGCCGCACCGGAATGCCGCGAGGGCAGTACCCATGGTGCTCGCGTTCAATCCGACGTCCAAGTTGCTGTAGGCGATCCCGAAGCTCACAGCGCTGATCGGAACGTCGGAATCGAGACTGACGTCGACGGTGACATTCGAGCCAGGGGAAACGATACGGTCCTCCACTCTCAACGTGATTCCACCGCTCGGTGGTGCGGGGTTGAGGCTACTGAGGGCGATGGCGCCATCGATGATGTCGGGAGTCTCGGCGCCGGTTGTGGTGGTCACCTCGATCGGTATGGCGGGGGACCCGAGGGTTCCAGAGAACGCGATCGGGAGCAGGTCGCAGGGTGATCCGGGGGACGCACCGACCACCAGGTCGAGCTCGAGGAGAGCGATCGACGTCCCGGGACCGAGAGTTTCGAACGGCGCAGCGGAGGAGATCGTGCACACGACCGTGGCCCCGATTCCGCCCAGAGGAGCGAGGTCGACGAGAAAGAAATCGGGGCCGCTTCCGCTGTGTGTCGCTGCGAGGTCGGCACCAAAAGAGATCCCGTTAATCGTGAGCTCGCTCGGAATGACGGAGAATCCGCAGCTGAATCCGGCGATGAGGCTGGTCGTATCGAGTCGCACGATCGCCGAGTTGGGGGTACTCGGTGTCCCGAGTTCCTGAGCCTCGATCGAGAGGGTCGAACCGAGCGCCGTCACGATCTCGATCGAGCCAGAAATCTGAGTGGCTGTTGCGGCCACCCCTTGAGCGACGACGACAGTGGCGACCGGTGGCACCCCGAGCGTCTCGCAAAAGTCGAGAGGGGTCGTTTGGCCGACGGCACCGATCACGGAGTACTCGATGTCCACGAGACTGTTCGCGGGGCCAAGATCGATCACCTCGCTGCCGAATAGGTCCACGACGCAGCCGACGGTGATGCCATTTGTGAGCAGCTCGATCTGAAAGAAGTCGGGCAGGTTTCCGCCGTTCGCCACCGCCGCGGTGTCTCCTACGGACACGGACAAGGGCGTGACGATGCCGGAATCGGTGCAAACCCCGAGCGAAAACCCGTTGATGGCTCCGCCGGCGACGTTGTCGAGCAAGACCGTCACCGAATTGGTGGTTCCCTCGGCGAACTGCACTGCCGGCAACGACAACTCGAAGCCGCCTTGTGCGTGCGCGGCGGGCATGACGAACGAGAGAGAGACCCAGAGGAGCGTCGCAAGTCCGCACGCGATCGAGCGTCGTGGTCTCATCGAGGTCCTCTCCATCGTCTCTTAAGGGCAGTTTCCGGTGTAGGTCGGGCACGCGATGCCACTCGCGGTCGGTTCCCTGCCGCAGTTCGGCCACGGAGCGGGGATCGATGCTCCCCCCGTGAACAATGCGTTCAACATGTACACCACGTCGCCGACGTCGATCGATGCGTCTCCGTTACTGTCGCAGGTGACCAAGCAACCGCTCGGTGCCCCCGAGAGGAACAGGTACGCGATCAGGAACACCGCGTCAGAGATGCTGGTGGCACCGTCTTGATTGGTGTCGCCGCGCCGAAACTCGGTCTGCATGCAGTTGGCAGTGATCGAGCCCGCAGTGACGCTGGCGCGTTCTACCTCGCCGAGAACCGATCCGAGATTGTAGCCCGGAGGAGAAGCCTGGGGGGCGTCCTCGAACTCGATGGGGATCACCGTTCCAAGGCCGACGCTTGCTCCGACTGCGAAAATCAAGTCGATGATCGGCGCCGCGGTCTGCGGAGGCAGACCCTGACCGACGGGATTGATCAGGCTGAAGAGTATGCCGATCGTCACCTCACCCGGAGCGAATGAAATCGTGGCGAAAAAATCGGCGGGGTTCCCGAGGATCAACTCGAGGTCCCCGCAATCGACGTCGGAGAGTGTGACGGCCGCCGGGTCGAAGATGACGCGGAGACTCAGGGCCTCGATGGTCACGTTGCTCGTGAGATCGATGGCGACACGCGTCTGGGATCCGGGACAGCCAGCCGCGGCGTTCATGGCCACCGCGATGGCACCGGTCGGGGCACCGGGAAACGCAGGGGGCGTGGTGTCTGGGCCGGCGGCGGGGTACGGCGCGGGCGGATTGGGTCCGCCGACAAAGAGGAGGCGGAGCAAGTACACGACGTCCGAGATCTCGAGCACGCCGTTGTCGTTCGTGTCCATCGCGTTCGCGTTGACCGGAGCAGTCCCAGCGTTGAATAGATGATTGAGGCCGAAGATCGCGTCTGCAATGTTGATGCCACTGTCATTGTTCGCGTCGCCGCGGATGAAGTTCTGCGCGTCGACCGCTGTCAGAGGTGCGCAAACAAGAACGCACGAGGTCGCGATGAAGAGGAGCCACCTGACGCCAAAGCGGCGCGCGCGCAGCTCGGATTCAGGGTTCAAAGGACTGGCTCCTTCAGATCCGCGCACGACTCGCGCTTCTCACTGGGGTGGGCGACCGATGACCCGCAGATGATCCGTGGCGGGGAGCGGAGTCTGTGTGCGAGTCGGCGTGCAATGGAGGAAGGGCTGGAGCTCCGCCGTCCCGACGCCCAGAAAGGGACGCGATCGGCCCCCCAGAGTGGCGGAGCCGGCTCCTTGCTGGGGTGAAGCTGGCGTCGCGAGCCCGATCGCAACTTCCTCAAGGATACTCATTGCGCCCCCCGATCGCACCCCTTGCTCCCCCCGAGGACCCCGGGGGTGAGCCCTGATTGCCGAGAATCACTCGTTCGACACCGATGGGCACGGCCGAGGTCGAAGGCTGGGGGCGGGTGCGGTGAGCTGTAGGGGTGCAGGCTTCATTTCGCAGCTAAGATCAGTTGGCGCCGCGTCTCTCTTGATGCGCCTACTTCTCTCCATAGAAAGGTTGAGGTGCCGATGTTCAGAAACTCACGACCGAGCCTGACTGAGCAACTGGCAGTCGTCTCCCCCCCCAGCAACGGTGGTCGATCGCGCGTTCACTCGTCGTTCTCGTCGCTGTTCTTCTTCCCGCGAGGCTGTTGGGGCAAACTCTCACCATCACGGGTGGAACGGTTCTCCCCGGGCAGAGCTTCTCTTCGTCGGTGAGCTCGAGAACGACGTCGAGATGAGCCTCGAGATGAGCCAAGGGTGGTCATTTTCCGTGTGCCACGACCCGAGCGTGCTCGCCTTGACGAGCGCAAGCCTCGGCGCCGACGGTGCGACCGTCAACGACGGTGGCCCGCCCGACTTCTTCACCTTGGAGATCTTTCCGGAGGGGTGGAGCGTCGGAGTCGTGATCAGCATGGTCGGAGCGACGAGTCTCCCCACGGGGACGTTCGAGATCGGTGCGACCACTTACGACGCGCTCGCACCTGGGTCGACGACACTCTGTCCATGCCCCCTCGGGCAGCCAGCGACAGCGACGGTCATCGTCTACAGCGGGCAATCGGTCGCCCCGATTCTCGATTGCCAAACGGTGGTCGTCGAAGACGGCCCAGTGTTTATCCGCGGCGATTCCAACTTCGACGGCGGCATCGATCTCGCGGATGGCATCCGGATCCTCGCGTCGCTCTTCACAACCGGGATGTCGCTTCCCTGCCATGACTCTGGGGACGTGAACGGCGACGCCGTCGTGAACATCGCGGACGCGGTGGCCGTGCTGATGTTCCTCTTCTCCGACGGTGCCCCGCCGGTGGCTCCGTTCCCCGAGTGCGGAGCGGTGCCAGGGGCCGATTGTTCAGCCGGAGTCGCCTGCCCCTGATCCTCTTGTGGTGTTCGACAAGTCCGCTAGTCGACCCAGCCCTGATAGCAGATTGGGCGGAGGAACCGCTCGATCGCAGCAAGCCCGACCGATGTGAATCGGGGGTCGGTGGTCGCTGGCCACGGTCCCCCGTGTTGCATCGCAGGGGAGACCTCGACCCCGGTCGGAAAGCCATTCCAGATCAATCGCCCGCAACGCTCTTCGAGAATCGGACGGAGCGCTTCGCGGAGCGTCACGTCGATCGATTCGCCGTGCATGGTTGCGGTGAGTTGACCGGGGAGGTTGAGTGCGACCTCGAGCAACTCTTCGGCATTCCGCGCGACGACGGCAAGAGTGGAGGGGCCGAACACTTCTTCGGCGAGATCGCGCTCGGCGAGAAACGCGAGGGCATCGACGCGATGGAGGACTGCGCTCGCCGCACACGGCGCGGCGCCCATCGGCCCCCGGGCGAGTTCTTCCACCCCATCGATCATGCCCTGCCGCGTGAGTGCGCTCTCGTACCCGAGGCGCACGCCATCGTTCAACATCGTTCCCGCTTCGATCCCGGTCAGATGCGCGGCGAGAACTGCGAGCAGAGTGTCTGAGCCCTCGCCGTCGATCCACGCGACCAAACCTGGGCTGGTGCAGAACTGACCGGCCCCGAGGCAAATCGAGGCCGCGAGCCCTTCGGCGATCTGTTCCGCGCGAGACTCGAGTGCGCCGGGGAGGACGAAGATCGGGTTGATGCTTCCCATCTCGGCGAAGACGGGAATCGGGATCGTGCGCGACTGTGCACGCCGAAAGAGCGCGCTTCCGCCGCGGAAACTGCCGGTAAATGCGACGGCCCGGATCCGCGGGTGTTCCACGAGCCACGCGCCGGTGGTGTGCTCGCGTCCATGGAGGAGCGAGAAGATCCCGGCGGGGAGGGGAGAGGCGGCGATCGCACGCTCGATCGCTTGGGCGACCAGCGTCGACGTACCCGGGTGCGCAGGGTGCGCTTTGACGATCACCGGGCACCCTGCGGCGAGCGCGGAAGCGGTGTCGCCCCCTGCGACCGAGAACGCGAGCGGAAAGTTCGACGCCCCGAAGATCGCGACCGGTCCGATCGGGATCAGAGTGCGGATCAAGAGTGGCTTCGGGAGAGGCTCGCGTGATTTGTCTTCGTGATCGACGAGGGGATCGAAGCGCCTCCCTTCACGCAAATGGCTGGCGAACGAGCGCAGTTGTCCACAGGTGCGCCCGCGCTCCAACGTCAATCGAGGGATGGGCAAGCCGGTCTCCCGGTGACATCGCTCGAGCAGGTCTTCGCCGAGCTCTTCGATCTCGGTCGCGATCCCCTCGAGCAATTCGGCCCGTACGATCGGGGCTGTCTGGCGAAACTCGCGGGCAGCCTTTTCAGCGGCGCGCCCCGCGCGATCGATCTCACCGGCGGTTGCTTCGAAGAACTCACCGTCGAGGTGCATACCCGTCGTCGGGTCGCTCGCACCGAAGGTTTGAGACCCCTCGCTCGAGATTTCCCCCGCGATTCTCTGTCGGCCGTCGATGCTCATATTGAGTCCTGGGTCTTGTTGCTCGAACGAAGAGAGTCCAAGGGGGCGGTTTCGATCGCCGCGGCGACGACGGCAGCAATCTCGGCGCGGTCCTCCTCCCTGAGGGGGAGTCGAGGAGCGCGCACGCGCGAACTTCCGAGGCCGAGTGCGGCCTCGACCTGCTTGATGCGCTCGACGAAATCGGGAACGACATCGAGCCGCAGAAGGGGGAGGAACCAACGGTACAGCGCGTCGACCGCGGGATCACCGTCCCGAGCCATTTCGAAGAGCCGGACCGATTCGGGGGGGAACGCGTTCACGAGCCCGGCAATCCAGCCCACCGCTCCCGCGCGCACTCCCTCGACGAGCAGGTCATCGAGCCCGACGAAGAGCGCGAGACGATCTCCGAGCGCGTGCTTGAGCTCGGTGATCCGGCGCACATCTCCCGACGACTCCTTGACCGCCTCGAGGTGGGGAAAGCGCTCAGCGAGCAGGGCGATTTGGGGAGCGCGCAAGTCGGCACCGTAGGCGATCGGGTTGTTGTAGAGCATGCACGGCGCGCGGGTCGCGGTGAAGATCGACTCGAAGTGCGCCATCACCTCGCGCGGTGCGCCGTGGTGCACGTAGGGGGGGAGGATCATGAGTCCCTGGCACCCCGCCTCGCTGGCGAGCTGTGCGAGGGTGATCGCATCGAACGTCGCCGCGGCGGCGATCGCCGCGACCACCGGCACCCGCCCGCGGGCGGCCTCGACGCAGGTCGAAAAGAGCGCGCGCTTCTCTTCGGTCGAGAGCGTGGCGCCTTCGCCGAGCGAACCGGCGGGCACGATGCCGGTCACTCCGCCGTCGATGGCACGTTCGATCCGTTCGGCGACGGCGGTGTGATCGATCGAACCGTCATCCGTGAACGGGGTAGTGATCGCCGGCATAACGCCGGACCAATTGATGGTGGGTGGTGCTGACATCAAGGTCCTCCTCGGCGAGCGTTATCGCGTCGAGAGGCGAAGAGAGCAAGGTGAACGGGCAACAACACCACACTAGGAGGCTGTCGGAATGAGTTTTCCGACAGCCTCCTAAATCAGAGATCACGATTCTGAGAGCTTTTCCCTCTCGCA
>CALEHF010000350.1 GCA_937876125.1 uncultured bacterium
ATCCGCGGTCTCGACGCGCGCATCGGCGCCAGCGCCGCCGGCAACTCACTGTTCCAAAACGCCGGCGCCTCCGGATTCAAACGCGTCTCGGGCGACGGTCCAAACGAAATGCGAGTCAGCCGCGCCGGCTGGTCGTGGGGTGGACAGTTCGCCGACTTCGACAACGATGGTGACTTCGATGCGTTTCTCGGTGAGATCACCCACGCCTGGGCGGGCAGCTCTTCCGACCCCTCCACTTTGCTCGTGAACTTGGGGGTCACCGAGGGTTTCCGATTCGAGCGCCGAGACGATGCCGGCATTGTGCGCGCGCACGAAGGAGAGCGGTGGAACCAGGGAGATATCTTCGCCGGGTGGATCGACGCGAATGGTGACGGTCGTGAGGACCTGTTCATTTCGAGCAGCGACTATCCCGACGATCAACGCCTCAGGCTCTTCGTGCAGAACGAAGCGCACCAGTTCGAAGACCGCACCGCCGCGTTCGGCCTCGACTGGCCCGCGAGCAGCATGCCGTCGGTCGGAGATGTCGACGGCGACGGCGATCCCGACCTTCTCGTCGCGCGCAGTCTCTCTCGGCTGAGCAAAGACGTGCGCGATGAGCTCGGGGACCGCGGCGGGCTCTGGATCAACGGCGTCGGCGATGCGCAGAACTGGTGCACCGTCCGCCTGCGCGGACGTGGTGCCGGTGGCTGCAATGCGCGGGGGATCGGCTGTCGGGTGGCGGTGCAGGTCGGGGATCGGCTTCTGCACCGCGCGGTCCAGAGCGCCTCGGGACATACCGGGCACCAGAATCCGGATGACCTCCTCATCGGCCTCGGATCCTCCGATCGGATCGAGTCGCTGACCGTGTACTGGGCAAATGCGGCGGGGACCGAGTCGGTAATCGAGGGGTTCGGCGCGAACCAGCGGGTGACGATCTTCGAGCCGGAGGGGGATGCACCCGCCCGAGTGGAGTTCGCGCCCCTCGCGCCCTAGCAGCTTGCTGCCCCCCTCCAATTCCCTCCGCGCCGCGCCACAAACGACTTCAAGCCCACGACTTGCGCCGTCACTGTGACCGCCTCTATCATTGCGAACATTCGTTCGCTACGATCCTCCTCCGGACGAGGATGACGGAGGGACCGATCCACGATGGACAAGAAAAGCGGCGGGAAACCGCGGCGGGGGCGCACCGGGCGCACCCTGCCGCCGGTCGCGCTGCCTTTGTGCAGTCGCTACTCGCTTCTGCGCGGGAGCCACTCGATCGAAGAACTCGCCCTCGCCGCCCGCCGCGGCGGCTACGCGGCGTTCGCGGTGTGCGATCGGAACGCTCTCTACGGAGCCGTCGTCGCCCAGCGCGCCGGCGACGCCGCCGGGGTGCGCGCTCTCATCGGCGCCGAAATCGACGGCGGGATCGCACGGGAGGACGACCCGAAGGTCGCGCTGCCCGCCCCCCCCCCCCCTGATCGCCCTCGCCGAAGACCGCCGCGGCT
>CALEHF010000351.1 GCA_937876125.1 uncultured bacterium
CGCACGCGCCGTGAAGGGCGCGTCGCCCGCTCCGAGCAAGCGCCATCCGACGAAGACCTCGTCGAACGGTTAGAGCTCCAAGGCCTCGTCGCCGACGTCGTTCTCGCACTCTCGAGCCCCTACCGAGAAACGATCGTCCTTCGCTTCTACGGAGACCTGACCCCGAATGAGATCGCGACGCGGCAAGGAGTCTCGGTCCACACCGTCCACACTCGTCTTCGCCGCGGGCTCGCCACCCTGCGCGAGAAGCTCGACGCGAAGTTCGGGGATCGGAGGGCGTGGTTCAGTGCGCTCGCGGCGATCGGCGCGACGCTCGGGGGCGGAGAGAGCGCGGGCGCAGCGTCGACAACGAGCGCGGTCACCATCGGGACAGGAGTCATCATGAGTATGAAGTCGCTAAGTGCGGTCGCGCTGTTGGTGATCGTCGGTCTGCTGGTTCTTTGGATAGATTCCGGAGAGCCGGAGAGCGGTTCCGCGGAACCGGGAGAGGGCCGCGCCCCACAGGCAAGCACGAACCCGCCGGCATCGGAGACAAGCGCGACAGAAGGTCCGGGACAGGCGGTCGCAATGAACGAGGCGATCCCCGCGCCGCCCAGCGATCCCAGTGCGCCGATGGGTGAGACCTTTCTTCTCCGCGGGATCATTCGATCGGGAGTCTCGCCTCGAGAGACCGGAGTCCCCCTCGCGGGGGTGGCGGTTCGCCTCTATCTTCCGCACCGAACGACCTTCGAAGAGCACCTCGCCGATCCGAATGCGATTCCTCTCCGATGGAACGAATGGGGAACGGTCGATCTGAGGCTCGGGGTCCGCGTCAAAGGCCCATCCGATCAGCGCGCCTCCGCTGACGATCCGATCCAGGTGTACGACGCGTCAAATCCCTTCGGATCTCCGATCTCGGAAACAGTGACTCTCGACGACGGTTCCTTCGAGATCCCTTGTCCCGTGGATGGATGCGTTCTGACGGCAACTCACCCCGACTACTCGCCGGGATCCGAGATCGTCTACTCCTCAGAGGTCGAGATCGATCTCACCCTCTGGAAAGCACGCTCCTTCACCGGCGTCGTCGTCGACCACGACGGGAACCCAATCCTCGAACCGATCGACCTGCTCTTTGCCGGCAATGGGGCAAAGCCGGTGCGAAGCCGCACCGAAGAAAGTCGTTTCTCGGTCTCGGTCGCTGCGACCTGGGTCCAGGTCGAAAGCCTGACGCCCGGCTTTAGCGTCATGCACCGGACCTCCCATCGCGGCGACAAGAGCAAAGTCGTTCACCACGATTTGAGTTTTCCGATCGACGAACCCTCTCCACTCACCATCGTTGCGAGCCGGGTTCCGGTTCTCGTCGTGCGAGGAGAGGACGGAGAACCGGTTCGTGACTTCCAACTCGTCCTCCGCGAAACGACCGGAGACTTCATCCGCGGGAGAGGACGGTTCCTCACCCGCGACGGAGCCATGACATTCGGGGGACCCAACCGGGGGCGGGTCATGTCCTTGAGAGGCAATTCCACCGCCGCAGATCTTTCGGTGTGGGCGGATGGTTTCGAGCCCACCCAGGTCACCATCGAACGCTTTCCCTGGGAGGGGGTCCTCGAGGTCGTCCTCTCATCCGGAGAAGCTCCATCTCTTCGCGGCGAAGTGTGGGATCAGCGCGGCGCAGCCGTGGGTGCCACCGTGACTCTCGCCGCCTTCCGGGACATTTCTTGGAGCGAGGATGAGTCCGCCGTGATCTCGGCGACCCGCACCGATCGCTACGGACGCTTCGAGCTCACTGCTCCGACTGGAAGATTCCTCCTCCAGATCCGCTACGAAGAGCGGGTGACGCTCCGCATTGTGAGCCTCCCCTGCGAGGCTCCGGTCAAGATCGACTTCGACAACGCCGGAAGAGTCGTCGCGACGATTCGAGACTCGAACGGGGAGCGAGTTCCCAACCACGTGCTCGCACTTCAGGCCAAGAACGGGCGCCAGGCAATAGGGTACACCGACGACCAGGGAGTCTTCCGCTTCGAACAGTTGCCGCCGGGTGAGTATCAGATCATGACCCCTCATGTTTCGACGACGTCGTCCTTCGCCGGTGAAGTGATCTCCGAAGTGACCATCGAAGGAAGCGAAGAGGTCGAGACCGAGCTCGTCATTCGAGCGGTGGGAGATCCGATCTATCCGCGAATCTTCACGACCCCCGCAAGTACCTTCGAGGGGTGGACCATCCGCAACAGTGGCTACTCGACCGATCGCGAGAAGATCGCGATCGAACGCGATGGGAGCGCTGCACTCGACATGCAAATTGGAGTCAAGACTTTCGAGATCGAAGATTCCGAAGGGAATCGCTGGGACTTCGAAGTGCCGGAAATCGTCCCGCGCCCGTTTGAGATTGAAGTTCCCTTGCGAGGCCTCGTCTATCGGGGAGTATTGCTCGAAGGAGATCGACCGAGACCAGGAGTCCGTTTGAGCGCGAGCCCGGCCTCTTCACCGAAGAGCCGCTGGAAGTCGTCCGCGGTAACCGACAAGGACGGCCAGTTCGAACTGCTCTGCGACCGGGCAACCCCGCATTCCTTCACGTTCAACGAAGACGAAGAGACCTTCACCTGGAACAACTCCCGCACCAGAACGGCGGGGGTCACGTTCACCGCCGATCGACCGCCGAGTGAAGCGGGGACAGCCATCGAGATCGACCTCGCCTTGGCACTCGCTCCGAAGCAGACCGTGACGCTGGCTGGGCGCGTTCTCCGAACGGGAACAACCGAGCCCGAAGGAGTGTCGAAAGCGAAATTGATCCTCGAATCGATCTATCCATCGCCGTCGGGAGTGCTTCGAAAGTCGGTCTGGGGCGCTTCGGACGAGACGGGGGTCTATTCCATCACCTTCGGAGAGGCGCCCCGCTATCGCGCGAACATCGGCGGTTGGGGGGAACCCACTGCGACCGAAGAGTGGGAGGCTTCGGAGACCCCGGAAGACGGAGCCAAGGACTTCTTTCTCCCCCCGCGTGAGTGAGGGTTGACTCCGCCCCAATGGCAGAGGGGCGCCGCCGCTCTCGCGACTGCGCCCCTCGGCAATTCTCATTCAGCGTGCGCCTTTAGATCTTGTCGTCGGCTTCTGAATCCTCGGAGTCGTCGTCGACCGCAGCGTCATCGTCATCTGGCGCGTCATCAGCGTCTCCGTCGTCGGCGCTCGCTTCGGCCGCGCCTTCCTCCAGATCACCGTCGTCGACGGCACCATCCGTCGCTGAGTCCTCCGTCGCTGAGTCCTCCGTCGCTCCATCGTCCACGGTGCCAGCTTCCGAGGCCTCCACCGCCATCGGCTCGCCGGTCTCCGGGTCGATCACGACCGCTTCCTCGTCAGACTCTTCCACCAGCTCGGCGCCGACCAGTTGATCAGTGGCCTTCACGCGAATCAGGCGCACGCCCTGGGTGTTGCGGCCGATGTCGCGCACGCCTCGCATGCTGATGCGAACCAGCATGCCGCCTTGGGTCATCATCATGACATCGGTGTCGCCGACGATCGACAGCGCCGTGACCACCGGACCGTTCCGCGCGGTGGTGCGAATATCGATGAGGCCCTTGCCGCCCCGCTTCTGTGGGCGGTACTCCTCGAATCGAGTGCGCTTGCCGTACCCGTTTTGGCAGATCGTCAGCAGTGAGCCCTCTTCGCGGACGATCGTCATGCTGACGACCTCGTCCCCTTCGACGAGGGCGATTCCGCGCACTCCGCGCGAGTTGCGTCCCATCTCGCGGACGTTCCCCTCGACGAACCGGATCGCCATCCCCTTCGCCGACGAAAGGATCACCTCGTCGTCGCCGCGGGTGAGGTCGACGCCGATCAGGGTGTCTCCCTCTTCGATCTTGATCGCGATGATGCCGTTCTTCTTCGGGCGCGAGTAGGCGGAAAGCGCCGTCTTCTTGACCAAGCCCTTTCGGGTCGCGAAGACCACCATCCGCTCGTCGAACTCCTTCACCTGGATCGAGGAGAGCACGCGCTCATCCTTTTCCAACGGGAGCAAGTTGACGATCGCGCGGCCGAGGGAGGTGCGCCCCATGTCGGGGATCTCGTACACCTTCTTCCAGTAGACCTTCCCGCGCGTCGAGAAGAACAGAATGGTGTCGTGGGTGCCGGCAACGTAGAGGTTCTTGATGAAGTCGCCTTCGCGCGACTTGCCGCCCGAAATCCCGCTGCCGCCGCGCCCCTGCGCTCGGTACATCGTGACCGGAGTCCGCTTCACATACCCCTGGTGGCTCAACGTCACGACGACCTGCTCTTCCGTGATCAGGTCGCCGAGCTCGATATCTTCGACTGCATCGATGATCTCGGATCGACGCGGCGAGGGGAACTTCTTCATCAGGTCTTCGACATCCTCGCGGATCAATTGCAAGACCAGCGATTCGTTGGTCAGCACTCCGCGGTGGTAGTCGATCTCTTCCCTCGTCTTCGAGAGATCTTCCTCGATCTTGAGCCGCTCGAGACCGGTGAGGCGCTGCAGACGCATCTGCAAGATGGCGTCGGACTGAATGCGCGTGAGTCCGAACTCCGCCATCAGTGAACCGCGCGCGTCGTCGACAGTATGCGACGAACGGATCAGCTCGATGATGCGATCGATGTTGTCGAGAGCGATCAGGTAGCCCTCGAGGATGTGCGCCTTGTATTCGGCCTTCTCGAGGAGATACCGCGAGCGACGGCGGATCACGACGATCCGGTGCTCTTTGTAGGCGAGCAGCAGTTCGCGCAGGTTCAGAGTGCGCGGGCGCCCGTCGATGAGCGCGATCTGTTGAATACTGAAGCTCGTCTGCAACGGCGTGTGCTTGTAGAGCTGGTTGATCACGACTTGGTCGTTCTCGCCGCGCTTCAACTCGATGACCAGTCGCATGCCGGTGCGGCTGTCGGACTCGTCGCGCACGTCGGAGATCCCGGTCAGCCGTCCTTCTTTGACCCCATTCGCGATGTCGGCGGCAAGCTTCGCCTTCGACACTTGGTAGGGGATCTCAGTGACGATGAGGTGGGTCTTGGTCTTCGTCTCTTCCGAGCGGACCTTCGCACGCAGGCGGATGATCCCCTTGCCCTGCGTGTAGGCGTCCATGATCCCCTTGCGGCCGCAGATCACCCCGCCGGTCGGGAAATCGGGGCCGGGGATTTTTTCCATCAGCTCGGCGAGAGGCACGTCCGGGTCTTCGAGGACCAAGAGCAGAGCTTCGCCGACTTCGCGCAGGTTGTGTGGCGCAAAGCTGGTCGCCATGCCGACCGCGATCCCGGAACCCCCGTTGACGAGCAGGTTCGGGAATCTCGCGGGGAGCACGGTCGGTTCGTCGCGGGTGTCGTCGTAGTTGCGGATGAAGTCGACGGTGTTCTTGTCGATGTCCTCGAGCATCTCCGTCGTCGCCGCGGTCATGCGCGCCTCGGTGTATCGCATCGCCGCCGGCGGATCGCCGTCGATCGATCCGAAGTTCCCCTGGGGGTGCACCAACGGCTCGCGCATGTTGAAATCCTGAGCCATCCGTACCAGGGTCGGATAGATCACCGACTCCCCGTGCGGGTGGTAGTTACCCGAGGTGTCGCCCGCGATCTTCGCGCATTTCCGGTGCTTCGAGCGCGGCCCCAAGTTGAGATCGTTCATCGCGACGAGGATCCGTCGCTGAGACGGCTTCAGTCCGTCGCGGACGTCGGGGAGAGCGCGTTGGATGATCACGCTCATCGCGTACGTCAGGTACGAACCCTTCATCTCCTCCTCAATACTGAGGGGTTGGATCCGTGAGTCCTGTGTCATGTTCCGATCTCCGGTTCTCTGGGCGCGCGACGCAAACCGTCACGCGCTGCTTCAGCGAATTCATGTTTGGTTTCAAGGACGACACCTGATCTGGAACGATCAGGGGGTCAAGTCCGCCTCTTCCCGACGCGCAGGCTCTTCGAGAACTTGGTGCCGCCAGCGCATCAACTCCTGCGCATTCTCGCTCGAGAGAACCTCGGCGAGACGTCGGTTGCGAGGAGTGGGGACGTGAAGTCGGCGGGCCCGCTTTGCGACCCAACCATTGAGATGATCGATTTCGAGCCGCCGCCCAGCTTCCAAATCTTGGAGCATCGAGCAGCGGTTCTTCGCGGTGGCGAGGCACAGCGCAACGAGACGTTCGCGCCAGCCACTCTCGGGCAGTTGAAGCCCCGAGGCTCGGCCGAGCACCGCAGTTTCACGGGCGGCTTCCACTGCCCAATCGAAGTAGCGACTCGCGGGAACCTCACCGTTCGGCGCTCCGAGAAGTGCCGCCACGGGATTCAATCCACAGTTCAAGGCCGCCTTCAGCCACTGGGCCGTGCAGCCATCGTCGGTCGCGCGCGTGTCGAAGCCGGCGCGCTCGAGCTTTGCGCACACCCACCTGGCGATCGTCGAATCTCCACAGAGAGAAGGTCCGATCTCCACCGGGCCTTCGCCGAGCGCATGCACCTTGTCGCTTCCTTCAGCGCGCGCGCCACTCGAAACTGTTCCGAGCAGCCGAGGCCGGTTTTCTTCGAGACACGAGAGCGCTTCGTCGTGCCCGAGTCCGTTCGAGAGGATCAAGACCGGTGCGCCGGGCGCCAAGAAGGCGAGCCCCCGGGAGAGCGCCTCGCACACGTCGTACGCCTTGGTCGCGATGATCAACAGGGACCCCCGCGGGGTGGGGGCCTCTTCTACGCAACGAGTCCGAATGGTCGCTCGGTACGAGAGCGCCCCCTCTTCGTAGAGAGCGAGGGAGGTGACGCCTGAATTCTTGCGGGAGAGCAGCTCCACTTCAATCCCTGCGCGATCGAGGCGACTCGCGATGAGCCGACCCATCGCTCCTGGACCTTGAACGAGGATAGGACCACTCATGAAGACCTCCCGTCCCGGACGGGGTGCTTCTTAGTTTTTCCCTTTTCTGACGCAAGAGAGCCGGACTCCGCAGATTCTGTCTTCGGTGAGTTCTCGACTGGCGGGAGCGCTCTTCTGAGCGCGGAGAGTGCATGTTCCGACATCGAGAAGACTTCGCCGTCGCCGGGGAAGGAGCCATCCGCTACGTCTTTGCTAAACGCGGTGACCGCATGAGTGATCTGCTCCTCGACCGCTGCGTAGGCGCGCACGAAGCGCGGAGAGTAGCCGGAGGAGATCCCGATCAGGTCGTGGAGTACGAGGACCTGGCCGTCGCACTGTCGCCCGGCTCCGATCCCCACGGTCGGTACCGACACGCGCTCGGTCACGAGCGCAGCCACCTCTTCGGGAACGCACTCGAGCACCATCGAGAAGACTCCGGCGGATTCGAGCGCTCGGGCATCAGCGATGAGTCGTTCCGCAGAAGCGGCATCCGCACCTTGGACCCGGAAGCCTCCGAGCTGGGTGGCGTTTTGAGGAGTGAGGCCGAGGTGTCCCATCACGGGGATTCCGGCGGCGACGATCTGTTCGATCGTCGAGATACGCGCGCCGGCCCCTTCGACCTTCACCGCGTCCGCACCCGATTCCTGGACGAGGCGCACGGCGTTTCGCACCGCCTCCTCATCGGAGATCTGGAACGACCCGAACGGCATGTCGGCGACGACGAAGGTCAGGGGCGCGCCCCGACGCACCGCCGCGGTGTGGTGGAGCATGATCTCCATGGTGACGGGGACGGTATCGCGGTAACCGAGCACCACGTTTCCGACCGAGTCGCCGACGAGAATCATCGGAACGGAGGCGGCTTCGAGGATGCGAGCGGTGGGCGCATCGTAGGCGGTGAGGCAAACGAAACGCTGCCCTTCAATCTTGAAGCGCGCAAACTCACTGATCGAAGTCCGAGTCATGTTCCTCCGAAGCACCGTCATCGAAGCAATCGTCTCGCTCGCCGAACCTCATAGGTTCGCGCGCCCGTGGACCGAATCAAGGACCGAGTCGAAAAGCAGCGGTCCGAGAAGCACTGCAGGGAAAAATCCCGCTTTGGGCCCCAAAAATGGCCCCCCCCCGAACTCTGTCGAGTCGATTCACCAGAACTGCAACAACCGTCACCCCGTATCAAAACCGCCCGAGGTGTTGAACTTCAACATGCTTGCATGTTGAGTCGGAAAACCGCTCTTCCCTCTCGCGCCGCTTTTCCCTTCAGCGCCACAGGCAATGGACCTCAGTCTGTCCATTGCGGAAACACCTCAATCAGCGGTCACGACAGACAGCATCGATTGCTGGGGCGATCCGAATCGTGACCTCTGATTTAGATATCCAACGCCCTCGCGTCGAGCGCGTGTTTCTCGATGTAAGCACGACGCGGCTCCACCAACGGACCCATCATGATCGTGAAGATCTCATCCGCCTTCACCTGATCTTCGATCGTCACGCGGTAGAGGCGACGCTTGTCCGGATCCATCGTCGTTTCACGAAGCTGATCAGGGTTCATTTCCCCCAGCCCCTTGAAGCGTGTCATCTGCACTTTGGACTTCATCAATTCGAGGTATTGCTCCAGCGCCTCATGGAGAGACGAGGCTCCGACCTCGGTGTTGTCGATCGACACCTGGAAGATGGGAACAGTTTGGACCCCTTCGCCACTGAAGTCGAAAATCGGGATCTCCTTCGGATCGATCTTCACTTCTTCGGCGAAGATCTCCGCGGCGGGGAACCCGAACGCGACGATCGCGGACACTGCCTTTGCGCCGCGTTCCGACTCGAGCATCTCGACCACACGCAAATCGGGCGCGTCGTGATCGGGACCCTCTTCGGAGACGATGTGCAGCCCCCCCGGCTCGGCGATCTTCGGATCGCGGCCAAGCTCTTTGGCAACCGCGACGAGGTGGTCGCGGTAGTCCTGCTCCGAGAAGAACGGTCGCTCGCTCTCCCCTTGTTGGACGATGAAGCGCGGAATGTCCTTGTGCTTGTCCCACTGCTCGATGAGCCAACGACGCAACCCGAAGCCGTAGGTCCGCAGTCGGCGGCGCATCCGGTAGACCACGCGAATTTCGTCGAAGAAATCGAGAAGATCTTTGCCCCCGACTTTCGCTCCACTGGCCATGTGGGTGACCGATCCATCATCCATCCCCATTTCGATCAGAGATTTTTCGAACTCTGATTCATTGAGGATGTAGCGGTCTTCCTTCTTCCACTTCAGACGGTACAAAGGCGGCTGGGCCACGTAGATGTGGCCGCAGTCGGCGAGCTGGTGCATTTGGCGGAAAAAGAATGTGAGGAGGAGCGTGCGGATGTGCGATCCGTCGACGTCTGCGTCGGTCATGATGATGACGCGACCATAGCGCAGCTTCTCGAGGTCGAACTCGTCTTCGCCGATCCCGGTGCCGAGCGCGGTGATGATCGTCTGGATCTCCTCGTGCTTCAACATCTTGTCGAAGCGCGTCTTCTCGACGTTGAGGATCTTTCCCTTGATCGGAAGGATCGCTTGGAACTGGCTGTCGCGCCCCTGCTTCGCCGAGCCTCCCGCCGAATCTCCTTCTACGATGAAAATCTCGGTCTCGTCGCGGTTGCGTGAACGACAGTCGGCGAGCTTGCCGGGAAGGTTTCCTGAACTCAGGAGTCCCTTCCGACGAGTGAGGTCGCGCGCTTTCCGGGCCGCTTCGCGAGCGCGGGCTGCATCGACCGCCTTCGAGATGATTTTCTTCGCGATCGTCGGGTTCTGCTCGAGGAAGGCGCCAAAAGCATCATTCACGAGCGAGGTCACGATGCCCTCGATCTCGGTGTTGCCGAGCTTGCCCTTGGTCTGACCCTCGAACTGCGGGTTCGGCATCTTCACGCTCACCACCGCCGCGAGACCTTCTTGGTAGTCGCGTCCATCGGGGGGAGTCTCCCCCTTCAGGAACTTCAAATCCTTGGCGTACTTGTTGAGACAACGGGTCAACGCCGAGCGGAAGCCACTGAGGTGCGTTCCGCCATTCGGAGTGTGAATGTTGTTCGCGTAGCTCAAGATCTGATCATAGGCGTAGCCATCATTGTGCTGCATCGCGACTTCAACGCGCACATCGCCATCGGACTTGTCGAACTGGATCACCTCTTCGTAAACCGGCGTGCGGTTCTCGTTGATCTTCCCGATGAAGGCTCGAAGACCTTCAGGGAAGAAAAAGTGATCGCTGCGATCGGTTCGCTCATCCGACATCGAAATCTCGAGCCCGGCGTTCAGGTACGCCATTTCGCGCAAGCGTTTCGCGACTGTGTCGTACTGGATTTCGGTCGTCTCGAAGATTTCGGGATCTGCGCGGTACTTGATGGTGGTGCCGCGCTGATCGGAAGTCCCGATCTTCTCGAGCACCGACGTCGGCTCACCGCGAGAGTACGTTTGACGGAAGAGCTTCCCCTCGCGGCGCACTTCCACTTCGAGCAGATCGGAGAGCGCATTCACCACCGAAATCCCCACGCCGTGAAGACCGCCGGAGACCTTGTAGGCGCTGTTCTCGAATTTGCCCCCCGCGTGAAGCTTGGTCATGATGACTTCGAGCGCGGACATGCCGGAATCTTCGTGAGTATCGACGGGAATGCCGCGGCCATCGTCGACCACGGAAATCGAGCCGTCCTCGTGAATCTTCAAAACGATCTTGGTCGCAACCCCAGCCATGTACTCGTCGACAGAGTTGTCGACGACTTCCCAGACCAGGTGATGCAACCCAACCACCCCGGTGTCGCCGATGTACATTCCCGGGCGTTTCCGAACCGCCTCCGCACCTTCGAGCACCTTAATGCTCGAAGCGGAGTAGTCATCGGGCGCCGCGGGCGCCGCGGGCGCCGCTACCTCATCGTTCAACGCGATTCCTTCCAAAGGACCCGATCGGCAGAGGCGACGCCTCCTCCGAACGCTCCTAATTTTCAGATCACACAGAACTTCAAATCACGCTGAACTTGAGCCCACACTGAACTTGAGCTCACACAGTCCCGCGAGACCTTCCGCCTCGAGCGCCTTTCGGAGGTGCTCGCGCGCGAAGGATTTGAGTTCTGCCGCGAGGGGGGCGGAGTCGAGCTCCACTGTGAGCACTCCCCCTCGGTACCGAGTCGGGCGAGAGAGCGCGGCGATGTCGTCACCGACGGCGCGCTGCCAAATCTCACCAATTTGTTCGATTCGAAGCTCTCCTTGAGCATCGACCGGTTTCTTTTTCGCTGCCGACTTCTGAACCGCCGACTTCTGAACCGTCGGCGCGAGCTCCCGCAGAAGCCGCGCGAATTCACCGTCAAGTCGAGGAGTATCCGGGACGTTTCGCCACTGCAATTCGCGATAGCGCGTGCGCGGCAGAGCTGGATCCCCCGCAGCTTCTCGTCCCCCCATGTCGCTCCTCAACCGCTGGCAATGAAAGCCGCAGAGTTTTCGACAACGGCGTGTTTAAACCGCGCTCGCTTCAATCTCCGACACGACCAACGGCATCACGATGTGCCGGTAGCTCGGTCCTCCTTCGGGGAGGGAGAACAATCCCGCGGTCTTCCGATCGCGGAAGCTCACGACCACCTGCTGCGAATCGATCACGCGCAAGAGGTCGATCAGGTAGCCCGGGTTGAAGTGAATCGTGAAGTCTTCTTCGTCGCCGGATTCCTGCTTCGCAGGCACCTCGATCCGCGACTCACCGACGTTGCTCGCGGCGGTCGAGAGCACCACGCCCCCCGGTCCGAAGGTGAACCGAACCGAATTGGTTTCCTTCGTGGTCATGAGCGAGGCCTGGCGGAGTCCAACGAGGAGATCCTCAGTCTGAATTGTGTACACATGCTCCACCTCGGCGGGGATAGCGCGCTCGTACTCGGGGTAGCGACCCTCGACGAGACGCGACGACAGGGACGTTCGATCGGAGCTGTAGGTCACCTCGTTCTGATCGAGGTGCAGTTCGATCTCGTCCTCGGTCTCGAGATCGAGAATGCGCATCAGGAGCTCGACCCCCTTCAGGGGCAGAATGTACTGGGCGTCCTCGATCCCCTGCTTGTGTTCGGCGTCGAGAGGTATCTCTCCGACCGCCATGCGCTTCCCGTCGGTCGAGACGAGGCGCAGAGTCGATCCCCGGCAGTCGATGAGCACGCTGTGCATTTGAAATCGGGTCGCGTCACGGGTGGCCGCCACGGAGACGCGGCGCAAAAGCCCGAGGAGCGACTTTCGCTCGAGACGCAAGGCCGGCGAGGGGGGGCGAAACTCGAGCAGAGGAAACTCCTCCACGGGAAGCACCGGCACCTTGAAGGAAGATCTCCCCGCCGTCAGGTGCACTTGCTCGCCTTTGAGCTCGATCGTGACCTGCTCGCTACGAGTCTCGCGGAGGATCCCCTGCAGACGGGTGGCGGGGATCGCGACGCGTCCCGGCTCTTCGCAGAGCACCTCGTCGACCCGAGCGGAGAGACCCACCTCGAGATCGGTTCCCTGAACGAGCAGGCCGTTCGCCGAGGCGTCGAGCAGGAGGGTTTGCAGGATCGGGCGGGTCGCGTTGTTCGGAACCACGCCCGCCGCCAGGGCGACCGCCTCAAGGAGCTCCTTCGATTGGCATTGGATCTTCACGGGAGCGCCTCTTTCGCAGCAGGATCAGTCAGGGTTGAGCGGGGGAATTAGGGTTGAACTCGGCCTAGAAAACCCCTCGGGGAGCCTCGTTCGACGAAGTGTCCGCCAGAGCCTGCGCATGATAGTCGCAGAGGGGGTTTCGATCAACTGTTAAGAGCGTGTTTCGAGGTATCGTAAGTCGTTATTTTTTAAAAACTTGAGGCGTTCGTCAGACCTCGTTTCGAGGCGCTTTCTGAGGGTCCGTGTTGAAAGAGTTTCTTCTTGATGATGATGAAATCTCATAGTCATAGTCATCACCGGGGGGGTATTTGTGGAAAACTCCAATCTCGAATCTCTTAAGTGTCTTGTTGGTATTGGTTTGCGAGGGTTTCTCTCCCCGGTTTTTCTGTGGAGAACCCCCTGAGAGCGCGGGGGTCTCCCGCTCGCGGGTGGAAAGTTCTCCCCAGGGCGATTTTTGACCCCTCGCCGACCGTCGAAGTCTCCCATGTCCCACGTTGATGAATCCGCAGAGATTCGTCGGCTTGTCCACAGGTTGGGCCACCTCTCGAGGGGGGAGTGAGGGCGTCATTTTTGGGTGCGGAGAGGCCTCGAGAAATGGATCGCCAGTGATCTGGGTGACTTTTGGGGAGGGAGCTCGGGGGGCGCTCGAGGGAGGGCAGCTCGGGTGCGATCAGAGGTCTCACCGCAGGAGTGCGGACTCGATCGTGTCGAGACGACGGCGGAGAGAGGCGTCCTGGTCGCGGACCTGTTCGATCTTCTGAACGGCGTGCAGAACGGTCGTGTGATCCCTGCCGCCGAAGAACAGACCGATCTCTCCCAGCGATGCTCCCGTGTGGCGACGCGCGAGGTACATGCCGATCTGACGCGGCACGACGATCGAGCGGGTGCGCTTGCGAGAGTGCAGATCGGAGACCTTCATGTCGAATTCATGAACGACCGCGTTCTGGATCTGCATGAGATCGATCCGCGGGTTCGCATCCCCAAACAGCTCTGAAAGCACCGCACGGGTGTTCTCGAGGTCGAGACGTCGCTTTTCGAGGTGGACGAGGCTGTGGAGTCGGAGGACCACTCCTTCGAGCGCACGGACATTGTCACGCACTCGCTTGGCGATCAGTTCTGCGACGTCAGGTGGGATCTCGAGCCCCTGATCGGCCCCTTTGCGCTCGATGATCTCGATGCGGGTGACAAGGTCTGGAGGGGAAAGCGGAACGACCAGCCCTTTGCGGAAGCGGCTCACCAAGCGTTCACCGAGTCCGGAGATCTCCCCTGGAGCGGCATCGGAGGTCAGCACGATTTGGCGACCGAGGTTCGTGAGTGCATTGAAGGTGTGGAAAAACTCCTCCTGGGTGCGGTTCTTCGCCTCGAGGAAGTGAATATCGTCGATGAGGAGCGCCTCGGCGCTGCGGTACCGCACTCGGAATTCTTCGATGCGGTTGCCTGCGATCGAGGCGATGAAGTCATCCGCAAACTGCGCACAGCTGATCGAGATCACTTTTTTGAACCCGCGGGCTCGATACGCCGCGGTGATCGCCTGGAGCAGGTGAGTCTTCCCTTGGCCTACCGAGCCGTGGAGGAACAGCGGGTTGTACTGCTCGCCTGGCCGCTCGGCGACCGCGCGCGCCGCGGCCAACGCGAACCGATTTGCGGCTCCCGTGATGAAGCCGTCGAAGGCGTACTTCTCGCGCGATTTTGAGGTTGTATCCTCTGATTTGGCAGTAGTTTCCGACGAATTGGGCTGCGGCGATCCTACGTCAAATGCCCCGGGTTCAAACCCGCCCGCCTCTGGCTTGTCGGTCACCGTTGCGAAGGGGGGAGTCCGGCCCGACCGCGCGGGCACGCAGAAATCGACCTCGGGGGTCTCGGTCCCGGTAATCGTGGCTGTCGCGTCAGCGATGAGGGTTTGGTAGCGATCCGAGAGGTAGGTGCGGTGAAAACTCGTCGGGACGATCACTTCGACGCGCCCTCCCCGGCGCGGATGGACTTCCAGGCCCTCGAACCAGGTCGTGAACGTGGTTTCACCGACACGCCGACGAATCTCATCGAGGATCCGCGCACCCTGCTCGGGTTCGAACGAAGGAAGTGCCAAAGCGCCCCCGGGTTCCGATTCCAAGGAGAAGTTCAAGCGGTGCCCTGTGAGCACACTCTGGAAACGACGGCAGAACAATCGAGGGCGAGGCCCCTGGCCCGAAACTCGGAAAGACACGACGCGACCACGATCCGAGATTTCGACGCTCCGGACGCGGCGAGATCGGACGCAGAGAAGGCAGGGCTAACGAAAGGGAGAGAGGGTGCCCTTCGCACCAGAATCAGCGCCAATCTCGAAGGAGAACCCCCGAGAAAATCGGCACCTCTGGAGCTCGCGTCAGGGACACGATCCACAACGCGAACCGTCGATACGCACCGTTTTTGCCCACCGTTTTTCCAACAGGGTCGCGGTGACATCCGCGGCGATCGACGATCGGCGATCCTATGCACCGAAGGCCCGGACGACAAGAGGGCATCTCAGGTGCGTCGGAACTCTTGCCCACACCGCAAGTACCGCTACAATCCTCGCCGCGCCCATCCGCACGAAGTCGATGATTCTGGCCGCGAAGTTCCTTTCGCGGCTCGATCGTCGCAGCGCACCCCCTGCGCAATCGCTCTCTCCTCGACGGATTCCTCGACGGAGTTCTTGACGGAGTTCTTGACGGAGGAGAGCGTGAACGAAGAAGACACCTATGGAGAGGTGGCTGAGTGGTCGAAAGCACCGGCTTGCTAAGCCGGCGTACCCTCCGGGGTACCGGGGGTTCGAATCCCCCCCTCTCCGTATTTTTCAGTTCGTAGAGCTTCTTCAGCCTGGCCGACGACCTGCCCGCCCGACCTCATTCCTCTCCCTCCACAATTCCTAGGGAGCGGGTTCCGTAAACCTTGAGCGCTCGTATGATCCTCGCCGCGTCGCTTTTCCCACTTGTTGCTGCGTCAATTGGATCGAAGGAGCCGCAGTGCCCCGCGCCAAGAGTCCTCGCATCACGGTTCGACGCTGGAAGCCCGAAGATCTGCCCGGGATCGTCCAATGCCACCGCGACGCCTACACCGATTTCCCCGCCTCAGAAGCGACCGACGAGCGCACCTACCGCATGCAGCTCGAGATGTTCCCCGAAGGACAATTCCTCGCTGAGTGCGAAGGGAAGATCGTCGGCTACGCGACTTCCCTGATCGTCCAGCTCGAAGAAGATCGTCAACGGTACAGCTACGCCGCCATCACCGGCGCGAGCACCTTCAGTACCCACGAACCGAGTGGCGACACCTTGTATGGGGCCGACATCGCAGTGCACCCCGACTTCCGCGGCGCTGGGGTCGCCGCGAAGCTCTACGTCGCTCGCCGGCGGATCCTCAAGCGCTACAACCTTCGCCGCATGGTCGCGTACGGTCGCATCCCCGGGTACCGCGAAGTTGCCGGGCGCATGACCGCCGAGCAGTATGTTGAACGGGTGACCGCTGGCGAATTGAAGGACTCCGCGCTCAACGCTCACTTGAAGGCGGGGTACGAGGCGCGCTCGATCTTGCTCGACTACTCCCCCGATCGAGCGAGTCTCAATTACGCCACGTTCCTCGAGCTCAAGAATCCCGAGTTCGACTCAGCGCGCCGGAAGATCGCGGCAGCTCCCTTGTCGACACCGGTACGGAGGGTGCGGGTCTGTGCCGCGCAGTTCATGATGCGTCGAATCTCGACCTGGGCCGAGTTCGAGCAGACGGTCGAGTTCTTCTGCGACACCGCGGACACGTATCACTGCCACTTCTTGCTTTTCCCTGAGTACTTCACGGCGCAGCTGGTGTGCACGCTCTCCGAAGACCTTCCCTTCGGCCAAGCGGTGCGCGAGCTCGCGAAAATGACCGATCAATACATCGCCCTCATGCGACGCCTCGCCCAATCGCGCGGCCTTTACATCATCGGCGGATCCCACCCGGTGCTTCGCGAAGGCGTGCTCTACAACGTCGCGCACATCTTCACGCCATCCGGTCAGGTGCAGACCCAGGACAAGCTGCACATCACGCCGGGGGAAAGGGAGGAGTGGGGGGTCGAACCTGGGCACGAAATGCGCGTATTCGAGACCCCTCTTGGACGGATCGCAATCCAGGTTTGCTACGACATCGAGTTTCCCGAGCTCTCTCGCCTCTATGCGAGGGCCGGAGTGGAGATCGTCTTCGTTCCCTTCTCGACCGACGATAAACAGGCGTACCATCGCGTTCGATACACTGCCCAAGCGCGGGCGGTCGAGAATGCGATCTACGTGGTCCTCGCGGGGAACGTCGGGAACCTGCCGACGATGAAGAACTTCCTGATCAACTACGGGCAGGCCGCGATCCTCACCCCGAGCGACTTCGCGTTTCCTCCCGAAGCGATCGCAGGCCAGGCGGACCCGAACGTCGAAACGGTGGTCATCGCCGAGCTCGATCTGAGCATCCTGGCGCAGCAGAGAGAGATGGGGAGTGTGCGACCGTACTTCGATCTCCGCCCCGATCTCTACGAGACACAGGCGCGCAGCGAGCTCAGGATCATTCCCATCGGGTGAGGGAGCGCGTCAGGGGGTCGCGTCGTCTTCGGGGGCATCTTCAGTGGGGTCGCCGACAATCTCGACGACCTCTTCTTCGATCAGCCGCTGCCGTTCTTCATCGATCCCCAACTGATCCATGGTCTCCGTGGCTTTCGGGAGCTCGCGGCAGGTGATCACTCCGTGCCTGAGGAGCTTTCGCTTCTCGGCGTGGGTGATCGTCGTCAGGCTGGTCAGGGGGTGCAGCTTATGCTCTTCGATGAGGTTCTGGAGCCCGCGTCCCTTGGGAAAGTCCCACCCCAACAGTCCGAGCCCGACGCAGCTCGCGTAGCGGATCGCTTCACTGGTGAACTTCGTGTTCGCGACCAGCAGGAACTGATCGAAGGAGATACCCTTCGGGGATTCCTTCAAATCGGTGGCGCGTGCCTGGACATAGAGCGCGACTTTCGAATCGCAGCGCATGCCGGTTCCATTTCGAAACTTGCACTCGACCAGAACCCGACGGTCTCTCTTCGTTGCGATCACATCCACTTCGTGGGTGATGCAGCGTCCGTCGAGGATCGAGCCGATCTCCACTCGAAAACCCATCGACTCGTACAGCGCACCGATCAAGTTCTCGAACCAGTACCCAGTCGGACCGAGATCGAGGACTGCGTTTCGCAACTCGTACCGCGCCGCGATTCGAGCGGACTCGGATCGAAGTAAGGTGGCGGTGAGGAGGCGCAGCTCCTCGGTCCGGATCCCCGATCGCCCGTGACGCATGATCTCTGCCACGATCCGCTGGGCCAAATTCTTGGACGCACCGGCGCTGCGCATCGACTCGTACAGCTTCTCTTTCGAGAACGGTGCACGCACCCCTGTCGACTTCAGAACTTCAGTCCCATGCGAGCGGGTGTTCAATCCCTGACCTCGTTCCCGAAGGGTGCCAGGCAGTCCACCGTCTCGCGATCTTCCGCCACCCGCACGGGGAACCCGTGACGGTCGGCGATCTCGAGGCGCAGGCAATCCGCCGCGGCCGGTTCTCCGTGGACGAGAAAGACTCCGCGCGGTGGCTCTGGAATCTGCCCGATCCACTCGAGGAGCGCGCTTTGACCAGCGTGCGCGGAATAGGTACTCAAGAGAGCGATCTCCGCTTTGACGCTGAAGCGTTGCCCGTGAATTTTGACCGACTTCGCGCCGGCGAGCAGCGACGCGCCGGGTGCTTGGAAGCCGGGGAGCAGGATCGTGTGCTCGGGATAGCGGATGAGGTGTTTCATGTGGTGGAGAATTCGCCCTCCCGACAGCATGCCGCTCGCCGAAATGATGACACACGGCTCACGCTTCCCATTGAGGGTTTGCGAGTCTTCACGGGAGCGAAGGAAGGTCGCCGAACGGCACATTGCCCTGGTATCTTCTTCGCTCAGCTTGTGAAAGTCGTGGTGGTGCAGATAGAGCTCGGTGACGTCGCTCGCCATCGGAGAGTCGAGGTACACCGGCGCCTCCCGGGCGAGTCCTCGGGCAAAGGCCTGCCCGAGGGAGTAGAGAATGCGCTGGGCGCGGCCGACTGCGAACGCCGAGATCAGCACCTTGCCTCCGCGGGCGAGAGTGCGATCGACCACCTGGGCGAGCTGTTCGATCGGATCGATCGGAGGATGGTCGCGATCTCCGTACGTCGATTCCATCACCACCCAATCGGCGGCGGGGGGAGGCTCGGGGGGTCGAATGATCGGATCGTCGGGGGGGCCGAGATCGCCGGAGAAGAGGATCGAAGTTCGGTCGGTCGAGAGCCGCACGCTTCCGGCGCCGAGAATGTGACCCGCGGGGGTGTGTTCGATTCCGATCCCATCGACTGAGTACGGCTTTCGGAACTCGATCGTCACCAGCTGATCAAAGACCCGCTTCGCGTCGGCGACCGTGTACAGGGGGGCGGCGAGGTCGTGGTGGGAGTATCCCTCGCGGTTCGCATTTCGCGCCTCCTCTTCTTGCAAGTGGGCGCTGTCCTCGAGCAAGATCTGAACGAGATCGCGGGTGGGCTCGGTCACGTAGATCGGGCCCCGAAAACCCTCCCGGACCATCACCGGGAGATACCCCGAGTGGTCGATGTGAGCGTGGGTCAGGACGATGGCGTCGAGAGAGCTGGGATCGACCGGCGGCGGCCGCCAATTGCGCAGGCGCAAGGTCTTGAGCCCTTGGTAGAGCCCGCAATCGACGAGGAGTCGCGTGGTCCCGTCAGTGACGAAGTGCTTCGAGCCGGTGACGGTGCCTGCGGCGCCGAAGAACGTGATCTGCACGGTGACTCCTCACTCAACGAGTGCGGGAAAGGAACGCGCGAGTCGTGAGAACAGGGTACGCAAGTTGGGTGCGATGAGCCACTGCCTCCTAGGAGGCTGTCGGAGAACTGCTTTCGAACCGAGGGTTTGAGATTTCGG
>CALEHF010000352.1 GCA_937876125.1 uncultured bacterium
TACTCAACGGCACGAAGGCCTGGATCACCAACGGCAGCCACGCCCACGTCATCATCACGTTCGCGACCCTCGATCCAGCGCTCGGCCCGAAAGGGATCTGCGCGTTCGTGCTCGAGAAGGATTTTCCCGGCTTCCAGGTGGGGAAAAAGGAGAAGAAACTCGGCATCCGCGGCTCCGACACGGTGCAGCTGATCTTCGACGAGATGCGAGTGCCGGTCGAGAACCTGCTCGGTGAGGAGGGGGAGGGCTTCAAGATTGCCATGCACACCCTCGATGGAGGGCGCATCGGAATTGCCACCCAAGGAGTCGGCATCGCGCAAGCTTGTCTCAACGCATCGGTCTCCTTCGCAAAGGGGCGGGAGCAGTTCGGTCGCCCCCTTCCCGCGAGCCAGCTGGTCGCACACCGGGTGGCGGATATGTCGACGGAGATCGAGGCAGCACGCTTGCTGACGTTCCGCGCTGCGCTCTTGAAGGATCAGAAAGTCCCCCACTCGAAAGAAGCGTCGATGGCGAAGTTGTTCGCCAGTGAAGTGGCGAATCGAGCGGCACGCACCTCGATCGAGATCCACGGTGGCGCTTCGCTGTGCCGTGGCACTCCCGTCGAGCGCCTGTTCCGGGATGCGAAGATCACCGAGATTTACGAGGGCACGAGCGAGATCCAACGGCTGGTTATCTCGCGCTTCAGTTTCCCTCGCGAGAAGAAGTAACCGATGCCGCGCGCCGACTCCCCCGAGGAACTCGCCAGAGAGATCGTTCGAGGTGAGGCGCGCGCCATCGGCCGAGCCTTGACCTGGATCGAGGCGGGGGATCCCCGGGCTGCGGCCCTCAGTGCGCTCCTCCCCGATCATCACGTGACCTTTCGGCTCGGTCTCACCGGCGCTCCAGGGGTTGGGAAGAGCTCGCTCGTCGCGGCCTTGATCGATGAGTTGCGAAGGCAGGGGGAGCGCGTCGCGGTGCTCGCCGTCGATCCAACCAGCCCGATTTCTGGTGGCGCGCTCCTCGGTGACCGAGTTCGAATGGCGCGGCACGCCGAAGACCCCCTGGTGTTCATTCGGAGCCTCGCGAGTCGAACCGGAGTCGGAGGGATCGCGGCCTCGACCGACGAGGCCGCAGACCTGCTGGCTCGGGCGGGCTTTCCGATCGTGCTCATCGAAACGGTCGGAGTCGGTCAGCTCGAAATGGAAATCGTCGAGGAGGCGGATGAGGTCTGGCTGCTCCTCTCTCCCGAATCGGGGGACGCGATGCAGCTACTCAAGGGCGGGGTGGCGGAGAAGGTCGACCGATTGGTCCTCAACAAGAGCGACCGACCGGGAGCTGACCGCCTTCAGCAGCTCGCTGAGGAGATGGCGCACGACCGTGGCGGCCTCGTGCCGATGGCGACCAGTTGTGAGACCGGCGAAGGAATCGCCGAACTTGCCGAATTGTTGAGAAAACGCGCGGCAGATTCTTTGAGCGCACCCGACCGGGAGCGCCAGGTTCGGCGGATTCGCCGTCGCATTCGGCGGCGAGCGGAACGGGTTTGGATTGCGGCCGGGTTTGCCCGCGCCGGAGGCGAGGAGCAACTCGAGCGCCTCGCTGGAGAAGTCGATCGTGGAGAGACCGATCTCGCCGCGGCCGTGCTTCAGTTGACTGGACCTCGATCGACGGGGCCGATGACCGGCGAGTGGGCGGCGGAGCCCCCTTGTCCAAAGGAGAACGACGGATGATCCGGATCACCGAGGACCACCAAGACATTCAAGAAATGGTCGCGGACTTCTCCGACCACGAGCTCGCACCCCTCGCGGAGCAGCTCGATGAGGAGCAAGGATTTCCGACCGCGAATCTCACGAAGCTCGCTGAGCTCGGCATGCTCGGGGTCACCGCCCCCGAAGCCTACGGCGGGACGGGCGCAGACTCCCTGACTGCCGTGTTGATGATCGAAGAGCTCGCGCGCAACTGTGGGTCGACCGCGCTGGTCGTCTCGGCCCATGTGTTCGATGCGATCCGCGCGCTCACCGTGCTCGGAAACGACGAGCAGAAAGCGAAGTGGCTTCCGGGGCTCGCGACCGGCGAGACCATCGGCACATTCGCAATCGCGGAGGCGAGCGCCGAGTCTGACGCCGGTGCTCTGGCGACGCGGGCGGTGAAGGCGGGGGACGGCTGGTCTCTCACCGGCGAGAAGACTGCGATCGTCAGCGGACAGCACGCGGGTTTCGCCGCCGTGGTCGCGCGTACGACCGGCGAGCCTGGGTCGACTTCGGATCTCGGCCTGTTCGCGGTATCTGGCGGTGCGAGCGCGACCGGCGTCACCGCGACGCCCGACGAAGCCCCTCTCGGAACCCGGGGAACGGGACTCGCCGATTGGACGTTCGAGAACGCCGCGCTCGACGGAAATGCTCTCCTCGGGACTGAAGACGGCTTCCGTTCGATCGCTCCGGTTCTCGAAGCATCTCGCCTCGGTATCGCGGCAGTTGCGCTCGGAGTCGGCCGCGGTGCGATCACCTACGCTCTCGGCTACGCCGCAGAGCGAAAGGCGTTCGGTCGCTCGATCGATCGCTTTGGGGCAATCCGGTCGATGGTGGCCGAGGCCGCGACTGCGCTCGAAGCCGCGCGTCTCCTCGTTTATCGGGCGGCGAACTTACTCGATGACGGCAAGTCAGTGCCACGCGAGACCTCGATGGCGAAGCTCGCCGCGAGTCGCGCCGCATACACAGCGACGAAGAGCGCGGTTCAGATCCTCGGCGGGAACGGTTACTCCCGCGAGTATCCGGTGGAACGGATGTTCCGCGACGCCGGAAGCCTCGAGATCCACGGTGGAAGTGACGCGCTGCATCGAATGCTCGTCGCGCGCGCCCTGATCGGAGAATCGCGATGAGAGATGTGGTGATCACGGCCGCGCGCCGGACACCGATTGGGAAGTTCATGGGTGGACTGTCTTCGATGTCCGCCGCCGACCTCGGTGCCGCGGTGGTTCCCGCTGCGCTCCTCGACGCGGGGCTCGCGCCGACGTCAGTCGATGAGTTGATCTTCGGTTGTGGGCGCCAGGCGGGAGGCGGGCCCAACATCGCTCGCCAAGTCGCGATCCGATCTGGTCTGCCGATCAGTTCGACCGCGGTGACCCTGAACATGGCGTGCGGATCGGGGCTCCTGGCGATGATCGAGGGGCGCAACAGCATTCAGCGCGGTGAGAGTGACATCGTGGTGGTGGGCGGTACCGAGAGCATGTCTCGCCTGCCGTACTACCTCGAGGAAGCGCGTGGCGGCTATCGTCTCGGTCACGGCCAATTGGTCGATGGGATGTATCGCGACGGTTTTCACTGCCCGCTCGCGGATCAGTTGATGGGCGCGACCGCCGAAAATCTGGTCGAAGAGTTCGACATCTCGCGAGATGAGCAGGACGCCTACGCGGTCGAGTCCCAGCGTCGTTGCGAGGTGGCGCAGAGTGAGGGGCGATTCGCGGCTGAGATCATTCCGATCGAAATCAAAGGACGGAAGGGTCCGACCATCGTCGACTCCGATGAGCATCCCCGGCCCGGGGCCAATCTCGCTTCGATGCAGAAGCTGAAGCCCGTGTTCCGAGAGGGGGGCTCGGTACATCCCGGCAACTCATCGGGGATCACCGACGGGGCGGCGGCCTTGGTGCTCGCTTCGGAGGGGGTCGCGAAGGATCTCGGGATGCCGATCCTCGCGCGGGTTGGGTCATCGTCGCGGGCTGGGGTCGAACCAGAACGGATGGGGATCGGGCCGGTCCCCGCCGTACGAAAGCTGCTCGAACGCACCGGGCGCACTCTCGCGGATTACGATCTCGTAGAGCTGAATGAGGCGTTTGCGGCACAGGTGATCGCGTGCGACAGGGAGCTGAAACTTGACCGGGAGAAGCTGAACGTCAATGGCGGCGCGATCGCATTGGGGCATCCGATCGGTGCCACCGGGGCGCGGATCGTCGTCACCCTCCTCCACGAGTTGCGTCGCCGTGGCGGCGGCCTGGGACTCGCGACTCTTTGCATCTCTGGTGGCCAGGGATTGGCGCTCGAGATCGTAGTGAACGGCTAGTTTGGGGTTTCGAAAGTCCGTTCAATCAGTTTCGGTCCAGGGGCGACGAGGACAAGGAGCGACGACGCCGTCGTATTCATGAGATACTTCAAGGAGGAGCAACGCCGCCATCGTCGTTCCTGGGCCTAAACTTAAGAAGCGGACTTTCGAAACCCCACACTAGTTCTTCGGAAGGAGCTCCTCATCCCGAACATACCGCGACCTCAGATGAGTTCTCCCTTGTGGGCCGTCCCGATGGGCTTCGGGGGCGTGCTCTTCTCGTTCGGAGTCTTGATCTGGCAAGTCCCCGATCTTCTCCGGTATCTCGTCGCCGCGACCTTCTGCGCGTTCGGCCTTCTGGTCATGGCCTTCGCCTGGCGGCTCCGCCCGCGCGCAGGCGGGGGAGCAGCGGACGGCACCCGTCCGCGGAGTCGCTCGAGTGGCAGCTACGTCGACTTCCGAGTCGACCGCGACGAAGAGCCGCGCTGATCACTGATCACTCCTGCTTTCTCGGATGAACTTCCCACTCTGGTTTCGCAGCTCCCCGAACGCCTCCGGGTTTTTCCGTCGCAGGTGTTCGTGACCGTCTGCGACCCCTGCCATCCACATCAGGAACAGCGATACCAAGAGCGCCAGCGCGAGTGCGACGCGGCTCTCGATCGTTCCCACACTGGTTGCCAGCGTGGCGATCGACAAGAGCAGGAACGCTCGGGCGCGTCGGTGCAGCATGAAGTCCTTCTCGTAGGGTCGAGCGACGAGTTGAGCCACCTCGGGGCTCATTTCACTGTCGCGCGTAGGACTCGTCGTGCCCGAAGACGGAGAGCACGCCTTGGCGATCGCGTTCGGCTTCGACTCGCTTTCTGAGCAAAGACCCCAACGACATCAGCAAGACCCCGTACAGCGCGTAGAGATAGTGCGGGATGAAGAGTCGCCAGTCCTCCGAGGCAAGAAGTTGGTCGATGGTCGGGACGAATGAGGGGGGCACCGATCCGGCGAACCGGTCGAGTGGAAACGCGAGGGCAAGGCCAACCCCCCAAGCAATCACGAATCCCACGGCGAAATAGATGCTCCCGAGACGGTCCGCTGCGATCAGATCGCGTGGGGGCGGTGCGAGGCCGAGTTTCGTCATCCGCCGTCCTTCCGAGAGACCATGGGAAACGCAATCCGGGCCCCTTCCTAGTGGAAAGGGGCCCGATCGAAAGAGGCCCGCCCCTCTCGCCAGTCGAGAGGGGCGGGGCGAGGCGGACGTCACCGGGTGAGGAACACGTCGCGCCCCGTGAGCTCCGCGATCAACCGTTTGTCGCGGAGCCCGAACAGCCGGGCTGGGGCTGTCCGAGGGACTTGGGGGTCCTCTCGAAGACAAAAAGAGGGGTGTGTTTCGCTTCAGCCTCGTATGACTGATCAACACCACTGTCCGCCCGGGTGAGGATGCGCAGGTCCCTGACCTGGGGCAGACGGGGTGGTGGCGACTTGGTTGCGTTCGGCAGAGCCTCGACCTGAGGCGCTGTCGGTCCCTGATTCGGTGTCGCAGTCGTCGGCGCTACGGTCGCGGCGCCGGTCGATTTTGGTTCTTCAGTCGGTGTGGATTCCTCCGGCGCACTCTCGGAATTCGCTTCGACCTTGCGGGTTCGCATCGAGCGAACGCTCGGGTCTAGACCGCGCACCCGCTTGGTGCGAGGTGGGCGTGCTCCGGTTCGGGCGGTTCGCTTCGGTGTGGCGGTCGTCGGGGTCGCGGCTCTCCGATCGAGAGCGATCGGAGCGGAATCGGATCCCAATCCTGTGCTTTGGGATCTGCCATCGTCTTGAGTCTGCTCGGGGATCGACCAGATCTCCGCGTGGTCGAGGAACCGGACCAACTGGACGGCGTGGGTGAGCGCTTCCCCTGGGCCATCCAGAAGTAACTGCCCTCGCGATCCGATCTCCATAACCTGGAGCGTGGGCGAGTTGACCATGCGATCGATCGCCTTGCGAAGAGACGAGGGGGAGGCGTGTTGGATGTCGAGGATGATCCAGCCGTGCGCATCGGGCTCGATCGACCACTTGCCATCGACACGTGCCATCTCTGGCGCGCTCGAGTCTGCGCTGTGGTTCGGTCCCCGATCCGGCCTTCCCACCTTCGCCAGCGCCTGGGCATCTGAGCGCACCAGAAGCACCGGAACGTTCCCCTCGAGTGTGAACTCCTCGACGCCGATGCCGTTCGCTGCGAGAAGCGCTCTCACGACTGGAACGGTGAGTGGTTCCCCAGAGCTGATCACGGGGATCACCGTCTTCCCGTCGAAACGGGTTTGCGATCGACCCTGGCGAGCGTGCGGGGTCGCGACCTGAATCACCGGCTTGCCCGTCGCGAGTTGTAGGAACTCAAGAAGCGATTTGACCGGGATGCTGTCGTTCGAGGAGCGATTGCCCGGAGGCTTGGTGCCGGCCGAATTCTCGCCCGTGGACAGCCCGCCCACAGCAGACAAGAGCGGAGCGACAGTCACGACGGGGGGGGCTGGATCACAGGCGAATGCCGGTCGCGGGCCGGTGGTGAGAGGGGCGGCGAGAGTGGCGGTGAGCCCGAGTGCCCAGAGGGGGAGAGATCTTCGGAGCCAACTCCCAGGCGTGAGAGCGTTGTTCGTCTGTTGCATCGGGTGCCCTTTCGATCCGCGGGTCGGTCGAGAGGCGACACGCAGGTGTCGTCTCGCATGGATCGAGGGAGTGCATCGATGATGCCGAACTGGTGATTCGGCCGCCTCGGAGGCTTCTCGCGCTCACAGCCACGGGTAGCGAGGGCGCTCTGGGCGCGAGCGGCACCGCGGGATCGAGGCTCGAAGGGGCTTGAGTGTAGCGACGTCGTACGGAGGACTTGCCGCTTTCGGGGTGAAGTGTGGGAGATCCGGTCAGGCCTTGCGACTGTCGAGAAGGAGAAGTCGGCGCACCGTATCGTCACCGGGGACCGAGTAAGCTTCGTCGACCGCGACCATCATTTCGCGCTTCCAGAGGAGTCCGCTGACGTCCTTCAGTTCCTGGTCGACGGCCGGACCCTTCCACAAGATGAGCGGTCCGAACCAACGATTCTTCGACCAGTCGAGGATCCTCTCGACGGGGCCCACCGCACGCGCGAGGACCGCGTCATACTTGTGCCGGTTGGGGCGAATGTGATCTTCGAAGCGAGACCAAACACACTCCACACGACTCCCGATTCCAAAGTCATCGACGACTCTTTGGAGGAAGTCGACCTTCTTCTTCGTCGCATCGAGGAGGGTGACTTGAAGGTGGGGGAGTGCGAGGGCGAGGGAAAGTCCCGGGAAGCCAGCCCCGGTTCCCATATCGAGGACGCGCTCGAACACCCCTTCTCCTGCGCCATGGAAGAGAGGGAGTGCGGCGAGCGAATCGAGAATGTGTTTCTGCGCCATCTCTTCAGGCTCCACGATGCGCGTCAGGTTCATGGTGCGGTTCTGATCGCGCACCCGCCACGCGTGCTCGGCGAGCCCTCCGAGCGCGTAGTCTGGCGCCCATCCCTTGAGAACCGCCTGGCAACGCTTGTGAAACTCCTCCCGAAGGAGTGGATCGGGCGGGGGCTCAGGGCGCTCGCCTCGGGCGGCACTCTTGTCGAAATTCGGTGGGGCCGAAGACTTCGATGATTTGTCGGCGGGCAGGTCGTCAGTCACGGAGTGGGGCTCCCATCGTGGGCGGAAAAGCGGGTCACGGGTCGGGCCGAACGCGCCGTCTGGCAGGAAAGTCCAGCAAGCGTCGGCCGATCGATCAGGTCCGAGAACGTCTTCGGACTCTCTGCCGAAGGAGTGTAGCGCGAGGGGCTCCGAGGCGGCATCCTTTCCGATCGCCGTCTGCCTCGTCGGCAGAGGTCCAGATGTGTTCGCCGGGTGCCCGAGGAGTCCCGTGTCCTCAAGAGTGCCGTATGCCAAAGGTTACGGTAGCTGAGGAGTCGCGTGCTCCAAACGGGCGTCTTCAGGGAGTGAAAGGCAAGTCATGGCCCGCCGGTCTGTTCTGTCCCCACTCGGCTACGACCTTTCGCCGATCACCGAGGATCAGCGTGAGCGAGCCACGCGAGCGATGACCCCCGAGCAGGTTCGAGTCACTCAAAACTCGGGGACCGAGGCCCCGTTCTGCGGTGGCCTTCTCGATCAGAAGCGATCCGGAGTCTACGGGTGCCTCGTCTGCGGTCTTCCGCTTTTCTCGGACGAGTCGAAGTTCGATTCGGGAACGGGGTGGCCGAGCTTCCACTCCCCCTGCGATCCTTCCCACGTCAAACGGATCTCAGACGGCAGTCACGGGATGGAGCGGGTCGAAATCCAGTGCGCACGTTGTGAAGCGCACCTCGGTCACGTTTTTCCTGACGGCCCGCCGCCCAGCGGGGAGCGCCATTGTTTGAACTCGGCCTCGCTGCGCTTCGTACCGGCAGGCGAGGACGGACTTCCGAGCGCAGCGCCGACCGGTTTTCGTCGCGCATTTTTCGCTGCGGGATGCTTTTGGGGTGTCGAACATCGCTTCCAGCAGATCCCCGGGGTCCTCGACGCGGCGAGTGGCTACCAAGGGGGAATGGTCGAGTCGCCGACCTATCAGCAAGTGGGATCGGGGACAACAGGCCACGCGGAGTCGGTCGAGGTGATTTACGATCCTGCGCGCGTTACGTTCCGCGCTCTCCTCGATCACTTCTTTGACAACCACGATGCCTCGGAGCGCGATCGACAAGGGCCCGACAGCGGCACGCAGTACCGATCGGCGGTGTTCTACATGAGCCAGGACGAGCGGCTCGAGACCCTCTCGAAGATCGCCGAGCTCGAAGACCTCGGTGCGTTCGGCGGGCGCCCGATCGTGACTCAGGTCGTGCCTGCCCAAAGTCTCTGGATTGCCGAAGAGGACCACCAGAACTACCACGAGAAGCACGGCGGGACCTGCGGTGTGTGATCCCCTGGAGCGCTTCAGAAGCTGGGGCGCTTCAGAAGCTGAGTGAGAAGGTGACGGTTCCGTATTCGTTGTCGGAGCGTTCCGCCTTGAAGGTCTCTGTGAACTTCTGGAATGACACACCCATTCCGAACGCACCGACGCCGAAGTCGACCCCGAACCGCCCGCTCGCGACGAACGGGGCTCGATCATCGACGGAGCGGCTGTTTCGGAAGACGTTGCCGTCGAGGGGGAGGTAGTGAGCAATCGCAAACCCCTCGACCCCCGCCGAGAGCCCGAAACGCCAGCCTCCGCCGCTCTTCCCACTGCGGAACGCTTCACTCGTCAGCCCACGCTGAGGTGAAGTGGAGCCGAGCGGATCGGGAAGGTTCCAACCGAGCCTTCCCACCATCCCCACGTTCGCCCCTGTGAAGTAAGTCCCCGCATTCGCGCCGACCCCGATCACCGCGTCCATCGAGAAGGTGTCCCCCAGCTCGCGCCGACCGATCTTCTGACGGCACTCATAGGCCAGGTTCACGATCCCTTCGTCGGGCAGTTGGGTTCCCCAACCTTGTGGCTCGCTCGAGTCGATCCAATCGTGCATCGACTTCTGCAACTCATCGGCCCCGGTCCGCGGCCCGACCCACCCGAGGCGGAGCAGGTAGGAGTGTTGAATGCCCTCTCCACGACTCATAAAGGTCTGGTCGAACGAGGCAACTCCCGCGTACGGCTGATCGTCGAGGGGGGGATTGGGGAGGCGAATGTCGGCGGGAGTGAACATCGAGTGCACGATCGCAAAGGCGATCCGCTCGTCGTGCCCCTCGACACCAAACTCGGGCAGAAAGTGAAACAGAGTCGCGTACTGCCGGAGCATGTTCGACTCCGATAGCGATCCGAGCGGAGGAGTCAAGTACGCAAGCGTGATCCCGTTTGTGTAATTGGCGTCCTCCCCCGCAAAGAAATCGTTCTCCCAGACCAGTGAGACTGCGCCTGCGTCGGACTTGGTCGGCTCGGCCGCTGGAGCGGGGATCGTCGGGAGACTACCGATGATCGGTTCGTCTGGAGCGGCGCGGGTCCGGCTTCCCCCTCCGATGCATCCCGAGACCAAGAACGCGCACAGGAGCGTGACTACCGGCCAATGAGAGCTTTTGGCCGCCGAGGAGTCGTTTGAGTTCTGAGCACCGAGAGCCAACGGTCGAGGCGCCATGGCGGACCTCCTTCGATCGAGTGACGGGGGCGGGCGTTGAAGTGGCGGGGAGTGTACAGGATCACCGCAGTCGGTCAGATCACCTGCTCTCACGATCGCGGCGAGAGCTCAGCAGAGAGCATTCCGGCGAGAACCAGCCCAGATCCGAGAATCGCCCCAAGGCCGAATTTCTCGTCGTGCCAGAGATGTCCCGCCAGGAGGGCAAAGACGGGTTCGAGCGCGAGGATGAGCGCGATGCGGGTGGGGGACGCCACCTGCTGCGCGCGGGTTTGAACCGCGAATCCGAGGGTGGTTGCGACGAGGCCGGTGAGGATGACGGCCCGCCACGCACTCCCCTCGATCTGAGGGAGACCCTGGTCCCCTTCGAAGATCACCGCGGCGATGGCGAAGAGTATCGCTGCGGTAGTGACCTGAGCGGCGGCGAGCGCCACGACACTTCGCCCGCTGGCCCAACGGCCGAGGGCAATCACATGAGCCGCGAAGGCGACTGCGCAGCCGAGGACGAGGAGGTCGCCGGCTCCAAGAGGCGCGTCACCGGTGCCGAGGATCAAAAACCCCACAAGTGCGAGAACGACGCCGGTCCACTCCGCGCGGCGCACCTTTTGATGGAAGAGGGTCCCCATCCCGATCGGCACGAGGGCAACGCTGATCCCCGTGATCACTCCAGAGCGCCCCGATGCGGTCTCTGAGAGTCCAAAGGTTTGCAGTGCGTAGCCCAATGCGAGAATGACCCCGGCGCCGATTCCGACTCCGACGGTGCTGCGTCCTTTCCCCGTCCGCTGCCCCAGGGTGGCAGCGCGGCGCCGTCGGAGAAGAAGGAGCGGAGCGAATCCCAGCGCAGCAACCGTGAACCGAAGGGCGAGAAAGGTGAAGATGGGAACCGACTCGGTCGCGTCCTTGACGGTCACGAAGGTCCAGCCCCAAACGGCGACGACGCCGACGAGTGCAACTTCGGCGAAAATCCCACTCTTCGGCACCGCCCCCCCTCTCTCCATGGCGAAAGCCCAAACCCACTGCGCGCGGGGACAGCCTTGGAGAGGCGATTCCAGGTGCCCTCCCTTCTTACGAAACTGGCGGGGAGCAGGATACCTCGACGAGGAGTCGAGGGGCCTCGATCCACCGCCGATTCGAAACCGCCTCGCCTCAGAACCGCTTTTCCGGTCCGAGCGGCTCGGGTATACTCCCGGATCCCAGTTTCGGATCGTAAATTCTTTTCTTCGTCACGGTTACGTCGATCGACTTCCCCGGAGCGAAGGCGTTTCGACCGTGACACGTGTGACGGCTTGGCCGCCGGCGGCTGCGCGTCACGCACTCCCTGGAAAGGGCTCCCCGATGCACTCCCCCATCTTCCCTCGAGCGCTCGTTCTCTCTCGAATCCTGGGAACTCGCCTCGGCCTGCTGTTCGCCGTCTGCGTCATGAGCTCCCTGTTCGTGACGGGGTCCCTGGAGGCTCAGGAGAAGCGTCACCTGCGTCACATCCTGGTGAAGAGCGAGGCGATCGCAGATGCCATCATGAAGCGCCTCGACACCGGCTCCGACTTCAAGGATCTGGCTCGCAGGTATTCGCTCGACGTCGGATCGCGCCCCCTCGGTGGAGATCTCGATTGGGGAGTGCCGGCGAGTTTCGAGCCGGCTTTTTCCCGGGTCGCGTTCAATATGACCACCAAGGGTGGCTACGCGAAGGCGCAGTCTCCGCACGGTTGGCATGTGATTCAGTACGTCGACAGTGCGCCGGCTCCGCAAGCTGCGCCGCCACCACCAAAACCCGCGCCGAGGAATCCAGCTCCGGCGGTTCCGGGCGCCGGCACTCCTACGCCGGTCTCCGAGAAGAATGAGGACGTCAAAGTCGAGATGATCTGGAGCAAGGCGGACTTCGCTTCTGGGGAGCCGTTGCGGTTCATCATTCAGATGACGAACCAAACTGCCGAGCCGCTCGACGTCTTCAACCCGGCGATCTGGCCGATGGGACTTCTCGTGCGTTACCAGTTCGGCCGAATGGAGCAACAGTTCACTTTGCCGGAGTCGTGGGTTGATGGAGTGCCTCCCGGTGGGCTGACCCGCATGCTCGAGGCTGGAGATACGCTGCGCCAGCAGTTTGAGCTCCAAGACTACTACGGTGAACTCAGCGAATGGCCGATCCTCCGCATGATCTGGCGCGGAGACACCCTCTTCGGGCGCCTCGAGAAGATGATCCCAACGGTCATCGAATCCCCGGAGCATCCGAAACGGAAGGGGCGCTGGCGCTACTACATCACCGAAGAGAGCCGTGCCTCGATCCTGCCCGTGTACAAGGCCGGAGAGCGCTGGTTCATCTGCCTCTTCGCGCGCGGGAAGATTTGGATCGAAATTCACGATCCCCGGATCCCCGACTTGATCGAGGATTTCCTGATCGCGTTGCGCAATGGTGCCTACGACGGCAAGACGATCACGCAGTACCAAGAGAACGATCACTTCGCTGTCGTGATGGAGCCGAACAAGCGTCCCATCCCGTTCCGCCAACCGGGGCAAGGCATCGGGTGGGATCAAGGGGTCGTTGGCCTCGCGCTCGAATGGGAGAACCGATCCGCCTTCATCGGCCGCTCGCTCTCCTTCGGTCTCGAAAAGCCGGACACCATCTCGATGCGCTCCGTGCCGATCGGTCGCATCGTCTACGTCGAAGGCGAGCCGATCACTCAGATCGTCAAGGTCCTCGATGAGCGCGCGCTACCCCCCGCGATCTCTCTCGCCCTTGCGTATCCCGATTCGTTGGTGCCCGAGGAAGTTCGCGAGGCCGCAAACCTTCTGCCGCAACCGAGGCGTTTCGATCGCAAGATCGACCCGACCCCTCGAGCGGGGTGGCAGCCGATGATCGGGAAAGAGGAGGAGATGGAGCGTGCCGGAAAGGGCCGGACGCTCTCGCCCAGCGACCGGCCCCCCACGGTACTCGCGAAGGACCTTCCCCACGTGGAGGTGCTCACTAACAAGGGAAGCTTCCTCGTCGAGTTGTACGAGGATGATGCACCGAACACCGTCGCGAACTTCATCTCGCTGATCGACTCCGGCTCCTACGACGGCACCGGGGTCGTGCGGAAGGTGGTCACCGACTACAACCGCGGCTTCGTCCAATTGGGGAGCCCGGACGACACGGACACGGGTCACCCCGGTTACTTTATTCGAGACGAGCCGAACGTGCGCCGCCACTTGACGGGGGTCCTGTCGATGGCACGTCACAAGACGCGCCCGAACACGGGCGGAAGTCAGTTCTTCATCTGTCTCGATGGCCAGCCGAATCTCGATGGCTCGTTCACGCCTTTTGGTCACGTGATTCGCGGGATCGAGGTAGTGGACAAGCTCGAGGAGAGGGACCAGATCGAGAAGATCACCATCGTGAGGAAGCGCAATCACGAATACGAGCCGCAGCGTCTGCCGGCGGACTGAGCCGGCACGGCCAGCTGCGTGACGGGGACCGCGCTCCCTCGCGGTTCGACTGCCGGTGGGAACGCGCCGACGCCGTCCTCGGTGCGTTCGAGATTGATCCTGTCTCAACATCCGAAGCTTCAAGATTGCAACGACTCCCGGTCCAGACCTCGCGTCGCGAAGGAGAGAGCCTTGTCGGACAACCTGTCCTATGACTTCGAGAATCTGACTATCGCGAAGGATTCTCGCATCGCAACGGTCACCTTGAACCGACCCAAGGTTCTCAACGCCCTCAATGATCAGACGATCGCTGAACTCGATCACTGCTTCGAGCAGATCTCCAGAGACGATTCCATCGGTGTCGTCATCCTGACCGGAGCGGGAGAGAAGGCATTCGTTGCCGGTGCGGATATCCGAGAGCTCGCCTCTCAAGGGCCGGACGAGGCGCGGTCACGGGCGCTCGCCGGACAGCGAGCCATGACCCGGATCGAACGGTGCGGTCGACCCGTGATCGCAGCGATCAACGGCTTTGCCCTCGGTGGTGGGCTCGAGCTCGCGCTCGCCTGCCACCTGAGATACGTGGCGAGTACAGCCAAGCTCGGGCTCCCGGAAGTGACCCTGGGGATCATTCCCGGTTACGGGGGAACTCAGCGCCTTCAACGGATCGTTGGGCGGGGCCGAGCGCTCCAGTTGATCCTGACCGGCGACATGATCGGAGCGGGTGAAGCAGTCGCCTACGGATTGGCCAACGGGGTCACCCCCGCCGACGAGTTGCTGGCGACGGTCGAGAAGGTCGCCAGGACCATCGCCTCCCGGGGACCGGTCGCGCTCCGGCTTGCGCTCGATGGAGTGCTGAGGGGAGGCGAGGTTGCGCTTGGGGAAGGACTCGCGATCGAGGCGGACCTCTTTGGCCTCGTGAGTGCCACCGACGACATGAAAGAGGGGATGACCGCCTTCATCGAAAAACGGAGCGCGAACTTCGTCGGTCACTAACCTCGACGGAAAGATGAGAGAGAGCATGACAAAAGAGATCCGGATCCTGGGCGGCGCCCGGACCCCGATGGCGGAGTACGTGGGAACCCCCGGCGGCGGGAAGTTCAAGGACATGAGCGCAATCGAGCTCGGCGCTCTCGCGGTTGCCGAATCGCTGAAGCGCGCCAAGGTCGAGGGAAGCGATGTCGACCACGTGGTGATCGGCAATGTGATGCAGACGAGTGTCGATGCCCTGTACGGTGCTCGTCATGTCGGTCTTCGCGCAGGGCTCCCCATCGAGGTTCCCGCCCTCACCGTGAACCGCCTGTGCGGCTCCGGCCTTCAATCGGTGGTGAACGCCGCGCAGATGATGCTCCTCGGTGAGGCAGAGATCACCGTCGCCGGCGGCATGGAGAACATGTCCCAGGCGCCTCACGTGATCCGCGGAGCGCGCGAAGGATTTGCTCTGGGCCGCGGTCAGCTCGAGGACTTGTTGATGGCGTCCCTGAATGATCCGTTCTGCGGGCTGTTCATGGCGCAGACCGCCGAGAAGCTCGGCGTCGAATACAAGATCTCCCGCGAGGAGATGGACGAGTACGCGCTGCGTTCGACCGCGATGACCTTGGCGGCGCTCGAGGGTGGGCGGTTCAAGGACGAGTTGTTCGACGTCGAGGTGAAGACCCGGAAGGGGTCGGTCACCGTCAGCGCCGATGATCACATTCGCCCAGAGAGCGACATGGCCGGCCTCGCGAAGTTGCGACCCGCCTTCGGCAAGGACGGAACCGTCACCGCGGGGAACGCGAGCGGCATCGTCGATGGCGCTGCGGCCCTGGTTCTCGGCATCGAGGGGAGCTCGAAAGTCGAAGGGCGTGACGTGCTCGCCAAGGTTGTGGCCTGGGATACGGTCGGCGTCGACCCGTCGATCATGGGGATCGGCCCCGCGCCCGCGATCCGCGGCGTGCTCAAGAAGACCGGACTCTCCATCGACGACATCGATCTGTTCGAGATCAACGAAGCGTTTGCGGCTCAATACATTGCGGTCGAGCGTGAGCTCGGTCTCGATCGAGAGAAGGCGAACGTCAACGGCGGGGCGATTGCGCTCGGCCACCCGCTGGGGATGACTGGCACTCGGTTGATCCTCACGCTCACTCACGAACTCCGCCGTCGCGGCGGTCGGTATGGGATCGCTTCCGCCTGCATCGGCGGGGGCCAGGGGATCGCGGTCCTCATCGACGCGCAAGTCTGAGACGAAGGACGGAGTCACGATGTCAAAAGTACATAAGGTTGCGGTGTTTGGCGGGGACGGAATCGGCCCCGAGGTCACGTCCGAGGCGATGCGCATCCTCGATGCGGTCTGCGAGCTCGACGGCTTCCGCGTGGATCGCAAAGAGTTCCCCCACGGCTCGGAGCACTTCCTCGCCACCGGTGAGTTGATGCCCGAAGAGGTGCTCGATGACCTCAAGGCGAACTACGATGCGATCTACCTCGGAGCGATTGGAGATCCGCGGGTCGAGGTGGGCAAGGTCGAGTACGCCGTGATCGCAGGCATGCGCTTCCAGCTGGATTTGTTCGTCAACTTGCGCCCGATTCGCCTGCACGCCGAGAAGTTTTGTCCGCTGAAGGGGAAGACCCCCGAAGACATCGACATGGTTGTCGTGAGAGAGAACACCGAAGATGCCTACGCGGGCATCTGCGGGCACCTCAAGAAGGGCACCCCGCACGAAGTCGCGCTCCAACAGATGATCTACACCCGCCATGGCGTCGAGCGAGTGATTCGCTATGCGTATGAGCTCTGCCGGGAGCGCAATCGTGCGAAGAAGCTGACACTGGTCGACAAGTCGAATGCGATCCGCGCCCAGGAAATTTGGACCCGGGTGTTCGCCGAGGTCGGGGAAGAGTTCCCCGACATCGAGCAGGATCACGCGTACGTCGACGCGGCGTGCATGTGGATGGTGAAGAACCCCGAGGCGTTTGACGTGGTCGTCACGACCAATCTCTTCGGTGACATTATCACCGATCTTGGCGCTCAACTTCAGGGTGGGATGGGGGTCGCTGCGAGCGGCAACATTCACCCGGGGAGGGTGTCGATGTTCGAGCCGATCCACGGGTCGGCGCCGAAATACAAAGGGCTCGGCAAATCGTGCCCGATCGCAGCGATCTCAGCCGTACAGATGATGCTCGACCACCTGGGAGAGACAAACTCCGCCAAGCGGGTCGAGGCAGCGATCGAGCGCGTCCTCCAGTCGGATGACGTCACCTCGATGAGCGCGTCGTGTGGGATCTCGACCTCCCAGTGGGGAGACCGAGTCCTCGCAGAGATCGGGCGCTAGCGCAGACTCCTCGCGCGAGGACGAGGTGGCTGGTCGCGACGAGACTGCGGTCGCGACGAGCCTGCTTCGACGCGGCGGGGCGTCGAAGTCGTTCTGGCGCGCACCCCGAGCCTCTTCATGTGAGGCAAGCCGCGAGCTCAGAACTTTCTCGCCAGGCGGATTTCGGGTGGGGAGTTGCTGTCCGCGTCAGCGCGGACGCAGCTCTCCATCCCCCGCAGTTCCCATCCGTGGGTCCCAAATTCCACATTTTGGGCGCTCGTTCGTCAGTGAGACGTTTGCGCCCCGGGACGGGAATTGGGACTAAATGTCCAAGAGTGAGAGAACATCGTCGCCCTCGGGGCGGATCGTCTCGCAGAAGATCTCAGATCCGTCCATGCGCAGGAAGTACAAGTCGACGGTCGAGTTCTCGAGGGAATGCGAACGACACCACTCTTTTGCGCCATCCATGCCGATCTGGTCGTTTGCACGCAGTTCGTGAATGTCGCCACCAGTGACGCGGGCACGGTAGAAGGCAACAGCGTTCGACATCATAAGTAGGCTCCTCTTCAGTTTCGCCGCGCCCCACACGAGCGCAGTCTCTGAGGGATAGATGGCAATGCCGAGGCCCGCAGGGAGGAATCGTGGAAGAACTCGATCGCGCTTTTCTCGAAGGAGCCGTCCTCCTCGATCGGACCGGGTCCGAGGCGGTACTCGAAGTCCGCGGCGACGACGCCTCGGACTACCTCCAACGAATGCTTTCCTGTGATCTCCGAAAGTTGACCGGCGACCCCGACCGCGGCCAGGGGAGTCTCGGTGTCTTGATGACCGGCAAGGGGAGGCTCATCGCGCCCTTCATGGTTCACCGCATGACCGAGACCGGGAGAGATGGAGAAAGCGAGAACTGCGCCAGCTTCTGGTTCCTTCTCGAGTCTTCCGTTCTGGACGGCTTCGAGGCGGCTCTCGAGCGGTTGGTGATTCTCGAGGATGTGTCCTTTTTCCGCCCGAAGGTCGCGATCTTGTCGGTTCAGGGGCCCGGAGCCGATGCCGCACTCTTGGGAGAGAGCGTCGGCGGCGAACCGCTCCCTGGGAAAGAGGGGGAGAGAGTGCGGCTCGAACTCGGGGGGGGCGCTCACGCATGGGTCGTGAACCGACCGAGGTGTCTATTCGGTGGCTGGGATTTCGTCGTCCCCATCGATCTTCGCGACTCCCTGGCGGCCGGAATTCTCGAGCGAGGCGCGATCGAGTGCGCAGACGAGTCAGCAGTCGAACGGCATCGGATCTTGGCCGCAATCCCCCGCTTCGGAGTCGATGGGACCGAAGCAAATCTGCCCCCTGAGGCGGGCTACGATGCCGGGATCGCCTACGACAAGGGGTGCTACGCGGGGCAGGAAGTGGTGGCGCGCATTCGCACCTACGGCCATGTGAATCGGCGCCTCTGCGCCTTGAATCTCCTCGGATCGAGCGTGCCGCCGGTCGCGGCAAAGATCCGGACCCTACCGGTCGAGGGGGAGGAGGAAGGGAAGGTCGTCGGCGAGATCACTTCCGCGACTCTCGACCCTCGGAGTGGGTGCGCCGTCGCGCTCGGTTTCGTTCGTTACAAGAAAGCGGTCTTAGATCAGCCCCTCGAGATCGTGGGCGTCGGGCGTGCCACGATCACCGCGGTCATCGGAACTCCGACGGAGAAGACGAACTCGACCGAAGCGTAGAGCCTTGCGTGCGCTCTACTCTGCCCCGACCAAAACAAACGCGGCCCAATAGTACGGATGAGCAAAGGGCGCATCCGCCGCCGGAACTGTGGGGGCGTCTCGACGCACGATCTCCTCGAGTGGGATTCGGTCGATGTCACTGGACCACCGAGCGGGGATCGACTGGAGCCACCGTTGTGCGTTCTGGAGCGCGTTGCCTTTGCTCCGCCCCTCTTCGAAGAGCTCGAAACAGAAGCGCCCCATCAGAAGAGCGGTGGCACTGGACCGTTTTCGCGTCAAGACTCGGAATCGGAACGAGCATCGGGTCGGACCCACGTCGTAGCACGAACGCCCAGTTTTCTTTGAGCTCTTCTTGGTGGAGCCACGCGACGAAAATCGTGCCCTCTTTGAGCTGCCCGGGCACGGAGTCGATGGACACCCGTTCCGGTCCCTCGAAGTCGTACAAAGTCGCCAGTCCACGCTCGAACTCGAGATTTTGTGTCATGACGCGCTCGCGAGCACGCGTGAGATCATCGATCTCCTCTAGGGTCTTGCCCCCCCTCGTGCGGCGGTGATCCGTTCATCCATACTCACCGCGCCGGAAACTGCCGGGATCCAGACTTACTTTCTCTTCGTTCGACCGTTCGTGGGACCCGACTCTGGGAGCGGGCTCGACTTTGGTGGCCTCGAGAACATGATCCGAGCGCGCTTCGATGCGTCGCTCGAGCCGAGCATGAGCCTCGCCCGTTTCGAGCATTCGCTCCGCCGTCGGTACGGCGCGATTGATCGCGTGGAGATGACGGTAGAGTAAGAGCCCGAGAGTGTGAAGACAGGAAGACTTCCCGCTGGGGGGCTTCTTATTTGCCG
>CALEHF010000353.1 GCA_937876125.1 uncultured bacterium
CGAAGCCCAGCGCCGACCCCCTCTCTCTACATCGCCAACCATCCGACTCTGATTGACGTGGTCCTGATCCTCGGGCGGCTGCGCCGTTGCAGTTGCATCGTCAAGCTTGCACTTTTCTCCCACCCGTTCATGCGGTCGACGATTCGTACCGCGGGTCTGATTCCCAACGATCGCGGCCCTGCGTTGCTGGATCGAATGGAGCATGAGTTCGCCTGTGGGCGTTCGGTGCTGATCTTCCCCGAGGGCACCCGGTCTCCCGCCGACGGAATCCACCCATTCACCCGCGGGGCGGCCCACATCGCGGTTCGGCTGCGTGTTCCTGTCGTCCCGATTCGGGTATGCTGCGACCAGTCGTTCCTCGGGAAGGGTCAGCCTTGGTACGAGGTGCCGAGGAGGTCCCCACGGTTCGTCCTGTCCGCAGGTGAGCCGCTCAATTTTGGTGCGGTCGCGGGCGAACCGATCGGGCGCACCATTCGAAACGTGAATCAGCAGCTCGAGGCGCAGTTTCGGAAGCTCGTTTGAATCTCAGGAGCCACTTACGTGAAGTCTGTCCGTGAAATCGAGTCGGAGCTCCAGCAGCTGATCGTCGACACTCTTCTCCTCGAGGAGGTCACCCCAGCGGAAATCGCGGTCGAGGATCCGCTTTTCGGCGAAGGCCTCGGCCTTGATTCGATCGATGCGCTCGAACTCAGCATGGCGATTGCGAAGCGCTACGAGATCGAGATGGGATCGGACCAGGACCAGAACCGCAATATCTATCGATCGGTGTCGACCCTCGCTGCCTATATCCAGGGTGAGTTGACCCGGGAGAGTCAGTCGTGATGGAGAACCACGATCCGATCTTCGAGCAGGTGATCGATGTCCTTGTGGATAGCTTCGATCTCCCCCGAGACAAGATTCGGCGGGAGTCGCGACTCTACGAAGAGCTCGATCTTGATAGCCTTGATGCCATCGATCTTGCGGTCCAGCTGAAGCAACTCACGGGGATCCGCCTTCGCGAGGAGGATCTGCAGCACATCCGGACCGTCGAGGACGTGATTCAAATCATTGTCTCGAGCCGCGAAAAAAATCCAACCGGTGCCCCTCAGGCACAGTCCGAGGACTGATCAACTTGTCCGCGGAGCACGCTAGCGGGAGAGGTCTTCGCCGTTCCGCGCCGGATCCCGAACGCGATCGAGAGCGCTCGTCCGTGGTCGAGAAGAACGCAACGCTTCCCAGCGCCAGCCCCGGCCCCGCCACCCCATTCAAAATTGTGCCATGCGTGATTGTCCCCTGCTTCAACCATGCGGCGTCGGTCCCCGGACTTCTCGAGGACCTCTCGGCTCGAGGGATCCCGACTGTCATTGTCGATGATGGGTCCGTCGCGACCGAGCGGGAGCTTCTGATCGCCGCGGCCCACCCTCTCCCATGGGTTCACCTCGTACACCTCGAGCGCAACGGCGGCAAGGGTGCCGCGGTGACCGCCGGGCTACGTTGGGCGAAGGAACAGGGATTCACCCACGCGATCCAGGTTGATGCCGATCGACAGCATCGGGTCGCCGACATCCCCCGATTTCTCGAGGCAGCCGAGGGTCATCCGGATGCTCTCATCCTCGGGCAGCCGGTCTTCGGGGAAGATGTCCCCCTGGGGCGTCTTCTCGGTCGTCAGCTCTCCAGGGTCTGTGTTTTCCTTTCGACCCTTTCCCGGCGGATCGGGGACCCACTGTTCGGGTTTCGACTGTATCCCCTCGAGGCGACTGTCGATCTGCTCGATCGAGCGAACTTGCCTTCGCGCATGGATTTCGATCCGGAGCTCGCGGTGCGCCTCTGCTGGCGCGGGCTCCCGATCATCAATCTTCCGACCGAGGTCTCCTACCCGACAGGAGGCATCTCGAATTTTCGCCTCTGGCGAGACAACGCACGGATCTCCTGGATGCACACCCGATTGATCGCGGGAATGATCCCGCGCGCCCCGAGGCTCCTCTTGCGACGGAGAGGGTGACCTTGCCTCGCTGGAACCAAGTCTCCGAGCGAGGCTCCCGACGGTTGATGGTGTTCGGGGTGAGGACCATGAATTTCCTCGGATACCGGTTCGGGGTCATCGTTGCCTCGTTTGCGGCGCTGTACTTCTTCCTGACCTCCCGGACGACGCGGCGTGCCTCTCGGGAGTATCTCACCCGATTGTACGAGGTGAGTGGCGGAACGACGCCGACTCCGTCGCGACTCCACTCGCTGCGCCATCACTGGACCTTTGCCATCACCGTTGTCGATCGGCTCCGATTTTGGCAGGGCAAGCTCCACCAATTCCAGTTCGCGCACGAAGGGACCGAGCACATGCTCGACCGCGACCGAGGAGCGGTGCTCTTCGGAGCGCACGTGGGGAGCTTTGATGCGATGCGGGCCATCTCGCGCAAGCGTGAGGTTCCGCTGACGGTTGTCATGCATCGGGAGAACGCGCGACGATTCAATGCGGTGCTCGAGGAGTTCGGCGGGGACGTTTCCATCGACGTGGTCGAGATCGGCGATGGGGTTCTGACGGGGTTGGCCCTCAAACAGCGGGTCGATCGCAACGAGCTGGTCGCTCTCCTCGCCGATCGAGTTCTTCCGGGGCGGCAAGAGCGCACCATAGTGGTGCCCTTCCTCGGGAAACCTGCGAGTTTCCCCGTGGGGCCGTGGCTCCTCGCTTCTCTGTTGGGGTGCGAAGTCTTGTTCTCGACGGCGGTGCGCGTTGGACCTCGCCACTACTCAATTTCTGTGACCTCCCTCTTCGAAGACGTACTCTTGCCGAGGAACGACCGCACCGCGGCGTTGCGCCACCACGTTCTCGCATACGCTCGAAGACTCGAGGCGGTGTGCCTCGCGCACCCCTACCAGTGGTTCAACTTCTTCGACTTCTGGGAGCCGGAGGGGGTCCTTGCCGAAGCCGCTTCTTCGGGGCACGAGGCAGCCGCGACACCAGCGGACCAAGTCCGATGACAGGTCGTTGCGATCTTTCAGGAATCGTGCTTTTCTATCGTTGCTCGGAAACAACTCGTGTTTCGCATTTCTCCGCTTCGAAACGATGAAGAAGTGGTGCCGATGACCAGCTGGCCGATCACCTCCCTGATCCCTCACGATCCCCCGATGGCGCTCCTCGATGAGCTCGTGGACCACGAGGGATCCCGAAGCGCCTGCCGGGTGACGATTCGTCCCGATTCGATCTTTGCGGGAGAACGGGGAGTTCCGAGCTACGTCACCCTCGAGTACATGGCCCAGGCGATCGCCGCTCACGGTGGATTCTTAGCCCGCACCGACGGCGCCCCTGTCCAGAAGGGTTTTCTCCTCGGAACCCCACGCCTGAGCACTTTCCGTCCCTTCCTTGCCCCAGGTACGGTGCTCCGGGTCGAAGTGGAGCAAGTGTGGGGGGATGACGCGCTGCTTCACTTCGCTTGCCGTGTCATCGACGAGGACACCCAAGAGATCGTCGCCGAGTCGGGCGTGCGAGTCTTGAAACCGAAGGAGCCGGACGCGTTGATCGATGGCCGCCGAGCGGATGTGCCCGGAGATCACACAAGATGAGTTCCACCGGACGGCGTCGGGTGGTGATTACTGGGATGGGAGCGATCACCCCCATCGGATCGGATTGGGAGACGGCCCGCGCTGCATTACTCGGACGTGCCTCCGGAATTCGCCGCCACGAGGACTGGGATTCGATCGAGGGCCTCCTCACGCGCCTTGGCGCTCCCGCCGTTCTCGACGAAGAGGCGGGGATGCGCATCGAGACCCTCGCTCCGAGCATCGGTCGAGTTTCTGCTCTGGCGGTGCTCGCGACCGAGCGAGCGCTCGCGGATGCGGGGTTGCGCGACAAACCCGAGATCATCAGGCGCGCCGGAGTGGCCATTGGGTCGACATCGGGTTCGCCTCCAGCACTCCAAACTCTCGCGACTCAAGTCAGCATCGCTGCCTCGATCGAGTCTCTCTCCCCCGCAGTCTTCCGACGTGCCATGCCCCACGCCGCGGCTGCGCACGTCGCCGCCACTTTCGGCTGCCAAGGACGGATGCTTCCGACATGCTCCGCGTGTACTTCTGGATCCCAGGGAATTGGTTTCGCCTTCGAAGCGGTACGGTACGGGGCGCAAGAAGTCATGTTGGCGGGGGGGGCGGAGGAGCTGCACATCCTCGCGGCCACCGTTTTCGACATCATGTACGCGACCAGCACTCGTAATGAGAATCCAGAGTCGACTCCCCGCCCCTTTGATACCGCTCGCGACGGCCTGGTCGTGGGGGAGGGCGCCGCGACCGCGGTGATCGAGTCGGAGGATCACGCCTTGGCTCGGGGTGCGACGATCATCGCGGAGATTGTCGGTTGGGGCACCAACTGCGATGGTGCCCACATCGTAAGCCCTTCCGCCGAGAAGATGCGCGACGTGATGCAACTTGCCCTCGACAACGCCGAGCTGAGCGCACCGGAGATCGGATTCGTCAACGCGCACGGGACCGCGACGGAGGTCGGGGACATCGCCGAGAGCGAGGCGACGGCGGCGGTCTTCGGAGGATCCACTCCGGTGACCGCGCCGAAGAGCTACCTGGGGCACACCCTCGGGGCGAGTGGAGCGATCGAGTCTTGGCTCACGATCTCGATGCTACGCGAAGGGTGGATCGCACCGACCCTGAACCTATGCGACCCCGATCCGCGTTGCGCCCCGCTCGATCACGTCCTCGAGGTTCGAGCGACCGATGCCGCGTACGCGATCAACAACAACTTTGCGTTCGGAGGGGTGAACACCTCATTGGTCCTCGGGAGATACCGTTCGTGATGGTCCCAAGCGTCGACGTCGCCATCATCGGAGCGGGACCGGCTGGGTCTGCGGCGGCAGGGTTCCTCGCGCGCCGCGGACATGCCGTGACCATTCTCGAGAAGGAGCACTTTCCGCGCTTTCACGTCGGAGAGTCTCTCCTGCCCCTCGGGGTCGCGGCTCTCGATGCCCTCGGGGTCGATCTCGCGACCGCTCCATACGCTTTGCGAAAGAGCGGTGCGATCGTTCTCTGCGAAGAGAGTGGGCAGTCGACGCGAATTTCTTTCGCGGAGACTCTTCCCGGGCTTCCCGATCACGCCTATCAAGTCGAGCGTGCGAGCTTCGACCACGCACTTGCGAATCATGCGGGGCAACTTGGTGCGGAGATTCGTTACGGGGAACGGGTCACCGCCGTGCGGGAGGATGCAACCGGAATCGAGGTGGAGAGTAGCGGGGGATCGCTTCGTGCGCGCTTCCTGATCGACGCCAGCGGTCTCGCATCGTTCCTCTGCCGACGGCGTAAGGCTCGCGCGCAGATTCGCGGATTGGGGAAGTGCGCATCCTTCGTGCATTTCACGGAGGTCGATTCCCCACGAGCCGCCGAAGTGTTCCGCGACGGGGACATCGTGCTCATCCTCGCGCCCGAGGGAAACTGGAGTTGGGTGATCCCTCTTCCGGGGAACCGCATCAGTCTCGGGTTGGTGCACCGATCGGGGACTTCGGTGCGCTCGGCGCGCGAAGAACTGGCACGCTTTCGAGATGGCTCGGGGTTCCTCGCAGAGGTGCTGGGTGGTGCGACGATGCTCGAACCGGTGCATCGGTGTAGCGACTACAGCTACTACAACCAGGCCTCCGCCACTGATCGGACCGTCTGCCTCGGGGACGCTCACGCGTTCCTCGATCCAGTCTTCTCGACCGGGGTATCCCTCGCCCTTCACTCGGCGAAACACCTCGCGGAAGCGATGGAACCTTCTCTCGAAACTGATCACCCGCTTCAGCTCGAGGACTACTTCGCCCGAATGAAACATGGTTACACGGTCTTCGAGCGAATCCTCGAGCGCTTCTATCGGAAGGGGTGGGCGCACACGACCTTCTTCGCCGACTCGAGGCCGGCGCAGCGGGTGCGCGAGTTGAACACAATCTTCGCCGGCGATGTTTGGCGCGATGACAATGAGTGGCAGAACCTGCTGTTGCGATCGCGGCGCAGCGCACTCCGTCTCGCCGAGGGTCAGGAGTGAGCTTGAAGCCCCGATCTCCAGCTCGGGTCGCCGTGGGCGTTGTCGGGGCCGCGCTCGGGATCGCATATCCCTTTCTGGTCTACTTCGGTCTCGAGCAGACCTCCCCCGCGATGATCGCTGTAGTGGTTCTCGCCATTTGCGTGCTTCGACTCGTCATCGTGTACCGCTGGCGGGGGTCAGCCTCACTCCATGGCAGTACGAACATCGCCGCAATCGCACTCATCGCCTTGGCACTTGCAGCGATCGTGACCGACAGCTCGGGCTATCTTCTGTGGCACCCGGTGCTCATGAATCTTGTGCTGTTTCTGATCTTCTCTCGTTCGTTACGTCAGCCACCCTCGCTGATCGAACGTTTCGCGAGTTTGCGCCACGGCGAGCTTCCCGGGCCTGCACGGATCTACTGCCGCCGGGTGACGCTCTTCTGGAGCGGGTTCTTCGTCGTCAACGGGACGATTGCGTGTCTGACCGTGATCGTCGGGAATCCGAGACTCTGGCTCGTCTACAATGGGATGGTCAGTTACGGTTTGATCGGACTCGCTTTCGTGGTCGAATTCGGGATCCGGATTCGCTATCGCCGAAAGCACCAAGCCCTCGCCGCGCACGGAGTGGCGGGCGGCCGCGATCCGGTTGGACCGTGACGCGGGGTTGAGCGTGAAAGGTGCGCCTCTCTTGTCTTCCATGATGATCACGCTGGTCCTTGCGCTCATCGGTTTACAGGAGACCCCTCCAACTCCTCCGTCCCCTCCCTCGGTGGCGCCCGGTCTAGATTCGGATGTGTTTCAACACCCCCTGGCCGAGCCACGACCTGCCGGTTGGCAGGAGGTCTCGAAACGGCTCCGCGCGAAGCCGGTATTCCGCGCTAAATTCGAACAGAAGAAGAAGCTAGTGGCCCTGAAGCGCCCTCTTCGCTCTTCGGGTGAGTTTCTCTTCTGCGCTGATCGCGGAGTTTGTTGGGACACCCTCGAGCCGCATCCGATCCTGTTCGTCCTCTCCCCCCGAGGGTTGTTCCAGAAGGTAGAGGGGGAGGAGCCAGTCGAGGTAAAGGCCGCGGATCAACCGATGGTGCGGCAAATGTCGAGAGTCTTCCTCTCGCTCTTCTCCGGCGACGAAGAGCAGCTCCTGGAGAACTTTCAGGTGTTCTTCAGCGGGGATGAGAAGGGGTGGGAGCTCGGGCTCGAGCCGCGCGGTTCGGTGATGAAAAAGGTGATTACTCGTATTGTCCTGGCAGGGCGAGACACGATCCACTCCCTGACCATGATCGAAGCGAGCGGAGATCGAACCGAGATCGAGTTCGAACCGAGACTCGGCCTCCCGGCGGAGTTGACCCCCGAGGAGGAGCGGCGGCTCGGGAAGGGTTAGCGCCCGTGGGCGGATCGCTCACCTTTACGTTCGATGGACCGATATCTGGGCCTGCCCGGGAGCGATCCCGGCGAACTGAGCGGGGGGGGAGCGCGGATGCCGAAGAAGCTTGATTCTGCCTCTCTTCGACTCCGTCGGAACTTCTGGGCTTGGAGCATCTTGTTTCTTCTGGTCCTCGCCCCGCTCCTCATTGTATTGCTCAGGGGACCCTCGATCGAATCTTCGATCTTCCGTCTGCTCCCCGAGTCGGATCGGAACCCTTCGATCGAGACGAGTCGCCGCTTCTTCCAGAGTCGGCTGGCTAAGAACGTGGTCTTCGTGGTGGGGCATCCCGACGGAGCGACGTCGCGTGCTGGCGGGACAGCGGTGCGCGATGAGCTTCTCGCTTCCGGTCTCATCGAGGAGCTGCCGATCGCGTCGATCAGCGAGACGGGGCGCAGCTACTACGAGCTCTACTTCCCGCACCGCAGCCACATCCTCGACCGTGCGACCCGCGTGGCAGTCGCAACGGAGGACGGGACCTCAGCACTCCTTGCCGAGAACGAGCGGCGACTCTACTCTCCACTCAGCAGTGCCTACGGGTGGGCGCTCGAGGACGATCCTCTGCTCCTCTTTCCCCGCTTTCTCGAGTCCCTCCCCGGACCCCCAGGGCAAACCCGTCTCGACGATGGTTGGCTCGTCGCCGAGGAGGGGGAGATCGTCTATCACCTGCTTCATGCGACGCTCGACTTCGAGCCCGATGACCGGGCAATCCAACGGCAATTCGTCGATCAGGCCACCGCGATCGGCGAGCGCCTGAGGGCGAAGGACCCGAACTTCGAGTGGTGGACCAGTGGCTGGGTGTTTCATGCCTCTGCCGGGCGCATCGCAGCGGAACGAGATGTGAAGCGGCTCAGCATTGCGAGCGTGGTGGGGATCGTCACGCTGTGTCTCCTCGTGTTCCGCACGATGATCGTCCTGGCGCACCTCTTGCTCCCGATCGTGTTCGGTTTCATGGCGGCGACCCTCTCGACCCTCCTTCTCTTCGGTGAAATCCACCTTTTGACCCTCGGGTTCGGGACGAGTCTGGTGGGGATCAGCGTGGACTACGTGTTTCATTATCTGTGTGCGGAAGACCCGACCCCTCGGGCTCGGCTCAGGAGGATCTATCCCGCGATCACCGCGGGTCTCGCGACCACTTGTCTCGGATACTTCGCGCTCGCCTTCAGCCCTCTTCCAGGCCTTACCCAAATGGCGTTCTTCAGCACGGTCGGCCTGGTCGCGGCGTACCTCACGGTCTTGTTGGCGACTCCGTATCTCGCTCAGTCCTGTCGCAGTCGTCCGATCCCGATCAAGTTTTTCGAACGGGGGGCGCGGCAGATCGCTGCGATTTCGAATCGGGGGCTGATGGTCGGTTCGATCCTCCTGCTCTCAGGATTCGGCCTGGCTCTCCCGTCGATTCCGACGCGCGATGACATTCGCGAACTTCAGGACCCATCCGAGGAGAACATCGCCAGCGATCGTCGGGTTCAGGAGATTCTCGGCTCCGGCGAACTCAGTGCGTTTCTTCTCGTCGAGGGGGCCACGCCGCAGCAGGTGCTGGAGAACGAGGAAGAGTTGCGTGATCGACTCCCCGAATTTTCGTTCCGGGGCATCACCGAGTTCCTCCCTTCGATCCGCCGTCAACGGGAGAACCTTCAACGCCTGCGAGATCGGTGTCTCGCCGACGGGGAGAACTCGGTCGAAGCTTACTTTCAGCATTTGGAATTCGAGCCGGAGGTGGTTACGTCTTGGCGGACCTTCATCGGGGGAGATGAAGCGTTCCTCGAGTTGGAGCAGTGGCTCGAGAGCTCGGTGTCTCGCGAGTTGCGCACCCTTTGGCAGGAGCCGGGGGGAGGAGTTCCGGGAACGGAGGGGAGCTCCCTCGATCGAGCCAAGGGTCGATACGCAACGATCGGGATTCTCGAAGGCGCATCGATTCCGCCGGAACTGCTGGAGATAGCGTTTGAGGAAGAGTCGCTCTCCGTGGTGCATCCGGTCGAGGACCTCAATGGCGTGCTGTCGAGGGCCCGGAGCTCCTTCACGCTCAGAGTTTCGATCTCGTATCTGATCGTCGCAGCGCTGGTTCTCTTGCGTTACGGGAGCGGACTCGGGTTTCGAATTCTCGCGACTCCGACTCTCGCGGCCGCGGGGACGATTCTCATTCTCGCTGCGCTCGGAGAACCGCTCACGCTCTTTCACGGCGTCGGTCTTCTTCTCGTGCTCGGTATCGGGGTCGATTACGCCCTCTTCTTCGCCGAGGCAGGTGAGGTCGAACCAGGAACCCTGCAGGCGGTCCTTCTCTCGGCTGGGACAACGGTGCTCTCGTTCGGGGTCCTCTCCCTCAGCACTCTTCCCGTGCTCGTCGGCATCGGCACTACGGTGGTGGTCGGCATCGTTCTCAGCCTCGCCCTCTCTCCCCTCGCCGCCTGTCCCCGCCCGGGCAGGGGAACGGAGACCCCTTGAAGATATCGCTAATTCTCTGGGTCTGCCGGGTTGTCGCAGTTCTCGCGATGGTCACTCTCGCCGGCTGTTCGACCGCGATCCCCACCTACACCACGGTCGATGGCACTCGACTGCGGCTCGAAGACCCGCTCGATGCGGGGGCGGCGGTCGCGCTCGATCTCTCCCTCGAGATGTTGTGCGGGGAGAAGCGATGGATTGTCGAGGCTACCATGGAGGTCGAACCGCGCCGCGTTGCACTGGTCGGGTTCACCCCCGTCGGAACGACCCTCTTCTCGCTGACCCTCATCGACGGAGAGCTTGGGTTTAGCACTCTCCCGGGAGTGGACCTTCCGATTCCACCGCGAACTCTGATTCTGCTTCTCCACCTCGCCTGCTGGCCAGACCGATCGCTCGCCCCGTGGTTGGGGACTTACGCGATCGACTTGGAGGACAATAATGGGAGCCGAACCTTGGTTCGCGATGGCAAAACGGTCGTGACCGTCACGTGGGACGCTGCGCTCACCGAAAGCGGATCGCGAAGCGAAGTGCTCGCCGAGACGGCCGACCATGCGCCGGGATCGGGGAGGATCAGCGCCCCTCCATACGAGCTGGGAGTCACGATTCGCCGTCGTGAGTCGCTGGTCGCTCCGCCGTGAGTGAGTGAACGAAGAGACTCGCCGCTGCCGCCCTAGTCAGTTCCTGCCTTGTTCAGCGCCCGTTTTTCGCCAATCGCCAGTTGAGATTCAGGGAAGACATCTCGAATTCACCGATTTCACCGCGGGCGAGCCACGCCGCAAGCTGAAGAGCGTGGGGGAGAGGGCGCGACTCGAGAGAAGGCTGCTCTGCGCTCTTCGACTGAACTTCGAGCAATGAGCGCAAGGGCGCAGTTTCTGGTGCCAGTTCGAGCTGGCAACCCTCTCCGCGCCCGAGCAGCACGGCGAGCGCGAAGGCCGCCGTTTGCTCATCGAGATAGGGGTGGTGGTCGGCCGGGGGTTCCTCCTCCGCGACGATCAGCAGTACCGAAGAATGGTCGACCAACAAGGAGAGCGCTTCGATCCAGGCCGCTCCGAGAGAATCTATCGACGCGGAGATCGAGCGGAAGACGCCCTTGTTCCCGGTTGCGATCGAGAGGAGGCCCGAACTCGCGTTGTGAACGGAGAGGCTGAATCGCATCGGAGAGAGCGGCTCTCCTTCGGCGAGAAGATCGAGCAGAACTCGAGTTACCTGCGCCTCCCCATGTCGTGAACCGAGCACCACCGCCGGGGGGACCTGCCCCCCCGATCCGGGGATGGCCTCGGCCGCGCAATTCGTCCCGACTTCGAGCACCATGCGATCGTGTTGGCTACAGCGACGGCGAAGCGCGGCGGGAACATTCGCGATTGAAGGCCGCTCCGCACCGGTCGGAGAATACGGCGTTAGAGCCCACTCAGACCATGCTTCGCGGGTCTCGAGTCCTGGTGCCCAGGCGCTCCATGCCAGCAGATCGAAGGAGAAGCACTTCACGATGCACCCTCCATGATCAGCGCGCAGTTGCTGCCCCCGAAACCGAAGGAGTTGCTCATAACCGTGCTCACTACAGCGGTTTGTCCCTCATCTACGAGAGGAATCGACGGCAGTTCAGGGTCGATCTCTCCGTCGTATCGGTGCACAGGGAGGCGCGCCTCCTGCGTGGCCAAAGTGAGCCAACAGATCCCTGCTTCTATTGCCCCAGCGCCTCCGAGGGTGTGTCCGGTCAGTGGTTTCGTGGAGCTCGCGGGTGGAACTCTGCCTTCACCGAAGACCTCGACCAAGGCACGTGACTCCATCGCATCGTTCTGACGCGTCGCGGTCCCATGCAGATTGATGTAATCGATCTCCGCAGGGAGGAGTCCCGCATCGGCGAGCGCGAGCTGAATGCAGGCGACCGCGCCCGCACCCTCGGGATCGGGAGCGGAAAAGTGCGTGGCATCGCAGCTCTCTCCGACCCCACGGAGTTGGATCCCCCCGTTCTGAGCGCGCATCAGAAAGAGTGCGGCACCCTCTCCGAGATTCAGGCCATCGCGATGGATGCTACTCGGATTGCAGCGGTGATCGGAGACGAGTCCGAGAGCGTCGAATCCGTTCGAGGTAAGAGTGGCGTAGGAATCGCCGCCGCCGCAGACGACGGCGTCACAAAGCCCGAGCTCGATCAGCCCACGGGCGCAGGCGATCGCCTTGGCGCTCGACGAGCATGCGGATGAGATCGTATACGCGACGCCGTGTAAATCGGCGAAGGCTGCGAGGAAGAGAGCCGGGGAACCGAGATCTTGTTGGCAGAGGTGGTACCCAGCTGGCATGGCACCGGTCTTTCGCGCGTGCGCGACCGCCTTCGTTCCCTCCTCGATTCCCGAGGTGCTCGACCCGAGCACTACGGCGACCCGCTCGCGGCCGCACTCGCGCGCGGCCTCCTCCACCGACTGGGCGATCTGCTGATACGCTGCGACCAGAAGTTGGGCATTCCGCGAGCTGTACTTCTGCAGTCTCGCGGGAATCTCAGGCAGCGAACCGGTCACCATGCCGTAGGGAACGAGTCTCCCCGAGGCGAGAGCGCTGTCGGTGAACTCGGGAAGGGGGCTGCCCGCACGGAGTCGCTCGTGCACCGCATCTCGGTCTGCCCCTGCGGCGCAGACCATTCCCAGAGAGACCAGGCGGGCTCCCCTTCGAGCCGTCATACGGAGAGTCCCAAATGCGACCAGACCTCCGTCATATGGAGAGGTTCAGCAGGGACCTCACCATCTGCGACAGCCGTGATCTCCGCCGCGATCTCCTCGAGGAGGGCGATGTTCTCCTTCAGTTTGTCTCGGTACTCCTCGCGAGAGAGGGACGCGGTCAGCCCGGAGTTCAACTGACGGATGAACCCAATGCCGGGGAGTTCGATCCGTCCCGGAGGCGGAGGTTCGGGGTGACTCCGGTGCCATGCGAGGAACCGCTCTTGCATAGCGCCGTTGAGGCTTGCGATCCTTCCGAGTTCCGAGCGAACGGCTTGCAGGGAGAGGAGATCGCAGAATCTCCCCTGGCAGAACACGAACGCGAAAAACACCCAGTACAAAGCGAAGTCCCAGATGATCTTCACTGGCATCACGACCGGGTCACCGAACAATTCGTACTGATGGTGATAGACGGCAACTGTGTGCGAACAGTATCCGCGGAACAGATCATCGTAGATACGGATACGCTGAGCGACCGGTTCACCCTGTCGATCGCGGACGATGAGATCGGAGATCAGCGTGTTCGCCATCGCGATGAAATCGCTGCCCGGGGAGTAGAAGGGGTCGATGAAGATTCCCGCCTCACCGGTCACGCACCATCGATCTTGCGAGAAAACCTGTTCGGCATCCCGGGCGAAATTACGGATCGCCCCGAAATCGAGGACTTGATCTTGGTGCTTGCGAACTTGTTCGCCGCAGACCGGTTCGTGTTTCTCGAGCCACTCGATCGCGCGAGAAAGCGTCGAGAAGTTCGACAGGGGGTGAAACTTCTCGTCCGCGACGATTCCGATGCTGGTTGTGTCCGATGCGAGGGGGATGATCCACACCCAGTAGCCTTCTCCCATCAAATGATTCGTGCTGTACCAGCGAGAGAACTCCGCCCGTTCGTGACCGTCGATCCACCCCGGAGCCTCGCTCCAGTCGTCGATGTTCAGCTTTTCCGAGATCCGGAACCACGCCGAGCTCGCTTGGTGTTTCACGGGGCGAGCAAGATTCTTGCTGCGCTTGATCAACTCCCGGCGGCCACTGGCATCGACGACCCAGCGCGTTCGGATTTCCTGCAATTTCCCGCCGTGCTCGAATTGAATCCGATGGACATCGCCGGCCCCTCCGAGAGTGAAGGACCTGACCGTCGCGCTGTGAAGGAAGCGACCCCCGAGCCGCTGGACCTCCTCGGCGAGATACTTCTCGAAGGTCCCGCGGTCGAGCTGGTAGCTGTCGACAGGCAGATACGTGGTCCCTCCGACCTCCACCCGATCGTTCAGGTCCGCCGATGGGGAGCGGCTCCGAAAGAAGAATCGCGTTCCGAATTTTCGCACCTGCTCCGACTCGAGGTGTGCTCCGAAACCGAGCGTGTCGCGAAGATAATGCCCTGCGAGTTCAACCGTCGACTCCCCGATCTTGTGCGCGGCGCCGGGGGGAGGGTGCGATCCCCGTTCGAGGACGAGGACATTCGTCTCGGGGTCGCTCTGAAGGATCTGCGCGGCGAGCGTGAGCCCCGCGAGTCCCCCGCCGAGGATGACCACATCCGTGTGAGTGGGCATCGACTTCCTTCCTCAGGTGGGCCCGTAGCAGAACGGGGACGGATCTTGTTCGGGGTCGCTTATGTTCTGCGGACTAGGTCAAAGACGCTGACGCCTATACGACGGTCGAGCACGCTGGTAGCCGCCGTGCCCCCGAAAAAGGTGCGCGAGGCGCTCGAATAGAACTACAACAGTGCGCTGGTCGATAACAGCTGCCTCACAGCCCGCTAAGAGCCAGGATAAAGAACCCGATGGATACAACGAATATCCCGACCCCCCCCCAACGCAGAGGAGCACAGTTTTGAAAGTATCGGGTCTCCTGACCTCCAATTTATCCACTCCTAGCAGGTCCCAAGACGTGCTTCTCGGCTCTTGGGACCGCGTGCTCAACTCATCCTGCTGAGGCTTCTCATTGCGGACCATGACCTCGAGCCGCGGGTACTTCACAGAGATCACATTCGCCAGCTGCTCACTCCCTCCTCGCGTCACGCGAACAATGCGTCTCTCCAGTTTCGCACCGGCCACAGCCGTGGCGTCTCTGTGGTCTACGACGGTCCAGCTGTGGCATGAGGAAAGTAGGGCGAGGCAAAGAAGAAGTGCGAGAGATCGGATCATGATAATCCTCCAGTCCGGGGGGACGGGCGTTGGCTACTGCGCGTATTATTTGAGCGCTGGGAACCCGACCTGTCCATCCATTCGTCGCGAATCGCAGCTGACGCCCTGATCACGCTTTCAGAGCCGGCTCTCGCGGGGACAGTCGCGGCCTCATGATTGCGAAGTGCTGCAGCTTCTTGTATAGATCCAGGAGTGCCGTTACGTCTCAACACCATCTCTAGGCATTTCCAGTCGGGAATGCCGAGCTGGACGGGACCGCGAAGCGAGGGAGGATTCGAGTGTCGAGAATCACGGGAACGCTGGTCGCCATCTGCCTGGCCACAACCACCTTTGGTTGCACCCATCAGATTGCGTTCGACCGCGACGCGACGTCCTGGGCCTATCTCATCGGAGCTGCGAAGCAGAGCGACACTTCGATCGTGGCCGTTGTCGAGCCGGCCACTCTGGCTGCGTCAACCAGCTTCCGCGCATGGTCGACGGGGATTGCGCACAAGTGGGTTGCGAACTACGGCGAGATGCTCGTCCAAGTAACAGACATGGAGCTCCCTCAGGTCGTCGAGTTCTACGAGAGAAGTCCCAGCTATCTGGAGTCGACCTCTGGCAGGCACCGGCTCACGATCGAGCTCTCCGTGCCCTCCTATGTTTTTGAAGACTACCGCGCCAAGCTGACGATAAAGGCCGATGTATACGGCCCAGGTCGCACGGCAGTGTTTTCTCGAACCTATTCGAGCGAGGGCAGCAGCGGCGCAGGAAAGATGATTGGCTTGGGAGTCTTCGGTCAGAAGTCTGCCGTCCGTCAATCGTCACTCGTCGCGTTCAAGAACGTCTTCGAGGAGCTTCGGAGGGACATCGCCACCGCGCTCGGAGGCGGTGGGATCGACTGAGCGCAGCCCCCTCCTTGTCGCCCGGGTTTCCCAGGTGCCTGAGCCACTACCTGGCCGATCCGCATCCTAGTACGGTCACGAAATGGGGCCGTACCCCCGATGCGACGAACTCGACTGCGCGCCGAGATCCGGAATCACGCCGCGCTAGCTTGGTGATTCACCGGGCGAGCAGCTCGAGCACGCTGGTAGCCGCCGGGCCCCCGAAAGCTGTGCGCGAGGCGAGTGAGAAGCACTGGCGAAGTCGTTGTCGCCGGATCCTCATATAAAAGTCGCGCTCGAGTTTCTCAGCATCAGTGCAAAGATCCCGATGATCAGAGCGACTCCCAGGACCCCTCCCCCGACGGAAAGGAGCACAGTACTCAAGACGTCGGGTCTCCTGACCTCTAATTTATCCACCGCTAGCAGGTCCCAAGACGTGCTTCTCGGCTCACGGGACCGCGTCCTCAGCCCGTCAGGCTGAGGCTTCTCATTGCGGACCATAACCACGAGCCGCGGGTACCTCACCGAGATCACACTCGCCAACTGCTCACTCGAACCTCGCGTCACGCGTATAATGCGTCTCTCCAGTTTCGCACTAGCCACAGCCGCGGCGTCGGTGTGGTCAATGACGGTCCATGTGTGGCAGGAGGAAAGAAGGGAGAGGCAAAGAAGAAGTGCGATAGATCGGATCATGAGGATGCCTCCAGTTCGGGGGGAGACGGGTGTTCGTAAGTGATTCGGCCGCAACTGCCCGGATGGTTCGAGGGTGGGGAACCCTAACTATCCATCAACTCGTCGCAAATCGCAACTGTCACCCTGACCACGTTTCCAGAGCCGGCTCTCGCGGGGACCGGCGCGGCCTCATGCTTGCGAAGAGTGGCAGCTTCTTGTACAGATCTAGGAGTGTGCCATTGCGTCCCGCCGCCCGCACCTGCGTCCGGCGAGGTGCAACTGACGTCCTGACACCCTCGGGATCACTTTTTTCCAGAGTTCAAGAACACCTGTTTAATCGAAGAGAACCATCACTCTGAAGTTGAATCGAGTTCCTATGAAGGCACAACGGCTCCCCTACTTCAGCTTCGCCTTGGCTCTTTGGCTCTGTCCCCTCAATGCCCAAGACCGCGCCCCGATCTCCCTCTACGACTTTCCAACACTTGCGAACTCGACTTTTTCTCTGATTGAGGATTCTACGACTGCGGACACCGAAGCCGCGGCCGGGCGCAGTTTCAACTTCGACGTGAGGCTGGAGTTCGGGAGCGGAACGACCGAGCATGAGTTCGCGGAGAATGATGCGTCGGGTGAGTCTGATTCGAGGACTGTCGGTTTTTTCTTCGAAGGGATTTCAAACAAGGGTTTCGGCGGTGGCTTCCAGATGGAGATCATCGATTCCGATGACTACGACGATTCATTCATCGACGATGAAACGTCAGTGGTCGATCTGTTCGGCCACTTCACCTATCGGTTTCAATCCGATCGTTTCCGACTGTCGCTCCGCCCTGGCTTTGGACTCCACGTCCATAGCTTCGATGATGAAAGCTCGAGCAACTCGATTGACTACGTGACGTTTTTCTTCCGAATCCAAGCGGAGCCGGAACTCATCCTGATCGAGAGCCGAAACGTGACTTGGAGTGTCTACGGAGACCTTTCGTTGGCGGTGGGAAGCACCGAAATCGATGCTTCCCTGTTCGTGGAAGATGATGACTCCAGTGATGCCTCACTCTTCGGAGTCAGTCTTGGTACTCGTGTCCAATTGAACTCGCTGCTCCTCGGGCTCGGATTTGTCGCGCGATCGTTCGAAATCGACGACACCAGGAACTTCGCCTCGGTCGAGAACGACTATTCGGGAGTGGAGTTCACGGTCGGTTTCCGCTGGTAGCTGAGTCGAGACAGGTGATTGACCTCGTCGAGTGTTTCACTGTTGACGGTGAGTACGACAAGACCGCGATCTACGGTGCGGTCACGAGGTTGGAGGCGAAGATCGTAGTGCGAACGCGATGCAAGCAGAGATCGGCGGGCTGCTCTTCGAAGGTTGACTCTCGCCGTGCGCGGATGCGCGGGATACCACCGACGACGGTGTGATTGACCTTTCGGGTCCGCTTCTGAGCCCCAGGATCTCGAGATCGAGCGAAGCCCCCCTCGCCCAGTTGCTCGAGCAATCCTCGCCGAGGTGTGCGAGGTATTCAACTCCGCTTGGGGGGGCTGAGGTCCTCGAGAACGACCGCGCCGCGGGCTCTTCCCCGCGGCGCGGTGCTCATTGGCTTCTTTGCTTCGGTCTCAGGGGCAGACCGGCGTCCCCGAACACCCGAGCGCATCCGTACTCGGATCGAACCCACACTGTGGCCACGGCGTCAGCGGTGGGGGACCCCCAGAGAAGTTGAAGCCGAGGCTGTACACCGGATCCGCAATGTCCACCGCACCGTCGTCATTGTTGTCCTGTGCATCGAGACAGGTACTCGGACCATTGCTGAAAAGGTACGCCAGATCGTAGATCGGGTCTGCGATGTCGATCGCGCCATCGCCGTTGCTATCGCCGCGGAGGAACTCCGTGTCTCCCGACGGGGAGAGACCTTCGAGGAACGCATCCTGAAGGAGAGACTGATCGCCGTCGTAGTCCTCGAACAAGGTTGAAGATGACACGACGCGGTGAGTCCCGGCTCCCGAGACGTTGGCGTCGTAGTAGACGGCGGTGATTTGCCCCGCCCCTCCCGCGTTCTGGAAGATCGCCGCTGCGCCCACACCATCCGGAGCCAAGTGGTCGATCCGAAGCCCACTTCCCCCGTACGTCGCGGAGAGCTGCGAGGCGTTGAGCCCCAAACCGGAGTCGAGCCCTGTCAACGCGGGCACCTCATCGTCGATGGCTCCGTCATCGATCGCGATGACGCCGTCGATCGTGGCGAGCGCTGTCTGACTTCCAAAGGCGACGTCCCCCCCTTCAATGTAGAGCGAACCACCCGCGGCGAGATAGTCGACGAGGATCTGTCCCTCCGCTTGCGTGAGGACGTGCTGTTCGGGGAACTGACCGAGCGACAACCAAACCACGGGAATCACACCCGGGACTCCGGTTCCGAGTTCGGGAGTCACGATGTCGATCGACTGCACGATCCGCGGGACGCGACCCTTCTGCGTGAGATAGTCTCCCCAGCAGATGATCGGCTCGTCGACAAACGGCTTCCACGGGACCGCGATGACATCGGTGATGGTGATGACCGGGATCGAGAAGCCTACCGTCACCGTGCAGAACGAGCTTGCGGTCGGACAACCGGGATTCAAGTCATAGAGTCGGAGCTCGTACGTGTGGGTTCCGAAGGTCGGCGTGTCCGAGAAACTCGTTCCGGTGACGGTCGCGAGGAACACCCCGTCGCGGTAGATCTCAGCCATCGCGAGAGTGGCCGGCAAGGGCGGCCAGGTCAGATTCACCGCGAGACCAGCGACCATGCAGGTCAACGGGACCGAATCGAGGCAGGGACTGCTCATGCAGAGCGTCTGTTCGAGCCAGACCAGCGGACTCTCAAGGGGGAAGGCGGGCCCGATCTCAGGTATGGAGAGGGTCAAATAGGTGAGGTCGATCGTCGTCACCGGCGGTGAGGTGACCGGCGGCGCGAAGGGAATGTCATTGCAGTTGGTCAGAAGGTTCAGGTCTGTGCGCACGATGTAGTAATCGTTGCTGATGCCCGTCGAGGCCGGTCCGACGAAAGTGAAGCCTGCGCCGGCGGGCTCTACGATCGCACACGCTCCCTGTTGAAAGGCCAGCGCGTCGTACGCCTCTCCACCGG
>CALEHF010000354.1 GCA_937876125.1 uncultured bacterium
TGGATCGAGTTCGGCGCTCTCGGGGGGGGAGCGTCGGTTGGTGGGTATCTCGACCTCGAGTATCGCGACGGCCGCGGGTCGGCGCCGAGCTTCGTCCAGCACCGTTTCGTGACCCTGATCGACGCGAGTTTTCACGACAAGCTGCACTTCGCTGCGGAGATCGAGTTCGAGTACGGCGGCAGCGATGCAGCGGGCGAAGACGGAGAGACCAAGGTCGAGTTCGCCGCGATGGATTGGAAGTTCGACGAGACTTTCACGCTTCGCGCGGGAGCGATCCTGGTCCCGCTCGGGCGCTTCAACTTGAAACACGACTCGCCCTTGAACGACTTCACTGATCGGCCGCTCGTCTCCAGAAGCGTGATTCCGACCACGTTGACCGACGCGGGGATCGGGGGGCTCGGCTCCTTCAGTGTGGGGGAGGAGGGGGTCCTCCACTACGAGGCGTATTTCTTGAACGGGTTCGAGGGCCTCGAGGTCGATGCTACGACAGTGACCGGCTTCGCCTCGAACTTCGACACCTCGAGCGGAATCCGCGGCGGTCGTCCTTCGCTCAAGGTCGACGGGAGCCAGGGCATTGCGACCGCGGGGCGAGTGGCCTGGTCTCCGCACCTCGGCGTCGAGCTCGGAGTGTCGAGCCACTTCGGCGCCTATGATTCAGACGGCGATCGCGACCTCTGGGTCTCCGCGCTCGACTTCGAACTCGAGGGCGCAGCGATCGCAGACTTCCTGAGTGGCTTCGGGGTGAACGGCGAGATCGCTCGCGCCGATATCGAACGCGACGCCATCGCGCGGGCGAGTGGCGTGCCTGACGACTTGTGGGGCTTCGTGGTCGAAGTGAGGCACGAATTCATGCCCCACGCGCTGCACCAGAGTGCGCCGAAGATCTTCGGTGAGGAGTCGGTGTTCACCGCAGCGGTGCGCCTCGAGCACGTGGAACTGGGTGCGGAGCGCGATGAGCGGGTCACCTTCGGCCTGAACTTCCGCCCCATCGAAGAGACCGTGTTCAAACTCGACTATCAGCTCAATTTCGAAGACGGATCCCACGGACGGGAGGACAACGATGCGCTTCTCTTCTCTATCGCGACCTACTTCTGAGCGATCACTCCACCGCCTCGTCGCGAGCGCATTGTTCGCTCTTCTCGCCGCGCTGGTCTCGGGAGATCTGCGCGCCGAAGAGAGGGTCCACCTCTCTCGCGACGCAGCGCTCGAGCGCGCGTTCCCCGGCCTCGACAACCTCGAGAGCGCCGCATTGACCTTTTCGACCGAAGAGCGCGATGCGCTGGCGCGCGACCACAAGATCGCGCTCACCGACGCAAGCCAGACTCTCTTTCGCGGTTTCGACGAGAAGGGGACTCTGATCGGATACGCGATGTTCGTCGATGAAATCGGCAAGTTCCGGCCGATCACTTTCATCGTCGCTCTCACTCCGGATCGCAAAGTTCGCGATGTCGCGGTGACGGTTTATCGCGAGAGTCATGGCGGCGAGATCACCCGCCGACGCTTCCTCAAGCAGTTCGACGGCAAGCAGGTCGGGGACCCTCTGCGCCTGGGTCGGGACGTGATTCACTGTAGTGGTGCGACGCTGTCGTGCCGCGCGACGATCCGGGCCGTCGAGCGCGTTCTCAAGCTAGTCGATCTCCGTCACGACGCCGAGACGGGGTTTGCTGCATTGAGTTTCGTCGAGGCGGTCGCTCCGGAAATCGGTGCGGCGGTCGAGCTGCCGACCGCGCGGCGGCTCGCGATGGGGACCGTGCTCGAGGTGACGATCGACGCCGAGCCGTCGCTCGCTCGTCGCGCGATGGATGCTGTCTTCGTCGAAGTCGAACGGGTGCGCGGTCTTCTCGACGGGCGAGAGCCCACTTCTGACATCGCGAGGCTCCTCTCCGCGCCTCCCCACACCGAGGTCTCGGTCTCCCAGGAGACCGTCGAATGTCTCGGGGCGGCTCTCGAGGTCGCACGCCTCTCGGGTGGCGCGTTCGATCCGACCCTCACCCGCGATGGCTGGCGAAAGATCACCATCGATGGCGAGCGGAGCACGGTCCGTCGTGGGCCGGCGGTGACCCGCATCGATCTCGGTGGCATCGGCAAGGGGTACGCACTCGATCGGGCGGCGCTCCGCTTGCGTGAGCTCGGCGCGTCTCGCGCTCTTCTCAACTTTGGAGGGCAGATTCTCGCCCTCGATCCGCCCCAGGGGCAGGATGGCTGGGCGGTCGCGATTCTGTCTCCCTCAGGCCTGTCTTCCGCGGACGAGGGATCGATCTTCGCCGTCGAAGCGCTCTCGAACATCTCTCTCGCGTGCTCGGGGGCGATGCATCGCGGCGCGCACATTCTCGATCCCCAGACGGGCGAGCCCGCGACGATTCCTCTACTGACTGCCGCCTACGCAACCGATGCGATGACGGCGGATGCCTGGTCGACCGCCGGGGCGATCACCCCCGACGCCATCTTGCGGGGGATTGCCGAAGCCCCCGCCCTCCGAGCCATCGGCCGGCTCGAGTCCGCACCGCTCCCCGCTCCGGACTCCCTCAAGAACTGGTCTTTGTGACCCGCCCGTTCAAAGAAAAGGGCTTCACCCTCGGCCGGGCCGATCTCTCCACGCGAGTCCTCGTGACCGCGTTTCTTCTCTGCGTGCTCACCGGAGTCTCCATCGCGGCGCGCCAGTACGCTTCTCGCTCCGGTGGCTTCGGCCCCCAGAGCGCGAAAGAGTGGGTTCTCGGAAACGAGTCTGATGAGTCTGCGGAAGTGTTCCGCGTCGAGAAGGGGAAGCGCGAGCTGCTCGCCTTCACTCACGACCACATCTTCAGCCTGGCGATGGTGCTGTTCGTCGTGTTTCATCTGGTCCAGCTGACGCCACACACGCAGCGGGCCAAGATCGCGTTGATCTTGGTCGGGTTCGGCGGCCTCACCGGCACGCTCGGCGTTCCGTGGTGGTTGCAGCGCGCCGAAGAAGCAGAAGGCGGGGCGCGAGCGCTCCTTCTCATCGCGAGTGGCAGTGCGCTCCTCGCGAGTCTCGCGATCGGATCGCTGACGATCCTCGCCGAAATGTGGGTTCTCCCCGCGCGGCGGAGGCGCCGCGGCGAGCCGGAAGCACCAGCGGCGAACCCGATGTTCCCCGAGGGGGACGCGCGGAGATCCAAAGGGTGAGTCGGCGGGAGCATCGGTTCGTGGAGAGGTCGTTGCCATCCTTCAACTGACCGCCCACGTGTTCTCGCGGCACCTCGACGTCCGAGAGAACGGTCGACAGATCTCTCGGCTCGAGACGGCCTTCTTTCGAGAGGCCGGGTCCTTCACAATCGACGGCGTGGAGTACCAGATCGCGCGAGAGCCGGGGTGGAGTGATTTTGTCCTTCGAGCTGGCTCGCGTGAGATGTGTCGTGCCCGCCGGCGGAGTATGTTTAGGCGCTCGTTTGTCGTCGCATACCGAGGTGAAGATGTCATCCTGACTCCGGTCTCACCGTTTCACAGGCTCTGCCAATCGTGGCTCGGCAAGACGCAGGTCGGTGAAATCCGACCTCGTGGGTTCTTCTCCTCGAGTGCGGCGGTGGCTCTGCCCGAGGAGATGACTCGGGCCGAGCAGGTGTTCATCGGTTGGCTCGTGATCGTAATGTGGCGCCGAGCTCGACGAAGCCAGTGACCCGCCGGACAGCGCGCCTTGTCTTTTCAACCAAGATCGGAGTCGGATGACAGACGGACAGCCGCACAGGATGGAGCCTTCCTTCTTTGGACTCGCGATCGGGGCGGCGATCGGCGCCGGTCTGGGCGTCGTCTTCGGTCATATGATTCTGGGGATCAGCATCGGGGCCGGGGTCGGTTTTGCGGTGGGTCACGCTCGAGGCTCCAAGAAGGGCTGAGGTGCCGCTCCAATCCTCCTCGGTCGTGGTCGGCACGCGGGAACGTGGTACCCTGGAAGGCCGCTACCGAAGAGCCCCTTGATCCCGGGAGGTCCATGAGACGCGCGTGCTCCTGGCTGATGTTCGCAACCGTCGGAGCAGGATTACTTCTCGATTTGCCGAAACGCCCCCAGCTTGTCCTCGGAGCTTTCGCGGTGATCGGTGGCGTGATCGCCGCTCTTTGCCACGTTCTTCTGGCCGCCCATCCGCCCGCGCCTCTCGTCTATCGGAGGAACCCTTCGCCCCCAGAACTCGCGCTGCCGTTCGGACCGACCGAAGAGCGGTACTGGAATCTAGAGCGTCACGAGGTCCGCTTTCGCGAAGAGTTGCTGCGCGAGACCTTTCCGCACTTGCAGATTCGAGAAGCTGCCGCGCTCGCCGGAATACTCCACGACCATTCGATCGAGATTTACCCCTGCCTCAATGCACTTCCAGAGAGGCTCTTCGCGTTCACGCTGCCCGCTGCGTGCGCGTGGTCGGAACGGTCTATGAGGTTGATCCGGAACGACTCCAGGCGCTCTACCGAGAAGCGTGGATCGAACTCCGCGCTGAGTTTGCCGAGGACTTCATGTGCCGGATCGGGCGCCATCCGCTGGTGGCCAGCCTGAAGCCGTTCTCCGACCTCCTATGATGCGACCGGCCGCCTACTCTTTCACCGCGGCATTTTTCGCTTCTTCGACGAGAACCTCCAGCTGCGAGTCGAAGTCGCTGTAGACGTTGCGATGCCGTATCACCCCCTCGTGGTCGATGATGTAGAGGGTCGGCCAACCGTTGATGTTCCACCGGGTCGCGATCGGCCCGCCGGTCCCTCCGCCATCCCACCAGCTCCGCCACGTGAGTTTCTTTTCCTTCACGATGCGCTTGAGAGCATCGCGGTCTTCGTCACTGTTGATCCCCAAGATAGCGAAGGGGGCGCCTTCAAATTTTTTCACGAGCGACCGCTCGTGGGGGTACATCGCCCGGCAGGGCCCTCACCAGTCTCCCCAGAAATCGAGGAGGATCACCTTGCCGCGATAGTCGGAGAGCTTCATCGGCTGGCCGTCCAAGTCTTCGCCGATGATGTCCGGCGCCACCTTGCCGACGGCGAGGTGCTCGAACTCAAACAGATCGCCGTCGATCTTCATCGCGTAGGTGAGATCTCCGTGGAAGGGGATCGAGCCGAACTTCTCCTTCACTTCGAGGAGCAGTTGCCTGGCTTCAGGATCGGGACCCGTCGCCTTGCCACCGGTCCCGCTGAACGTCAGTTGGGCGAGCCCGTACCCTGCCGCCGCGCGAATCTCCGGCGTCTTCGACTTCTCCCACAGCGACCGGTGAAGGCGCCAGGTGGTCTCGCTCCCGCCGGTGTAGTACGCGAACCGCAGTGGCGCGGCGAGAGCCGGATGATCTCGGTACTTCTCGACGATGATGTCGACCGCATGAGCCGCGTGCTCTTGCACGCGCGGAGTGCGCACAGACCCCTTGTAGACCCACATCCAAGCCTCGACCGCCGCCGCGCTGTTTGCGTGGCTCTCGGCGAACTCCATGAACCGCGGGACGAACAGCGGCACCGGGTCCTGGGCGGGGTCGAGCACGATGCTTTCACGATCGGCGTCAGTCTTCGCTTCCATGTAGGGGCGGAAGTACTTGGACTGGGCCTGCTCGAACGCCGCGAGAAGCTCATCGAGACGCTGGCGGTGGGGATCGCTCTTCGCGTCCTGGCCCGGTTCGGTGATCGACCCGCCAGCCGGATCGGGGGCCGGATCCTGCGCCGAGGCGGGAACGCACCCGGCGAGCACGAGGGAAAGCACGGTCAAGATCGGGAACGCCTTCAGCATCGGTCTCTCCGTTCAGTCGCGATTTCGTGTGAGACTCTTCTTTGAGGCCAACCACTCTTCTTTGAGAATCGCAAAGCAAGCGGTGTCACGCACCTCGCCGCTGGGGTTGCGCGTGTGGTTCCGGAGAAGCCCTTCTGGTGTCAATCCGCACTTCTCGGCCATACGCATGCTCGCTGCGTTTTCGGCATCGCATCGCCAGGAGAGTCGCTGCCACGGCCAGTGGGTGAATCCCCACTCGAGCATCGCCTCGAGTGCGCTGGTCCCGTGCCCCGATCGGGCGACGGAAGCGCGAATCCACATTCCCAGCTCCGCGGCGCGTTGCTCGATCGGGCCTTCGCGCAGGTGAAAACCGCAGCCGCCGATCAGTCTTTCGTCGTCGGGAGTTCGGATCGCCATCACGAAGTCCGTGGCTTGGAGCCACCGCGCTCGGAACGCCCGGACGAGCAGCTCCGACTCCATCTCGGTCTGCGTCTCGGTCGCCCACGGCATCCACGGGCGGAGGTGCTCGTAGGATTCGAGGGTCGCGATGTTCAGTTCGAGACCATCTCCCGGTTGGTAGCTGCGCAGCAGAACCTTCTCGGTGAGGTGTTCATCGGGGGCGATGAAGATCTGGGTCAGAGGAGCCTCCCGTCCACGGTTTGCGCCGCATTCTGCCTGAGGAGGGGCAAGAGTGGAACGGTGGCAGCGTTCTTTCCGCGCTCTCAAGGTCGAGGCGGGGCCGTTTTGTCAGTGAGCTTGGGCTTGGCTGGCGAACTCGCGCAGCTCCCACAACCGGATTTCCGGCGCGGTCCGATCGCGCGGCGGGCGAGGATCCACACGGCGCCGATCGCGAGGGCGGTGACGATCCAGGTTTGCGGGTCGTTGAAGGGAAAACTCGCGATGGGAGCGGACATGTTCAGACTCCCATCGAGGCGGTGGCGATCTGGAACGTGATCCACGCGAGGACCCAGGCGACCAGCGACATGTAACTGAACTGGAGAGCTGCCCAGTGCCATCCTCCCGCTTCCCGCCGCGTCACGGCGAGGGTGGGGAGGCATTGCATGGCGAGGACGAAGAAGACGAGCAGGGCGGCGGCAGAAGGGAAGTCGAGGAGCGGGGAACCGTCGTCGCGGCGCGCGGCCCCGACGACATCGCGCACCCGCTCAGCTTCTTCGATGTCATCGCCGGCGCCGAGCGTGACCAGGAGCGACGAGACAAACACTTCCCGGGCGGCGAAGCTCGACAGAATCGCGATCGAAAGCTGCCAGTCCGATCCTATCGGCTCGAACACAGGCTCGATCGTGCGACCGATCCGTCCCGCGAAGCTACCCGAGAGAGACTCTCGCCCGGCGAGGTGGTCTGCTTGCGCCGAGAGTTCTTCCGCGGTGTCGGGTTGGGTGGCGGTGGCCAACGCAGCTTGCGCGCGCAGGTCGGCGACTCGGGCGCTCTCCGGGGTGGTCGGGTAGGTGGCGAGCCACCAGAGCACGATCGAGATGAGAAGAATCACGGTCCCCGCCTTCACGAGGAACTGTTTTCCCCGATCGATGGCGGTCAGCATCGCGTTCTTGAGTGACGGCAGCCGGTACGGGGGAAGCTCGAGCAGCATCGGCCGGCTGCGCCCGCGCAGGATGGTGCGGCGGAACATGAGAGCGGTCAGCAGCGCGGCGGCTCCGCCGAGGAGGTAGCACCCTGCGAACGCGGCCCCGGCCCACAGCGGTTGCCCGACGAACAGGATTCCGATGAGCAGAGTGTAGACCGGAAGCCGCGCGCTGCAGCTGAGGAAGGGCGCCACCAAGATCGTCGCGAGCCGATCGCGTCGGTCGGGGATCAAGCGACTGCACATGATACCCGGGATCGCGCAGGCGTGGCTCGAGAGAAGCGGCACGAACGCGTGCCCCGGCAATCCGAACGGGCGCAAGAGTCGGTTCGCGACGAACGCGGCGCGCGCGAGATAGCCGGTGTCTTCGAGAAGGGTCAGGAGGAAGAAGAGCAGGCAAATCTGCGGGAGGAAGATCACGGTCCCCGCAATGCCGGCGACCACTCCATCGACCAAGAGGTCGCGCACCACCCCAGTGGGGAGCACGTCCCTGAGGAGGCCGCCCAGCGCTCCGAAGACCGTTTCGATCCAGCCCATCGGGGCCGCGGCGAACCAGAAGATCGTCGCGAAGAGTCCACCCATGGTGATGAGGAACGCAAGGACGCCGAGCACGGGGTGGGTGAGAGCGCGGTCGAGGACATCGGTAGTGCGATCGAGTGGCGTCGAAATTTTGGTGGTCACACGGTCGGTGACCGCACCGCACCATGCTTCGAGGCGTGCACGGTCTCCCGAGATCGCTGTGGTCACTGGGGTGTTTTCTTGAGGAAGAGCGGCACGCGGGAGGGCCGCGAGCACGTCGTCAATCCCTTCGCCGAGGCGCGCGTTCATCGCGACGACCGGCACTCCGATCTCAGCGGCGAGTTTCGAAGGATCGATGACGAGCCCCCGCTTGCGCGCAATGTCGACCATGGTGAGTGCGATCACGATCGGCAAGCCGGTACCGAGCGCCTCGCCCACCAAGGTGAGATTGCGAACTAGGTTCGAGGCATCGACCACCACCAAGATGCAGTCGGGGCGATCACCGTCGGGGGTTCCGGGGTCCCACTCGCCGGTGAGCAGCTGGCGGCAGAGTTTGCTCTCGGGGAGGTCGAGATCGAGGGAGTAGATGCCGGGAAGGTCGACGATGCGCGTCTCTCCCGAGTCGACCTTGGCGAGCCCGACCCGAGCGTCGGCAGTGATGCCGGGGTAGTTCGCGACGTGGGCGCGGAGACCGCAGAGGCGGTTGAAGAGGCTGGTCTTCCCGGTGTTGGGATTCCCGAGGAGTGCGACGCGAGCGAGTGGCGGGGACGCCGATGGTTTCGGTTCAGCCGACGGCGGATCGGCCTCTTCCGGTTGAGACTCGAGGGCAGCTCTGCTGCCGGAATCCTCCACGCGGCTAGCAGGCCGCAGCGACGCCCGCCGCGGTTTCATTTGGGGGGGCGCACGGGATGGTCTGAAGAAGATCCGCGATCGCGCGCGAAAGTCCGACGCGGGTGGTGCGCACCTGAATGATGCACGGCTCACCCTGGCGGCACACCCGGACCGGGGCATGATCGGTGAGACCCATCGCTCGGAGGATTTGGCGATCGTCAGCGGCGAGTTGATCGCCGACGAGCGTGGCTTCGGCACCGGTGGGGAGTTGCGAGAGAGCGGTCGTTTCGACCCGGGATGCACTCCCGGAAGCGGAAGTTTGAGGCTCGTTCGAGCCACCTGCGTCCACATTGAGACCCGTAGCGTCCACGTTGAAGGGGACAGCGGACTGGATCATGTCGATCTCCTCACTGGAAACTCTTCTGCAGAAAGCACTTAGATCACTTCGCACGGTTGCGTCCGCGCGCGGGAGCCGCTAGGCTGTCCCGCACAGCGATCGTCTGATATGGATCCTACCGGGCTGGTTGGTGCCTCGTCAAGTTGTTTGGCATGCCAAACAACTCTATCTTCGGCGAATTCGGGGCCGAAGTGAAGCGCCAAGAGAGGATCGATCCGGAAGACATCGGTCCCCGCGTCCCTTCTGGAGAGCTGGGCGGGGTTGCGGCCGAGAGAGCGGATCGTATCAGCGCACCCCGGCTCTGTGGTCTCATGGTCCAGAGCGCTCGGTTCCTTTGCCTCGAGTCACTTGAAATATGCGACCCGCGCGCGCCTAGGGTCGCGGAAGAGTTCCGTGGAGACCGATGCACGACTGGCGAGAGTACGACCAGAATCCAGTGAGCCACTCGGCCGCGCACCATTTGGTGGCGATCGCCGAGCTGCTCGTCGAGTTCGGCTACGCGCGCGTCTCCGATGTCGCGCGCAATCTGGGCATCACTCGGGGGAGCGTCTCCGTCACCTTGAAGGGTCTGAAAGCGCGTGGCCTCGTCACCGAAGATGAGCGTCGCTTCCTCGGACTCTCCGAAGAGGGAGAACGGATCGCCCGAGGGGTGATGGCGAAGAAGCAGGTCCTCATGGGCCTGTTGATGGATCTTCTCGGAGTTCCCGAAGAGCTCGCCGATCAAGACACCTGCAAGATCGAGCACCTCGTCTCGGATGAGACCGCAGAACGCGCCAGTCGCGCGCTCCTGTTCCTGCGCTCCGGCGCGAAAGAAGCGGTCGCATTCGTCGATGCGTTACAGAAGTTCGGGCGTCAGGGAGCCCCGGAAAGTTTCCCTTCGAAGGAAGTCGAGGCGCTCGCGCGCGAGATCGCCCGCGAGACCGAAGACTCGGAGGAGGGGAAATGAGCACGCAGGGACCGATCACTCGTGAAGAGGCGCTCGGCCGCCTCAACGAGTTGTACGCCGAAGAGATCGAAGCGGGGCTCCGCTACCTCCACCTCGCCGTCACCCTGAAAGGCCTCGATCGACTCATGGTGCGGAAGATTCTCCTCGAGAACATGGAGGAGACCCTCGAGCACGCGCAGCTCGTCGCCGAGAAGATCGTGCAGATCGGGGAGAGCCCGACGCTCAAAATTCAGCTGAATCTCCCCGCCGAGCGTGCGACCGGCAAAGAGGCGCTCCGCACCGCTCTCGTGTTCGAGCGCGCGGCCCTCGACGCGTATCGCGAGCTTCTGGACCGTCTCGAAGGCACAGACGACGTGGTCCTCGAAGAGTTCGCGCGCGCCCAGGTTGCCCTCGAGTCCCAGCACGTCTCTGAGCTCGAATTGCTGCTCGAGGATTGAGCATGTCTCTACCCACCCCCGATCCCCTCGACCTCTATCTCGATCTTTTCGAGCGCATTTCTCGTCGCTCTCGCTGGAAGCTCAACGTACAGGGGCAGCGGATCATCGCGATGGTGCTCGCCACCGTCCCCTTGGACGATCCGATGGGCACCGTCGAGGAGGCCGCGGCGGTCTTGCGGAAAAAGGCGGGTTGGTTCGGCCCGTTGAGGTCTCCGGTGCGCTACTCGGTGGCCGCGATGCTGATCCGTCGCGGTCTCCCCCCGGGGCGCGTGCACGACCAGGTGATCTCGATTCTGAAGCGCTTCAAAGGGCGAGGCCTTCCGTGGGGTGGGCCCGGTCGCGTGCTCGCAGCGGTGCTGCTCGCTCTGCGCGCGGGGGAGTCCGAATTGCCCGAGGAGGTCCTCGAGCGGATGGGGCGGATCCATCGCCTGTGGAAGGCGGATCACCCTGTGATCACCGGCGACGACGACTTCCCGATGCTCGCGCTCCACGCCCTCGGCGATGAGTCCCCGGGCGCCCTCTCTGATCGCATCGAAGCGACCTACCGCGAGCTGCACCACGGTGGTTTTCCCCGAGGGAATGCGCTCCAGCTTTCGACTCAAATCTTGGGCGTGCTGCCGTGGTCCGCCGGCGAGGCCGCGGGGCGGTTCCACGCCGTTCGAAACTCATTCCGTCGCTTCGATGAGAAGATCGGGCGGAGCCGTTTTGACGAGGTCGCGCTGCTCTCGCTCGCTCCGGGATCACCCGACGAAATTGTCGAGCAGGTGCTCACCGACCGCGACAAGCTGCGGGCGCGGAAGCCTCGCCCGTCGAAAGAGGTTTCGTTCAGCCTCGCTTCCGGCTTGTTGCTTTCGCGGATGGACTCCACCGCGGCGGCGGGAAAGTTGGCCGGAGAGGCGGAATCCGCGGACCTGCCGGAGATCGCAGCGCTCAGCCAGGTGCGGGCGGTCCTCGAGGCTCAGTAGGCCGCGATGTCCGCCGCCCTTTTGGGATCGATGGCCGCGCAGGGGTAATCGATCGAAACGCGCCCTTGAATTATTGAGGGCGTCCCCCGATGCTCTTCACGCCACCCCAGCCCATTCCCTCTCATCACACGAAAGAGATCCGCGATGGCCTCTTCCGATCGGCCGAGCGGCCTGACGGCGCTCGCGGTGATCAACTTCATCTTCGGCACGCTCGAGTTTCTCGGCGGGATCGGGTTCATCGTCATCCGATTTGTCGCTGGCAAGATGCTGTCGAATGGCCATGAGATGTCCGCCAAGGAGAGAGAAGGATTGCAGGTTATCGTCGACAGTTCCTGGATCAATGTTGGGATTGTCGTCGCCCTTGCGTTCGCGACCGGACTTCTCCTCCTGCTCTCTGGGATCGGGTACCTGAAACAGAAACGAGTGCTGGGCCGCTGGTTCGGAAATGGTTACGGCATCGTGGCCATCACGTACGTCACAGTCTCCTTGACGCTTCTTCCCGAAGAGCTGACCGAAGGGTTTTCGATCGGGGTGATTCGCAGCCTGATCTACCCCTGCTTCACGATGGTCCTGCTCAACTCGACCTTCCGAAGGGACTTGGCGCGATGAACTGGACCCATGTGAGGCTGATTGCAACGAGTTCGATCCCCCAGACTCTGCGCAGCGGCACCGGAGTGGTCTACGCGGTCTTCACTCTGATCTTCGGGCTGCACAGTGCGAACTTGATTGTTCGGCAAGTGGAGACGTTGGGTGCCACTCGTTTCACCGGCTGGGTCGAGACTGCGCTCAACTTCCTCCTGGCCTCCGTCACTCTCCAAGGGAAGACCACCGAACTTCCTGAACTCGAGAAGTTCGGAGGGCTCGACAACATCCACGCATGGGCCGAATACCTTCTTAGAGAACAACCCGCGCTGCTCTCCGCGGTGTTCATCCTGCAAGCGCTGCTGGTCCCTCTCTTTGTCTCCAGTGGTGCCTTCAACCAGCTCGCCGGTGATCTGCAGCACGGCGCGGTTCGCTACCAGCTGCTCAGTACGAGTCGCTCGAGCCTGTTCTTCGGGCGGTTTCTCGGTATGGCGGTGTTTACCGCAGCGCTGATTGTCGCACTCACTTCGGTGCTGGTGCTCTTCGTCGGTTCCCAGCTCGATCTCTACGAATGGGGAGATTTGATCGCGTGGGGAGTCCACTGCACATTCGCACTGATCTGCATCAGTCTTCCCTACGTCGCCTTCTGCTCGTGGATCTCTGCGGTGGTGAACTCACCCTTCTCGGCGCTCATTTTCACGGGGCTCATCATCCCCGCTCAACCCTTTCTCGCCATCGGCGCCATGAACGCGTGGGAGCCGCTCGGGAAGCTGATCTATCTCATGCCCTGGGGAGTTCAGTTCTGGCTGTTCCACCCCGATCCCGCGAAGGTTGTTTTCGCCGCCCTGGGGTGTCTCGCGTACACCGCACTGTTTCTCTTTCTCGGTCTGTACTTCTTCCGGAAGCGGGACCTGTGAGCATCGAGACGACCGAAACACTGCAAGCTACACCGGCTCTCCGAGTTGAGGGCGTGACGAAGTCATTCGACAAGTTGCGCGCACTTGACGCGGTGTCCTTCGAGGTTCCGCGCCGCTGCGTCGTCGGGATCGTCGGACCGAACGGCGCGGGCAAGACCACTCTCTTCTCGATCGTCGCCGGCTTCCTGATCGCGGACTCCGGCAAGATCGAAATCTTGGGTGAGGGCACTCCGGGGCACCCAGGCATCCTGGGCCGCGTCTCCATTCTTCCCCAGGACGCGCTCTTTGATCGCAACCAGTCGATTCTCAATCAACTCGTCTTGATCCGGATGCTGCGCGGAGCGAGCCGTCGACAGGCCCGGGATGACGTGGCCGAGGCTCTCGCCCGGGTCGGTCTCTCCGACTACCTCGAGCGTTCCGCCGTTGTGCTCTCCCACGGCATGACCAAGCGCCTCGGCATCGCTCAGGCGTTTCTCGGTGATCCCGAGTTGATCATTCTCGATGAGCCGACCGCGGGGCTCGATCCTCGAAATGCCGCACGCATTCGACAAGTGATCCGCGACTTGTCGGTGGAATCGACCGTCGTCGTGAGTTCTCACAACCTCACCGAGTTGCAGGATCTCTGCGATCACGTCGTCATCCTCGACCGCGGGGTCGTAAAGGCGACGGGGACGATGGAGGAGATCATGCGGTCGGGGCTGCGCCGGATCGACCTCGGGTTCGACGAGGATCTTTCCGCCGATCAGACGGCGACCCTCTTGTCACTACCGGCAGTGGGGAGCATCGAAGCGCGAGGTTCAGGGCGTTACGAATTGAGCATCGATGGGCTGGGGGACGAGCCGGTCGCGGCGGTCCTTCGCACCCTACTCGAGTTGAAGGCGATGCCGAAAAGTCTGCGAGACGGTTCGAGCCTGGAGGAGATCTTCCTCTCTCTGACCGGTGACAGCGAAGAGTAGCGACCCCACGCGGGTTCTAGAGAAAGGGGGGACGCCGCGAGCCGCGAGGTCCCCCCTTTTTTCGCCTTGTTCGAAGCGTCTACGCCAGGTCGAAGAGCAAGAACCGGGCGTCTTCGCGTTCGCGCGCCGTGATCGACAGCGCGTCGACCTCCTCGATCACTGCGCCGTCACCTGCCACGAGCGCGGTGCCGTCGACATCGAGAACGCCATGGGTCACCTGTAACCAGCCGGCGCGACCGGTCCCAAACGTGTGCGCGACGGTCGCCCCCGCAGTGAGCTCGCTCTGATAGAGGCGCACATCTTGATGGATCGTGACCGAACCATCGGCGCCGTCGGGGCTCGCGACCAGGCGTAGCCGGTCCAGCTTCTCTTCCGACGGAAACGCGGTTTGCTCGTAGGACGGGGGGAGCTCGTTGCGATCCGGCTCGATCCAGATCTGCAAAAGGTGCAATCCTTCGGTTTCCGAGGCGTTGAACTCGCTGTGCTGCACCCCTGACCCCGCTGTCATCCGTTGTACTTCGCCGGGGAGAATGGTCTCGCCATTCCCGAGGGAGTCCGCATGCTTCAACTCCCCTTCCAAGACGATCGTGACGATCTCCATGTTGCGATGAGCGTGCTTGCCGAAGCCGCGCCCGGGGGCGATGCGATCTTCGTTGAGAACGCGCAGAGTGCGATAACCCATGAAATCTGGATCGTAGAACTCAGCGAAGCTGAAGGAGTGGTGGGCGTCGAGCCAACCATGATCGGCGTGGCCTCGGTCGGCGCTCTTTCGGACTCGAATCATGAAGTCTCCTTTCCGTGCTCTGAAGCGGCACCCCTCAAGGCTTCGAGGAATCCCCAGCCGGCGGACGCGGGGCCATCGCTTCGCGCTGCAGCTGGTCGGCAATCAGCTGCCACTTCTGCGCTTCGACCGGGTTCCCCGCCTCGGTGTAGAGGAGGTGGAGACGGTACGCGAGGAAGGGGCTCTGCGGCATCTTCAACAGCCCCTCCTGGATCACTGCGATCCCAGCCTTCACCCCCCCCTCCTGGTAGGCCTCGTAAGAGAGTCGATAGATGAGCTGGGCGTAGGCCCCCGCGAGTTCGCCCTCTTGGTGGGTGTCGATCACGCTCTCCCACGCAGCGCGGGCTCCCTCGAGATCTCCCGCGATCGCGAGGAAGTATCCGAGCCGCGGATAGGTCGCCTTCTCTTCAGGCTGGGGATAGAGCGCGATCCCTCCTTGGGGGATGGTCTTCAATCTCTCTTGGTTCCGCGCCCCTCGGCGCGCGATGTCTTTTGACTCTTCAGGGATCGGTTGCGCCCCAATGGCGAGAGCTTGATCGATACTCGCGCCCCGCGAGAAGAGTCGCCGATACTGCCACTCCGCTTGCTCTTGGTTCCACTTCCCGATTCCGAGCACCACCGTGAGCGCGAGGAGGAAGCCCACCGCTGCGCGAATGACGGCACCCGCCGGGCGCAGGTCCCCTTTTCGCTTGAGCGCGAACCGGTGAATGCTGACATCCGGATCGCTGAAGGTGCGGAGAGCCTTCCAAAGGAGGAAGGTGATACAGCCGGCGATCCCGGTCGCCATCAGCATCGGGATGGAGTAGTAGACGCTTCTCCAAGCGTAGCGCACCGCGAAGAAGAAGATGAACAGCCCGATCTCTTCCCCGAAGGTCAGGTCGTAGCGCTTTTTCTTCGGCGCGCGCCCTTCGAGGGGGCGCGAGAACACGAGCGGCTTCGCGAACCCGAACGAGAGCGAGTGAGTGGGGCAGACGCTGACACAGTCCATGCACTTCATGCAGCCGGCGCTGACGACCTTGCCCCAGTCTTGGATCTCCTCATGCACCCGGACGTTCGAGGTGCAGTGGGCGGAGCATTGGCCGCACTTTTCGCAGGTTTCGAGGTTCGCGATGATCTGGCCGGGGGCGACTCGACCCATTCCCGCGAAGAACGCGCCGTAGGGGCACCCGTACGTGCAAAACCCTTTCGCGCCGAGGAAGTAGACGACGGCGAAGCCACATACGAAGAGGAACGGGATCACCATGATCGGGCCCGCAAAGGTGTCCCAGAAACCCTCGGTCATCACTTCATTCGTGAGCGTCCACTCCGTCTTCACCATTCCGTCGAACCACACGATCCAATCGGCGTCTGTGATGAATCGAGAGAGGACTCGTTGCTTGAAGACTTGGAAGAAGAACATTTCGAGCCCGATGATCAACGGGACGAACATCAGGTAGCGGGATCTGAACAACTTGGGGCGAACGCCCAGTCGCTTCATCCCGGCCGCGGAAAGATCTTGCAGTGCGACGACATGGCACGCCCAACCGCAGAAGAAGCGCCCGAAGAGTGCGGTGAGAATCAGCGTGGTCCCGAAGAAGATCACGCCCGCGTTCAGCTTCCCCTGCTCGAGGAAGTACATCGATTCCGATGGCTCGACGGGAGAGACGGTCTTCCCGGTCGAGAGCCAATGGGTGAGGTGGAGCGCGAACAGGATGTGAACGCCGAGGAGGACGAGCACGCGTATGCGCGTCGCACGAGATTTCCGAGGGGCGAGGGGTGCTCCTTCGCTCGTGCACCGCTTCTGGGCGGGCTTCCCCTTCGACTTCACCTTGGACACCGACCCGCTCCTCTCGAGGCCCCCGATCGGAGCACGAGCGGAGGATACCGGAGATCGATCCTTCCCGCGCCCGCTTCGCTCGACTCCAAAGGAGAAGAGCGGCGGGTTTCGGGCGGCGACCTACGCCTCGCGCGCCAGTCGCTCCAGCTCGAGTTTCGGAAGAACGGCGCTCTGGATGTACTCCACAAGACCGTCCCCCAAGGCACAGAGCCGCTGTTCGGTGCCCGCGTCCTTGCAGTTGCCCGCCTCGTCGAAAATCCCTTGCACTCCCGCCACAGAGACGGCGCCAGGGAGCACGATCGCGCCGATGTGCGAGGCGATCATCCGCAGCTGCCCGAGGCTTTGGATCGCGCCGATCGCGCCCGCGGCGACTCCGAGAAGTGCGATCGGCTTGCCGGCGAGACGACTGGGGAACCCGAGGTTCTCGAGCGCGAGCTTGAGGACGCTCGAGACCGAACCGTGATACTCAGGGGTCGCGAGGATCACCCCGGTCGCCTCTTCGACCTGCTCTTGGACTTGCGCCAGTCGAGCGCCCCCGCCCGTGCGTCCGGGGAGCGGCCAGTCGATTTCGGCCGGATCGACGACGGTGACTTGAACTCCCTCGATGGTGCTCAAGTGATCCGTGACAACCTTCAGCGCTTTCATCGTGAAGTTGCCGGGGCGGACACTTCCGCCGATGGCGACGATGCTGATCTGGGGATTCCGGGTCATCGATTCTCCTTGAGTTAGATTGTTTTTCCGTGGACCCCGTCGCGCGCCTGACCCAGGAGGCGAATCAGTGCCGAGAGGTCATTCTGGCTGAGGTGCCCGAGCTGACGACGGTGAATCTCAATCAGCGCTGGCTCCAGCGCTTTCGCCACCCGCCGCCCCGCGACCGTCACGACCACGCGAACGACCCGACGGTCCGGGTCGGTGCGCTGGCGTTCGGCGAAGCCGGCGGATTCGAGTCGATCGACGAGGCGCGTGACGTCCGGGACCGGCGTGACCATTCGGGCGCCGATCTCCTGGGTGGGGAGGCCCGCGGTGCCCGCGCCGGAGAGAATGCGCAGAGCGTTGTACTGGGGCTCGGAGAGTCCCTTCACCTTCAAGAATCGCCCCACCTCCGCGGACAACGCTCCGGCGGTGCGCAGAACTCCGAGGTAGAGTTCTTCCTCCCGTGACTCGAACGGGCGGCCGCGTCGAATCTCTTGTTGAAGGTCTGGGGGCATCGAGACTCCTTCGTGCGAACAGGCATGGTGTATCCCGAGGAGCGGGCGCGCTGCGAAAGAATACGCGGCGACGATATCTGTGGAAACGGGCAATGTTCAAAAAGAACGGCCGGTGGGGGATCGATCCCTCACCGGCCGGTTTGATCTTGCAGTCGATAGAGTCAGCGCCGACGCGGAACGAGAGCACCGCGGGGGCTTACGGGGCTTACGGGTGATCGTGCCCCTCATGGCCGCCCGGTCCGTGATCGTGCCCCTCGTGATCGCCGCCGCCCGCCTTGGCGTTTTGGAACACGGTGATCTGTTCCTTGAGGGCACTCGCCATCTGTTCACTCGCAACGACGAGCGGATCCAATCGGATCTGCTCGAGCAGCGTGAGGGCGTTGTCGTACTCCTTCTTGTTTCCAAACTGGATGGCGGTGCCCCAGCAGGCATTCAGGTACATCGGCCCCGAGAGGATTTCTTTGTTCTTCTGGAGGAACGCGAAGACGGTCGTCCAGTCGGGCTCATCTGGACTGCTCATGATCTTTTCGAGCTCTAGATTCGCCTTGAAGGTGGCCACCCGCCCACTCAAGGCTTGGATCTTCTCGGCCGCCTCGAGGTACTTTCCGTATCCGCTAAAGCCGAGGAGCTCCTGGGACATGAGGACGGGGAATGCTTCCTCGAGGTGCTTCCGCTCGAGAGCCGGATCGGTCGTGGCGATCAGAGCCTTGATCTTTGCGCCGTTCGTTCGCAATTCGGCGATGTGGGTCTGGTATCCCTCGGGCCCGTCAGGCAGGTAGCCCGTGCGGCCATAGGGGTTGCCGTCAGCATCGGCGAGAACGATCGTCGGGAACCCCTTCACACCGAGGCTTTCGCGGATCGCCTCGACCACTTCGGGCTCGACGACCTTCGCTTTGGCTTCATCCGACATAGGGAAGTCGAGATAGAGGAAGACAAACTCCTTCTGGGCGGCTTCTTGGAAGACGACGTGGCTGAAGACTTCTTGGTCGAGACGGGTGCACCATCCGCACCAGTCACTCCCCGTGAAGTTGATAAAGAGGTCTTTTCCTTCGGCCTTCGCTTTGGCCTTCGCCTCGCTCACGCTGCGCAGCCACGGCAGAGACGGTCCTTGTTCCTCGACAACTTCGTCTTTTGGCGCAGCCACTGCGGGTTCTTGAGCGTAGAGCGCGTTGCTGGAAGCGGACCCGAGCGCGAGGAACGCTGCGCAGGCGATGAGCAGAGCGGCGCGCCACGCCTGGGCTTTAGACTCGGTGGATGATGATGGCATCGAGGACTCCTTCGAATGAGTGTGCGAACGCTCAAGGCTCGCGAGAGGGACGAGCGCCAGGGCCCTTTGGGTACCGGTTCCTGAGGGGACTTCCCCGTGTGAAGCCCACAGATCGTAACTGTCAGCTCCCCAGCCTGAAACAGTACCGCCTGAAAGAGAGGCGCCAGAAGCGACAATTCCTGAACCTGGGTCAGGAGCACGAGTTCCAGAGCTTCGGCATTCCGCGCGCCGCTCGACACTGATTTTCCCCCGCCGCGAGGACATCGGGGTGTCTCAAACGGGGAAGAACCAGAGATCTCGACCTGAGTGGTGCGGAATGCTTGCCGATGACGAGGGGCCACGCAGAATGGTTCCCTCCCGAAGAGAAGTTTGGGGCCCAGCTGGAACCAGTCTCCGTCAGAGCTGGGGCGAGGCCGGGAGTGTCGATGGAGGAGCCCCCCAGGTGGCGGCGAAGGACGGGTGAGATGATCTCCGATTCAGTACTGAGAACAACTTTGGGATCCACGGGTGTTCGAGGGAGCGCACGCTGGCCCGGGGGCCTGCTGATTTGCTGCCTCCTCGGGCTCGTGGTTCTCTCTCGGGGATCTCAAGATGGCGTGCAGGCGGCCCCACACGCCCCCCCGCCGAACG
>CALEHF010000355.1 GCA_937876125.1 uncultured bacterium
CGATGCCGAGAGGGAGTGCACCCAGGCGCAACCGGGGGGGCTCGTCGGAGGGGCTGTGGAACCGGGTCGTGCGACGATTACACGGTTCCTCTGGGACTGGGATAAAATGAAGGCGAAGCGTCAACAGCACTTCGCGGTCGAGGGAGACAACAAGAAGATCCTCGATTCAGAGTATGAGCTCGACATCGTCAATGACGCCACCTCCCCAGCGACCATCGTTCTGAGGGGACCCGGGCGGAGTAACAAGGTGAAGCTGTCGCTGGGTGAGCGCGCTCCTTCCCTCGAGCCACAAACGTGGACCTCGGACGATCCCGCCTGCACCGGCGGCGGCGAAAGCGACGAGGGCGATACCGGCTCTTCAGCCACAAACAACACTCCCGATCCTGTCGTGCCTCCGGAGCCGGATGACGGGGATGCAGGGGGACTTTTCGGGGACGACTAGTCCTGGAAAAAGCGGATGATTGCGGCGAATCGGCAAGCCGTAGCCGTGATCAGCGCTTATTCCAGGACTAGCAGTCTGTTGGAAAAGTGCTTTCGATCGAAATGACTTTTCCGACAGAGCCTCCTAGGAGGCTGCCGAGGCCCAAAGGGGCGAGGGAACACCCGCTTGGTGACGTCACAGTGACGCGTTCCCGGCACGATCGACGAAGGGGAGAGGAGTTCTCTCCCCTTTCGGAAGCAAAACGTGACCCTTGGTATCCGAGGTCACGCGCGCGGATGAAGCAACGACGCGATAGATACGGACAGGTTCGATTCTCGAGAAGTCACGCCCGGTCGGGGCCTTCGAGGGAGTCCATGAGATCGGCGGGGGGCGCGAGCCTTCCACCGGACCAGAGGAGACGAGTATGAAGCCGGGTTTTGAGCTGGACCTCCCGGGATCGTCGGACTCGCGCGAGCGGGGATCGAACGTTCAGGTCCGTGGAACGCGTTCCACATTCGCGGCAGGATCCCTGATTTTGTTGTTCGTCGCTGGGTGCGCTACCGGCACTCTCACCGAACGCGAGACCCACGGGACCACTCCTCAGGTTGCCGCAACTCAAACTGCGGAGCTCGGCCTGCCGGGACGCTTTGTGGCCGCGGCCGCCGGAGCACCGCAGAGTGCCGACGACGTCATCAACGACATGTCGATCCAGGCGCAGCAGCGTCGCGCTGCCTCGAAGGCCGCGACGGCAGACGCCGAGCGTCTCATATCGGAACTTCTCTATCACGACGCGGAACGGAAGCTGGAGCAAGCGCTCCAACTCGATCCGCAGAACGAGAAAGCCCGTGACCTTCTCGCTCGGACGCTCCTGATTCTCGGGGATCGTCGCGGCGAGATCCAAGATGTCATCGAGGGTGAGATCGAGCGTCAAGAGGTGCGCGTCCAGGCGGACCTCGTCGAACTCGAACGTCTCTACGTCAAGGGTCGTCGCCAGATGGACCAAGAGGAGTACTCGAACGCGGTCCGCTCATTCGAGCAGGTCCTCGAGCGCATCCGTTGGTTCCCCTACAACATCGATCTCTCCGATCTCCGTGCGCGCGCAGAAGGCAGCAAAGAATCAGCGATGCGTGCGCAGCGCGAGAAAGACAGTCGGATCCGCCGCGAGCGCGAACTGAGTATTCGCGAGCAGGCAAGCACCGAAGTCGAACGGTCGCTCGAGTACATCGAGAATCGGATCTCCGAGATGCAGCGCCGCATGCGGCGGCTCTACGGTGACCGTGAGTTCGAGGAGGTCGTCTCCCTCGCCGATCAGATTCTCGAGCTCGATGCGTCGCGCCAAGACGTGAAGCGGATGCGTCGCGACGCGCTCGAAATGCGCCACTTCAAACAGGTCATGGCGATCACCGACCGTACCCGCGAAGAGTGGGAGCGCACCTTCCTCTCGCAGCTCGAGTCAGAGATCCCGTACACAGAGATCTTCAACTTCCCGAGCGACGAAGCGTGGAACAAGATCAGCAAGAAGCAAGTGTCGATCGACGCTCGCGTGCTGGGCAACGAGTCGCAGCAAACGAAGGACATTCGTGCGCGGCTCACCCAACGCTACTCGGTGGAGTTCCCCGACCAGCCGTTCACCGAGGTGATCTCGTTCTTGCAGAGCTTGTCCGGGATCAACTTCGTGCTCAACAAAGATGCGCGGGACGCAGTCGAGGACTCCGGCGAGACGGTTCGTCTCGCCCCGGTCAACGAGTTGCCCCTGAAGAACATCCTGAACCTCGTGCTCGAGGGGATGGATCCGCCGTTCGGCTACCTGATCAAGAACGGTGCCGTGGTCATCGGGCCGGTCGAGTCGATCCAGCCGGATGTCTACCTCACCTTCTACGAGGTCTCCGACCTGACGAAGGCGCACCCTGATTTCCCGGCCCCGAGACTCGCTCTCGAGTCCTCCTCCGATAGCGACAGCGGCGGTGGTGGTCTTCTGAACCTCGGCGGGGACGATGAAGGAAACGATACGGTGATCGGGGGAGACGTCCTCGAAGAGCTCGTGATCAACACCGTCTATGGTGAGGACGGCGTCGCCGAAGGGGAAAGCTTGGCCCTCCAGGGGGGTAAGCTCGTCGTTCGGTCGACGATCGAGAATCACGCGAAGGTCCAACGCCTCCTCGACGCGCTGCGCAAGTCGACCGGAGTCATGGTCACGGTCGAAAGTCGCTTCATCGACCTGCAGGACAACTTCCTCGAGTCGATCGGGGTCGACTTCGGTAACCCGTTCAACTCGAACCTGCCGAACCCGATCTCCGATATCGACGGATCCGGAACTTCGATCGGTGCCGGTTACGAGTTCGTCGACGCGCAGCAGCAGACCAACATCCGCGCCGCCGTCTACAACGCGTTCTCCCTCCCCTTGGGAAGCTCGGTCGCACCGTTCGAGCTCTCCGACCGCGGTGGGTTCGCTCTTCAGTACAACGTTCTCGACACGTTCATTCTCGAGGCGATCATCGAAGCGACTCAGAAGACGCAAGAGTTCAAGACCCTGAACGCGCCCCGCGTCACAGCGTTCAACACGCAGACGTCGCACTCGCTGGTGATTGACCAGTCCGCCTACATTCGCGACGCCGAGGTCAACCAGACCGGGGTCGTGCCGGTCATCAACCCGGTGATCGGGATCCTGAACTCGGGATCGATCCTCCAGGTGCGTCCGACCGTGAGTCATGACCGCAAGTACGTGATCCTCGAGATCGAGCCGACCCTCGCAGTCCAGTTGCCGTCGCGCTTCAAGACGCTCACACTCGGACTGACCACCTTGAACGTCGAGTTCCCGGTGCTGTCGGTCACGAACATTAAGACGACAGTGACGATCCCCGACGGCGGTACCGTCCTCGTCGGTGGTCTGAAGCGGACGATCGCTCAGAATTCGCGAGTCGGAGTGCCGGCACTCTCCCGCCTGCCCCTCATGGACTTCCTCTTCGGTCGGAAGGGTCAGTCCCAAATGCAGTCGAACCTGTTCGTCCTGATCAGTGCCAAGATCACCGTGATCCGGGATGAAGAGGCCAAACAATTCAACTAGGCGCCGGTGGGCGGGGAGTTTGGAAAAGTAGTTTCCAACTCAATGGAGTTCACATGCGTACCTTGTGAGTCCGACGGTTTCTTCCGTCCATGAGTCAGTGAAAACATCCTCCCGCGGGCCTTTTGAGGCCCGCGGGAGTGACTTCCTTCCGGATCCGAGCCCACGCGACTGTCCCTCGCTGGGAGCTTCCGCGATATGAAAGGCCGCTCTCGACCGATGAGAGATCAGACCATGTCGAAGACCCGAAGATCGGTTCCGTGGCTCCTAGCCGGGCTGTTCGTGGTGATGCTTCCTGCCGTCTCGCAGGGGCAGCTCTACGAGTGCGTGGGGCGAGGCGATCTCACCGAGGAGGAGCTCGGCACGATCAAGGCGATCGTCAACGACTTTGGCTTCACCGATATCGCGGAGACGTGGATCGTGAAGCGTCTCGAGAAATCGAACTCGAGTTCTCGTCCAGAGCTGCGGTGGATACTTGAAGTCGACATCGTGCGTATCAACGGTGATATCGATACCGGCCTCGAGAACAGCCAAAATCTCGCAAGAGAGTTCCCCAAGTTTCACCGCAGTGCAGATTCGCAACTCGCGGTCGTTCAAACATCGATGACGAAGGTGATTCTGAGTTCGCTGAATGCCCAGTACGAAACCGACCCAGCGGTACGAGCTCAACTGATTGCTGAACGTGACAGGGTCTTCAAGACAGAGGTGGCGGGGGTGCTCGAGTCGAGCATCCAACTCGTCAACGCTGATGTCGACAAGAACCCCGACGACGAGAAAAAAATGGCGTTCCGTGATCGCTGGGAGCACTACCGTCTGAAAGCATTCCAGCAGTACTCCGAGCTTCTACCCGAGGGGAGCGACGCCGCCAAGCTGTGGGGCCAGAAGTTGATCGAAGCTGCCGAGGAATTCGTCTCGGAGCGATTCCAGAATTTCGCGATGCAGTACGAGGCGCAGCTGATCCTCGGCAAGGCCTATGGGCGCATGGGGCGCTCGGAGGACGCAGCGGACGCCCTCGAGCTGATTATCGAGTTTGAACCGCCGGTCGATCCTCCCTACGACGAAGTGCAGGTGCGGTTCACTCGTTGGCTCCGTATTCAGGCGTTGCAGGCGACACTCGAGTCATTGAGCCTTGCGGGTGAATGTGAGAAGGCGGTCGAGATTCTCGATGACCTTGTCAATCATCCGGACTTCCCTTGGCACATGAATCCGGAGGATCCTGAGCTCCTCCAATTTGTCGTGGCGATGGATATCGAATCGGGGATCGCTCGTATCGGCGGTGGCGTGCGCGCCCGTGGCATCGAGGAAATCCGAACTCTGATCGATCGTTTCGACTCCGAAGCGTTTCGCCGGGGTGACCCCGAAGCGGCGGAAGCATTCCTCGCCGAGACGGCCGTGGGGCTCTCGCAAGCGGTGCGCCTCGGTGCGATCGACATGCCTCCAGAGTTCCTGTACCGCGCATCGGTCGGCTTCAAGCGCCGCGGAGACTTCGACAATTCGATCCGCGCGGCGCAGCTCGCGCTCGACGCCGGCGGCGGAGTCCCGGGCGAGGAGTTCTGGGTCGCGTCGTCTCTCTACGAGATCGGCGAGTCGTTCGACTCGGTCGGCATGAAAGAAGCGGCGGTCGCCGCGTTCCAAACGCTTTCGACCCAGTACTTCGACCGGAAGTCAGACCCGCAATTCGAACTGCTTCTCGCCGATGCATCACAGAACTGGTTCGCGCTCTCTGGCGATCTTGCGGAGACTCAAGGGGGGATGTGGGGCGCCATGCTCCCGCACGCCCAGGAAGTCTTCGCTGAGCTCAGCCGGGGTTCTTCGGGGATTACGCTGCAGATGCAGAAAGCAGCAGAGCTCGAGGGGAAGGGGCGTTACGCACAGGCCCGCGAGATTTACGTCTCGATTCCCCGCACCCTAGAGGTCAACGGTTCGGTCGAGCGCGTCGAGCAATACTACCGCGCTATGGCAGGCGCAGGACGTTGCCTCTTCCGCGCCGCGGACGCAGCGGGGAAGGCCAAGACGGCCGTCGATGCTGCCGTCACCGAACTCACCGGTTATCTCAGCAAGGCGAAGAGCGATGGCGACGCCGCGGGTCAAGCCGCGCTCCGCTTCGAAATCGCATCGATCCACGCTGACGACGATGTGAATGACCGGGCAAAGGGAATTGCCATTCTCCAACCGCTCATCACGTCGGTACTGGGCAAGAACCCCTACCGCGAAGGGGGCTTGCGCCTCTTCACCACCCTCCAAATCACCGCGAATCCTGATGACCCCGCTGACGCCGCTCGTCCTCAAGACGCGGAGCCGGCGCTCGCTGCCTTGAAGGCCGACTTCACAGAGGGGTTCGCTTATGCGGTTTCCCTCTATGATCTCTCCGAGGCGTACGGAAACGTCGGTACACCCGATGCCGCCAGGCGGGCAGGGGAGTTGATCCTTTTGTACATGGCGCACCCGGTCTCGAAAGTTGACCAGGCCTCGGCAGGTGTGCTCCTCGGATTTGCAGAGACTTTGATTGCGGGGGGCTTCCACAAGGAGGCGGCGGAGCTTTTGACGAAGGCGAAGCAGAACGTCGGCGACAACGCAAATCTGAAAATCGCCCTGGTCTATCTGTACGCCAAGGCGGGGAACGTTGCGGGAAAGTACGCCGAGGTTCTGGCCTCGCTCGAGGAGTTCTTCGCGGAGTATGAGACCGATATCATCCAAGGCACATTCGAAGAAGCTCCTTACATCCTGTACCAGTACGCCCTCGCGCACCTGGGACAGATGAAGAAGGACCGGAGTCCGAAACACCTCGAGGAAGCGTTCGGCTTCTTGTCGAAGGCCGTTGCGATCATGAAGCAGCGCCGAAGTTCTCTCCTCCGATCGGGGAACCCGGTGCCTCCCCGCTTCGAGAAGGAGTACTGGACGATCTTCTATCAGTGGCTGCTCGTCCTGAAAGAGCAAGATCAGTGTGAGCTTGTGGTGAAGCAAATCAAGACAGAGCGGATCATGTCGGGGCATGACACATTTGCCCCGCCGGCCCTCCAAGAACAATTCAACAAACTGGAACGGGACTGTCAGTGATGCGCGCATCTGCAGGTTGGAACACCCGTCGCCTCTCCATCGCGCTTGCGTTGGTCGGGGGATCCCTCGCTTTTTCGCCTTCCGTGCGGGCGGACGACATTCTCCTCTCGGGGACCAACCCGATCCAGGGGGTCAAGATCTCGTCTGCCACGTGGGTTGAGGTCGAGTACAAGATGCCGGGCGTCTCTCGCTCGCAGAAGATGGAATCCGATCGCGTCGACGAGATCGTTTGGACGGAAGAACCGCCGACCCTCGGGCGGGGACGAAACTCGCTCGCCAAGGGGGAGTTCTCCAAGGCGCTGAGCTCGTTCAAGTCCGCTGCGACGATCAACGACGAGGTGTACAAGTTCAATGCGATGTACATGCAGGGCGTGACCGAACTCACTCACTCCCGCCAAGATCCGAGCCACGTCGCTGCGGCGGCAACCGCACTCTCCGCCTACGTATCGGCGGCGAAGCGAGCGAAACACTTCTACGTCCCCCACGGCATCCTGGCTCTGGCGGACGCCCATATGGCTGCAGGGGATTTCTCCAAGGCTGAGAGCGTCCTCGGTGATCTCGCCAGTGGGGAGATGGGACAGAAGTGGATCGAAGGGGCCAAACTCAAACGCGCTCAGGTCCAGCTGGCCCAGGATAAGTTCAAAGAGGCGCGTGATCTCTTCCGCGACGTGCAGGGGAGTGCCGACCCGAACTTCGCGCTCGAAGCAAAAATCGGCTACGCAGCCTGCCAGGTGGGTCAAAAGCAGTACCCCGGTGCCGTCTCGACCATCGTCGAGATCGTCGGCGACAGTTCACGCGAGAAGAATTCGAGCTCTCCGCGCTATGGTGACCTTCGAGGAAAGGCTTGGATCGTCTACGGCCAAGCGGAAGAAGGGGCCGCCGCGGGCGACAAAACAAAACTGCAATGGGCGGCCTATCGGTACCTCCGCGCCTCGGTGGTTGCGGTGGGAGGGGGCGAAGTGTTCGCCGAAGCTCTCTATCGTGCCAAGGAAGTCTTCAAGAAGTTGGGTCAACAAGATCGTGGGCAGGCGATCGACCAACGGATGAACCAACTCTGCCCGAATTCCCCGTGGACCAAACGTTGATCAAGGTGTGTGGCCTCGGGCCATGCAGAGGTGAGATGAAAATCGGTTGAGAACATCGATCGGAGAGGGAAGCGAGATGATCCCCAATTGGGCCCGACAAGTGAGGTGGCCGGTCCTCGGCCTCCTGGTGCTGGTGACCCTGGTCCTCGTGGCCGGACCCGCCTTTGCACAAGAAGATGCAGTCAAGTCGAGCGGGAAGTCTGAACGGACGCTGCTCGACAACATCAAGGCGGCGGGCGAGGTCGGGATTATCATCGTGATCCTCTCCATCGCTGGCCTGTCGCTCGTCATCACGTTCGCGATGCAGATCCGACGTGATGTGATGGTTCCTCCCGATCTCCTCGGACATATCGAGGGGCTTTTCGAGGACGAAGACTATGACGCGGCGCTGGAGGTGGTCGAGAGTCAGCCAAGCTATCTCTCTTCCGTTCTCTCGTCGGGGCTTCCGCGGATCGACCGCCCTTATCACGACATCGAGGTCGCGATGGAGGAAGCGGGAGATCAGGAAGCTGCGCGCCTGCACCAGAAGATCGGCTACCTCTCCCTGATCGCTTCGATCGCGCCGATGCTCGGTCTTCTGGGAACGGTGATCGGGATGGTCGAAGCGTTCAACGTGATCGCCAACGCGAAGACTTCGCCGAAGCCGGCGGAACTCGCTGAGGGCATCTCGAAGGCGCTGATGACCACCATGATGGGTCTGTCCGTCGCGATCCCGATGTCGGTGGCGTATTTCGTCTTCCGCAACCGCGTGAACAACGCGATCGTGGAAGTGTCGAACATCGCAACCGAGCTCATGGAGCGTTTCGACGTTCCCGCGGAGCCTCACTAGTCTCAGGTACGCGTGTCGCCGTCTCCAAGCATGGGGACGGCGACAAGCGTGCCGGCTTCTCGTCCGGTGCGTGGCGTTTCGCACAGGTCTTCGGAAAGGAGTGACCCATGTCCAAGAATCTCGACTTCGGTGTCGAACAGGACATGACCCCGATGATCGACATTGTGTTCTTGTTGATCATTTTCTTCATGGTCGTGACCGAGCTGACCATGAACCAGGCGGAGATCGTCCTTCCCGTGGCTCCGAGGGCAAAAGTCGTCGAACCGCAGCCCGGATCGCGAGTGCTGATCATCAACGTGAGCCTCGATGGCAAGACCGGCGAGGATCGGATGCAGCTGGGCAACGGGGAGTTTCTGACCGAGAAGACTCTCTTTGCCGCCCTCAAAGGGGAGACGCTCGCGTTCGACAAGTGGGAGCCCAAACCGAACAACGTGGGTGAACCCGATAGCGCGATCGAAGTGTTGATTCGCTGTGACCGGAACGCCCCGGCTGAGTACTTCCATAAGATCTTTTTCGCGTGCCAGAAGGCGAAAATCTACAAGGTGAATCTCGCTGCGCAGTACGAACGCCTCGGCAACCCATACGACGTGGAAGAATAAGGAGGAGGGCAGAATGTCGAAGCCTCTCCACATCATCCGTCGACAACGGCGGAAGCGTCCGCGGGAAGAGATCAAATCCGAGCTCGATATGACCTCGATGATCGACGTCGTGTTCTTGCTCCTGATCTTCTTCATGGTTGCGACGAAATTCAAGCAGCCGGAGGGAACGCTCCGGTCGTGGCTCCCGCGCGATCGCGGAACGAGCGGCGGCGCGCCGGTCGTGAACCCGGGTTGCCGGTTCACGTTGCAGATGTCGGATAACATCGTGGTGTGTTACGCGGACCAAACGACGTTGCCGCTCCACAACGGAGTCTACGGATCGGATGACCTTGGCCAGGCGCAGCAGGACTTCGAGGGAGAGTGGGAAGTCTACGGCCCCGACCTGCAAGCGCTCGAGCGTCACATCCAGATGCGTAAAGACACGTACATGGGAGTCGCCGCGAAGGGGCTCCCCGTGATCATCGACTTTGCGAAGGATGTCCCCAGCGTGTTCGTGGTGAACATCGTCGACCTCTGTAAGAAACTCGAGATCGACGACGTCGCGTTTGCGGCGCCAGAGATCCCGATCGAAGATTAACGAGGGACCGGACGCGAAAGGAGCTGCATGAGAATCGACCGCACCACCCGGAGACGAGTCAGACGCGCGGAGAGTCCGGGGGGACGAGAAAAGGTCGATTTGACGTCGATGACCGACGTCGTGTTTCTCTTGTTGATCTTCTTCATGGTCGCGACGCAGTTCCGGGCAGACGAGGGGAGTCTCGACTCTTGGCTCCCTCGCGATCGAGGAACGGGCTCCGAGGGGAGCCCAGTGCCGTGCTTCGATTGCCGGATCACCCTTTTCCGTGAAGGGGACGAAATCGTTGCCTGGGCCGATCAGAGTCGTGTGCCCCGGCGCCTCGAGTCCGATCTTGGCGAAGCCGACCCCTTTCAAGAGTTCGCAAAGGACGACGGTATCCGCGCGCAGGCGGATCAAGAGGCCGCGATGGGGCTCACGGGTCCCGATCGCAGGGTGATTGAAGAGCATTTGCGCAACCGGCTCGGCGCCTGGATGGGGGCCTCCCCCCGCGGGATGCCGGTCGTGCTCGACTTTGCGGGGGACGTTCCGAGCGCGTACCCCATGGCGATCGTTGATTTGTGTAGGAAACTGCGGATCGAAGAGATCCGCTTTGCTGTCCCAGGAGCGTCTGAATAGCTCTGGGAGAGCAGGAATTGCGGGGCGCATCGACACGAAGTGCGCCATTTTTCGAGCTCCTCGGGTACGCTCTCTTCTCGAGCGTAGGACGTCGCTTCGGGGTATGACCCGTTTGTGACAGCCCCCCCCGAGACTGTTGAGTAGGGAATCGGAACCCGAGGCCGTTGTGCCTCTTGTTCTTCGAAGCAGATGAATGGGTCGCAGAGCCCTGGAGTGATTGCTGGCGAACGCGAGTTCGCGCGGTGACTCCCGGCGGCGAGCGGTTTGAGGATGGCCTCGGCTTCCGAGGCGAAGGAAAGGGCTCACCCGTGGTCACACGTCATCACGAGTTTGGGCAGCACGAGACTCGGCAGCCGGCGTCTCCGACGCTCCGGTTCAGGTCTAGGCTTCTCGCCGTCTTGATTCTTCCTGCGGCAGTTTCTCTGTTGTTCATCGGTTGTTCCGGAACTCCGGACGATACGCCGGAGAACGGGTCTCCGGATAGCGGGGCAGCGGCGGCGTCCAGCGAGGGCGGCGCCATGGGTAGCGGCGGCCGTGTCGCTGAGAATGGCACCGTCGCTGGGAATGGCACCGTCGCTGGGAATGACAGCCAAGACGGCGGGAGTGTCGATCCTGACGTCCAGGCGGTTCTCGATGGGATGACTCTCAGCGAACAAGACCGCACCCGCACCGCCGAGTTCTATCTTCGGCAAGGACAGAAGAACTTCGCCGAGAGCGACTACAACTCTGCTGCCAAGAACTTCGAAGAGGCTCTCACTCATAAGAGGGACCTGAAGGCAGCGCGGGAGGGTTTGGTGCAGAGCCAAATGTTCCTCGGTCGTCGCGATGGTGAGATTCGCACGATCCTCGAGCAACTTGGCGAGGAGAAGGAAGTTCTCGACAAAGCGCGTCTCTCCGAGGTGCGCCAGCTCATTGAGACGTCTCGGAAGCAACTCGCCAACGGCGAGACTGATCTGGCTCTCAGAGAGGTCGAGCGCGCACGCGAGCGCCTGATTTGGTTCGACTACGACGAAGACACCACCCAGCTGCAAGCGGATGCTAAGGCGCTCTACGACCAAGTCCGCGACGCCAAGATTCGCCTGGATCGTGCCTCCGAGCTCAATCGGCAAGATTCGGCGGCCGAGATTGCGGACCGTCTGCGCGTGGAAGACGAGGAGCGTCGTCGCTCGCGGATTGCCGCCCTACTCTCGAGGGTGCAGGACAGCATGATTCGCAAGGACTACGCCAGTGCGCTGACCACGTCAGAGCGAATCCTTGCCCTCGATCCCGAGAACAGCGTTGCGAAGCGCCTTCGGGATCGCGCGAACGAACGCGTTCTCGCTCAGCGTTACGTGGACATCGTCGATCGTGACTCCGAGCAAGTGAAGCGCGTGTGGGAAGATCTCGAAAACAGTGCGGTTCCCTACGAGACCGCATTCAACTTCCCGGCAGAGGGCTTCTGGCGCGGTGAGGTGCAGCGTCGAATCGATGGCCTGCGCAACACGACCCTCGACGAGACGCCCGAGATCAGAAACATCCGTCTCGCGCTCTCGCAGATCTCGCCGGCGTTCACGTTCGACCAGCAGTCCCTCGAGGACGTGGTCGCCTACCTGCGCACGATCTCGAATCTGAACATCACGATCGATCCGGATATCGATCCAGAAGAGAGCACTGTCACCCTGAGCCTCCAACAGGTGAAGCTCGGTGAGGCGCTCGACCTGATTCTCGAAAACGCTGGGCTCGCCTACGCGTTCAAAGAGAACACGCTCTTCATCACGACCCCCGACAAGGCGTTCGGTGACCTCGGGTTTGACATCTACAACGTCACGGACATTCTGAACAAAATCAAAGACTTCCCGGGTCCGCAGATTCGGGTCTCCTCGAATGACGACAGCGACGACTCTGGGGGCAGCCCATTCGATTTCGGCTCGGACGACGAGGAAGAAGACACTCTCGATCCGGACAGCCTTGCTGAACTGATCATCGAGTCGACCGGCGGCGAGGATCTCTGGAGCGAGTCCGGCTCGGCGATCGTGCCGTCGAGCGGCCAGCTGCTCGTCACCGCGACCCGCGAGCTTCACCTCGCGGTGAGCAGTTTCCTCGACAACCTGCGTCTCAACTCTGACGTGTTCGTGATCGTCGAAGCTCGCTTCATCGACATGGTCGACGACTTCCTCGAGGACATCGGGGTCGACAGTCGTAACCTCGGTCAGCCTCCGGGACAGGGTTTTGGTACCGCGTTCGGTAACGGAATCAACTCGACCCGCACCGGTGGAACCGACAGCGGATTCACCAACCTCGGGGACCCGACCAACCCGGCGCTCGCCATGGGACAGGACCGCACCGCGGGCCGGATCGAGCAGATTCTCGACGGCTTCGTCGGGGCGGCCGCGGGAGAGCGTCTCAACTCCGCGCTTCGTGGCCTCACATTGCAAGTCACGTGGCTCGACCCGTTCCAGATCAACGCGATCGTCCGCGCGACCCAAGAGCAGCGCAGCGCGCGCACCGTAACCGCGCCGCGCGTCACCGCCTCGAACGGCCAGCGCGTCCACGTGTCGGTGATCACCCAACGCTCTTACGTGCAGGACTACGAACTCGTCTCGGGTGGTACTGGACTCGTGGTCTCGGAAGTTGCCGACCCGGTCATCGATACCTTCCAAGACGGAGTGGTGCTCGACGTGCGTCCTGTGATCAGCTCCGACCGGAAGTACATCACACTCGACGTGCGACCGACTCTCGCGAGTTTGATCAACGGCATCATTTCGACCGTGACGATCAGCCTCGGAACCTTGAACGCGGCGGCGAGCCTGGTGGAGATCGATCTGCCCGAGATCTCGCTGCAGCAGGCGTTCACCTCGGTCACCGTGCCGGACGGCGGAACGGTGCTTCTCGGTGGTTTCCGGAGCCTGAACGAGCGCAAGTACGAGTCGACGATTCCGATCCTCGGCAAGATTCCACTCTTGAAGAACGCATTCCGTCGGAAGGCGTACCTCAACGAGAAGCGTTCGCTCTACATCCTGATCACCGCGAAGATCGTCGATCTGCGCGCGGAGGAAAGGGACCTCTACAACTAGCTCTTCTTGAGTCGAAACAGTGAATCGAGCCCGTGGCGGGAAACCCTGCCGCGGGCTCGCTTCGTCTCGCTGACTCGATACTTTCTCTCTCCTGGCTGCGATGAACGAGTCGGTGCCACGACCGTTTCGTGACGCGACTCAGAAAGACTGGGGTTCCCCCCCATCACTGCTCTCGATAGGCTAGTGTCCATGCTGAAAGCCATCTTCTTCGACATCGACAACACCTTGTTCTCGACGCGCGACTTCGCCAAGCGAGCGCGTGCCGCGAGTGTGGATGCGATGATCCAGGCGGGCCTCAAGATCGACCGGGAGCTGCTGATCGCAGAGCTTGCCGAAGTCGTGCGGGAGTTCAGCTCGAACTACGACAAGCACTTCGACAAGCTACTCCTCCGGCTGCCACGCCGCGTCACTCGCGGGCTGAACTCGAGTCTGATCGTCGCCGCGGGGATGGTCGCCTACCATCAGACGAAGTTCCGCTATCTCGAGCCGTTCGAAGATGCCTATGAGGTGCTCCGTCGTCTCGCGCGAACAGACTTGATCCGCGGGATCATCACGGAAGGACTCGAGGTCAAGCAGGCGGAGAAGTTGGTGCGACTGAAAGTCGACGAGTACCTGACTCCCCACGCGATCTTCATCTCTCATCAGATCGGGATTTCGAAGCCGAATCCGAAGCTCTATCAACGCGCCTGCGGTGACCTGAACCTCCGACCCGCGGAGTGCATGTACGTCGGGGATCAACCGGAGCTCGACATCGATCCCGCAAACGCGATCGGCATGGTGACGGTGCGTATCTTGCGTGAGGGTCACAACCGAGATGTACAAGGAGCGACCGAGCCGGACCACGAGGTCGAAAACTTCTGGGACCTCGCGGAGATTCTCAAGGACCAGTACGAGGTCGCCTTCCCGGAGGTGATCTGAGGTGGGTGCTGAAAACGCGTTGCCCCCCGGATCCAAGGCGAGCGAGACTCCGGAGGTCTCCCTGGTGGTTCCGATCTGCGACGAACTTCCGAATCTCGAGCCTCTCCTCGATGCGACTCTGGTGGCCCTTCAATCGATCACCTCGTCGTACGAACTCATCCTGGTCGACGATGGGAGCCGCGACGGTTCCGACACAGAGCTGGCTCGGCTCGCTTCCCGCGATCCCTCGATCATCGTCCTCAGCCATCGGAGACGATTCGGCAAGGGGGCAGCGCTCGCGACGGGGATTGCCCACGCCCGGGGTCGGATGATCGCGACAATAGATGCGGACCTTCAAGAAGATCCTGCCGAGCTGCCCCGCCTTCTCGACGCTATCGAGGGGGGACTCGATCTGGTCAGTGGTCTCCGGGAGAATCGTCGCGATTCGACCTTCAAGATCCTCAGTTCGTGGCTGTACAACCGGCTCGCGCGGTTCCTCGGCGGGCCGTGTCTTCGAGACATCAACTGTGGCTTCAAAGTGATGCGCCGCGAACTCGCCCGGGAGCTTCCCCTTGAAGCGGGACGGTTTCGACTCGTGCCCCTGATTGCCCATTGGTGGGGGTACCGCGTCGGGGAAGTGGCAGTGACGCACCGACCGCGCGCGGCGGGAAAGTCGCACTTCGGTGGGGAGCGTTTCCCAGGTGCGATTTTTGATCTGTTCGCCGTGGTGTTCCTTTTTCGATACGAAGAGCGGCCGGGACACCCCTTCTTGCTGGTGGGTGTTCTCTCTGGGTTGATCGGCACCGGGGTGTGTGGAGAACTCGCTCTCGAGTGGTTCTCGAAAAAGACGATCGCGTTTCAGTATCCACAACTCGCGTTCGGCATCTTGCTCCTTCTTCTCGGGGGTCAGCTGATCGCGACGGGAATTCTGGGAGAGTGGCTCGCGTGGCGTACCCGCAGCCCACGGTCTCATCGGCTCAAGTCCGTGCGTCACGGAGAGACCGTCGTCGACACGGGAGACGCTGAGGCCGAACAATGAGCCGCCCGGTGGTTCGGATCTTGACCGCTGCGTGGCCGGGCCCGACCAGGCCACGCCGGGCGCGGTTTCTAGAGACGCTCCATCGCGCCACCCTCGATCACTTCGAGTGCGAGGTTCTCGCCCCCCTCGTGTACGAGAGCGATCCTGCGAACGAGGAACGCCACGGCATTCACGTCCAACGCTTCCCCTATCCATCGGGGGGCGCGACGGTCAAGTCGCGGGGAATCTCGCCTCTCGCCGCAGCGGCTTACTGTGCCTCGATGGTGCTGGCGGCGCGGGAGCGGTGGTCCGATCGCTCCCGGGAACAAGCGCGTGGTGGCTGCGTGTTCGCACATTGGGTGGTCCCGGCGGGGTGGATCGCTGCGCGGGTGGCAAAGCGACTCCAACTCCCTCTCGTTCTTTACGCCCACGGCTCCGACGTGAATGTCTACGCACGGAGCATGGTCGGGAGGCGCATGCTGCGCTCTGCCCTCCACCGCGCCTCGTTGCTCTTCGTCGCGAGCCATGCACTCGCCGAGGTCGTGCGCAGTCTGGTTCGGCCACCGCCTCCGATCGTGGTGCTCCCGGTGGGAGTCGACGGGGACTTCAGCGCGGCGGATGCGCCTCCTACTTTCGATGGAACTCTCCGTGTCCTCTTCGTCGGCGACCCGATCGACGCGAAAGGCGCGCCGCTGGTGGCCCGGGCGATGTCCGAGTGTCACGGCCGCGGAGTCGCCGTCCGGCTCGATTGGATCGGCCGGGGAGATTCGGATGAGGCACCGGAGGGGGTCGGAACCATGCGCGGTGACTTGTCGGCGGCGGAGGTCAGAGACGCGATGACAACCGCCCATCTCCTCCTCCTCCCCAGCCAAAATGAAGGAACGCCGCTTGTCCTCCAAGAGGCGATTGCGTGTGCGCTGCCGTGGGCGGCGACCCCGGTGGGGGGGATCCCTGCCCTGGCAGATCAGTTCCCAGGTGGGACGCTCCTCCCCTTGCCCACAGATTCCGACGCCGTCGTTCAGGCGATCGTCGCACTGGTGGTGCGCTATGTCTCGGAGGGTGCGGAAGGGGTGCGCTCCCGCTGGCGCGCGATGGCGGCGGTCGACACGCACGAATTGACGGTGGCGGCGCGGACTCAGATCTTCATCAAACACATGCATGAGGTGCTCGAATGGGCGTCGTGACCGACCGAGACCCTGGCAGCGGAACCAGGTCGGAACGTTGGATCCGAGCGCTGACCTCTCCACGGATCGGACTCGCGATACTGGCATCGGTGATCGCGTTCGCTGTCTACATGCCGGTCTTCGATGGCGAGTTCGTGTTCGACGATCGCAAGCTGGTGCTCGAGAACGATGAGCTGTGGCGCCCGAACGAATCGGTGGGGGCAGAGCTCTCCTACGTCTTCGATCGACTCACCGGGATCTTTCGCGCGGAGGAAGAAACTCAAGTGCGCACCGCGTTTCGGCCGGTTCGATTCATCTCGTTGCGACTCGACGTACGGATGTCCCGTGCGTTCGGGCTCGCAGGAGCGGATGGGCGCACATCCTCCCCGGCGATCTTCCACGCTCACAATGCGCTCCTCCACGCCTTGAACACGTTCCTCATCGCGCTCCTCATTCTTCAGTTGCTCCCGACCGTACCGATCTGGTTCCCATCGCTGTTCGCGCTCGGGTTCGCGCTGCACCCCATTCAGACCGAGTCCGTGGCCTACATTTCAGGGAGGCGCGACGTTCTGTTCCTCGCCTTCTACCTGCTCGCGCTCTGCATTTATGCGAAGGGGCGTCGAGACGGCGGGTGGGGGCGCGGCCTGATCCTCGCCGGCGTGACGTGGCTCGCACTCGGGGCGAAGGAGATGGCGGTCTCACTTCCGATCGCCATGCTACTCCTGGAGGGCTTTGCCGCCCCGCACGAGGGGGACCGCACCGGCCCGAAGCGAGCGATCGATCGATTGCCTCTCTGGCTCCCCTCGTTCATCGCGGCGGCGGTCTTTTCCGCCTTGTTGCTCACCCGACAGAACCCCGGTGGCGGCACCGGTTGGTGGGGCGGTACGCCCTTCACAGCGTTCTTCGGATCGGGGCGGGCGATGTTCGAGTATGTACGTCTCCTGGTGTGGCCGAGTTCACTGAGCGTCGACTACTCCTTCGATGCCTTCCCTGCGTCGACCGGTCCCTTTTCGCCGTGGACGGGGGCAGTTGCTTGGCTGCTCATCGCCGGGGTGCTCGCCGTCGCGTGGCGCCAGCGCAAGAAGCGACCGGAGCTCTCGACCGCGATCGTGCTCTTCTTTGTCTTGATTGCACCGGTGGCGCAGATGGTCCCGCACCCCGAACGTTTCGCAGAGCATCACTTGTACCTGCCCAGTCTCGCGTTCTTCGCGCTCCTCGTCCCCTTGGGACAGACACTCCGAGTACGAATGCCCGAAGGAACTCTCGCGGGAGTGGCGCTCTTACTGCTGATCTGGGGAGGCTTGAGTGTGGCGCGGCTCGAGGCGTGGGCGGGTCCCTACCCACTCTGGAAGTCGGCGGCCGAGGCCTATCCACGCTGCGCACGCGCGCACTTCGGTTGGGGAAACGCAGCGCAGCAACTCGGTCGATCCGCGGAGGCGGTCGAGACTCTCGGGATCGCCATCGATCTTCTCGCGCCGATCGATCGAGAGCCCCTTCAACAAGGCTACTATCTGCAAGCGCTTGAGATTCGGGCCGGAATCTTGGCGACCTCGAACCTTGACGATGACCTGTTCCTCGCTCGACAACACCTGCTCACGCTCTTGAGCGAAACCGACACCGACGGAACGCCGGTCGCAGAAGATGCGGTCGTTTGGATCGAGTTGCTCAAGGTGCGGGAGCGCCTGGGGGATCGCGAAGGCGCGGTGGCTGCGGCTGAGCGAGTGATCGCGATCGATGCGGCATCGCCCCTCAATCTCGAGGCGGGTCTATTCCTCGCTGCAGCTCTCGCGGAGGCGGGCGAAGGAGCAGAGTCCGAGTTGGCACTCCTCCAAACCCTCGGCCGCACCGGCAACGAGCGTGAGCGTGCCCGGGTTTGGTATCAGCTCGGTATCGTGCGGGCGTCCGAAGAGCTTTGGGAGGAAGCGCTCGAGGCATTCCTCGAGTCTGCGGAGGCGATCGGGGTGAAGGGGCGGCGCTCGAGCGCTCTTTACAAGGCGGCGGAGTGTCATCTCCACCTTCACTCGCTGGCAGAAGCGCGCCGTCTTCTCGAAGGGATTCTCGAGGACGAACCCAGGCACCTGCCGGCGCTTCTCTCGCTCGGGGAGATTGTGCTCGGAGCGGGAGAGCTTGAAGACGCGGTGCGCATTTTCGAGGTTGTCCTCGAGGCTGTCCCCGATGATGAGCGTGCGCGGGTGGGATACGCTCAGGCGCGCGCCCGGATCAAAATGCTAGAGACTCCCGCGGCTCAGGTCGAAGATCCGACGCGCGTCTCGGCGTTGTCGATGCTCGCCGATCGTCTCGAGGGAGAAAACAAACTCGACGACGCGATCCAAGCTCTCCTCAAAGCGGAGACTCACGCTGAGGGCCCCGCGGAGCGCGATCGACGATTTGCACTTCGCGTGCGTATTGCACGCTTGCACGTGCGTCGCGGCTATGAAGCTTCGCGAGCGGGAGACGAGGGGGTCGCGATCGTTCAACTGGATCTCGCCATCGAAGCGTACGGTCGCGTCAGGGAGCTCGCAACCATTGCGGAACGCGGCGAGCCCGCCATCGAGGCGGCGGAGATCCTTCGAGTCTTGCGAGGCCCGAAGGTGGCGTACGAGTTCCTGGCGAGCGAGTACGAGGCGGGGGTTCGGGAGCCTCGGATGCATGCGATGCTGGGAGCCTTCGCGCTCCGGGCGGATGATCCCGTCGCCGCAAAGCGTTGGTACTCCGCATGGCGTGACGAACCCAATCTTTCCCCCGAAGCGCGGGTGCGGGCCGAGGAAGCACTGAAGCAAATTCCACCAGTCGGTCGGTTCGAGAGCCCGGGGAGTCGTGATGTCCGCCGAGGTTGATTCCAGGGCGGCGAGTCGTGGCGGACATGCGCTCTTCTTGATCGGATTCGTCATTCTTGGGGCCGAGTTGTGGCTCGGACGTGGAGTGTCGATCGTGGTGGGTTCCGACGGGATCGGTTTGGCACTGACGCTCGGTGCCTTTCTTCTCGGAAGTGCCGCGGGGAGTTGGATCGCCGGACGTGGGCAGAGCTCCCCCGCCGCCTGGTCGATCGCTGCCGGCCTGCTCTTTTGCCTCTCCGGCATCGCCATTCATTTCCTTCCGCACCTCGTTTCCGGATGGAGAGGG
>CALEHF010000356.1 GCA_937876125.1 uncultured bacterium
ACAGCTCCGAAGGGGACAGCTCCGAAGGGGACAGCTCCGAAGGGGACAGCTCCGAGGGGGCCAGTGCTCGATCTGTCCTGTGCTCGACCGTTTCGCGTCCCGGTGCACGCCGCACCCGATCGATGGGGTAGACGATGCGTCTCTCCGAAGAAATGAAGCCGAAGCTCATCGCCGGGGGGATCACCCTTCTTCTCGCGCCGGTGCTTTGGATGCTGCTCGACTCGGGGTCGCCCCCCGAGCAATTGGGCGCTGACCAGGCTCGCGCCGAGGAGATGTTCGGAGCGCGGGTCGATCTCGAGTCTCTTCAAGCAGAGCTCGAAAATGACTCGAAGGCTGGCGATGCCGCCGCGACGGTGGCACGCATCGAAAGTGTCGGTCCCGAGTCGTTCGGCGCCCTGATCTCTCCCGATGAGCTGAACACTTTCTCCTCCGCGGCCCTCTCCCAGGTGGTCAAGGCTCTCGAAAAGCGCCTCCTCAAAGATCCAGGTTCGAAACTCCTCGAAACAGAGTCGAAGGTCATCGCCGCCGCGGTGTCGCGTCAGGTGTCCATCGATGACCCGGGGGAAGCCCTCGCAATTTTGCGGCAGCACGCGATCGCCGCGGGAGGTCTCGAACGATTCCGGTCTGTGACGGAGAAGTTCATCAAGCACCACCGCCTTGCTCGCTGGCTCGCCGAGCACGATCGAACCGATCCTGGCTGGATTCTCGAATCGGCGGCACTTCTCGGCGATCGTGAAATCGCCGCGCAGTGGGCCCCCTTGCTTCTCTGGGAGACCGGGGCGAGCGAACCTTCCTTGGAACTCTCCGCGGAGTGGGCGCGCTCGCTCGCCTACCTCGCCGGCAGCACTCGCGATCGGACGTTGAAGGCTTTGCTGGCGCGCTACCGCGAGCCGAGCGAGCTCGAGCGTCGCCCGGGTGGAAACACCGCGACCGCGAATCGCATTTCACTCTGGCTCGAGGGGGTCGAACGCCTCGCTGAGGTCGAGGCAGGCCTCGAAGAGCGCCCCTCCTCCTCCGCTGGAATAGATGCTCTCACCGATCAGATCGAGGCTGCGGTCCTCGCTCTCGAGGCGGTCCTCTCGTCGGGACGAGAAGAGCGCGGAGATCCGGGGCTCTCCGCTCGGCTCGGCCGACGCGCAGTGATCGATCTCACCCGAGCGCGGATCGCTGGAGCGCGACTCCGAGAAAAGCAGACTTCGTTGCCGCCGACCGGATCGCTCGAGGCGCGGTCGCGTAAGCTGCTCGGTGTCGGCATGGCGGCGCTCGAGCTCGAAGATCGCGCCGAACTCTCCCATGTCATCGATCTCCTCGAGCGGAGCCGCTCCGATTTCTTCCAGCGACTCCTGCAAGCGGGGCGGGTGCGTCTCGACGGCGGAGAGCGGGGAGAGGCGGCTATCCTCGATCTCTTGACCCTCGACACGAAGCGCCCCAGCGACGAGCGCCTGCTCTACCCGCGCGACGTCGAACGGTGGCGCCGCTTCGCAGAGCGAGCGCACTTCGCGACCATCGTCGATACTCCCGCGCTCCGATTCGCAAGCGGGAAGACGTGGGCGGAACTCGGCGACGAGGGGCGAGAATGGCTCGACCGTACCCTCGAAATCCTTCGCACCGAACTGCACCAGAAGCGCGATCTCGCCTATCTCTCCTTCCTCGAGGCGCGGGTTGCGCTCGGCGAGGGTCGGACCGAGGGATACGAGAGTCGGCTTCTCGCGCTTCTCGATGAAGGGCCTCCTCCCGGACTGTCACGTTCCGAGATCGGCGGATTGTTGGTCCTCTTCGAAGAGCGCGCGTCAGAGCTCGCGAACGCGGAGGGTCTGCGCCTCCAGGCGGTCGAGGCCTTGAAGCCGCTCGAACGCGACGCCGCCTACGACCCTCTCGCCGAGGCGGGGGGCTTGTTGCGCTTTCGGGTCGATCTAGAGATTCGACCGCCCGAAGCGCTCGCGGACCCCGCGATCGTCGAACGGCTCGACTACTTCGAACGTCGTCTCACCGGCGGCCGCGGACTCTCCTTCGACTACTCGCTCGAAGGATTGCGCCTCTCTGATGAACTGTTCGAGCGAGGGAATGCGCTGGCCGAGGTCGGCAACCTCGCCCTTGCGCGCGAAGCCTACGACCGGGTGCGCCGCCTCACCGGCGAGTCTCTCGACTTGTGGAGCGCCGAGGGAGAGCTCGAGCGATCGCTCGCGGAATCTCTCGCCGAGTCCGATCCCGAGCAAGCTGCCACGCACTGGCTCAGCGCGGCGGAGTCGTTTCTCCGCACTGCGCGCCGCGATCCGAAGCAAAGTTCGCTTCTCATCGACGCTGCGAAATCCGCCATCTTGGCGGGGAAGCTCGATCTTGCCAGCGAGGCTGTTCTCGAGGCATCCGACGCGTTCAGTCACGGTCGCTCCGATGACTCTCAAGTGTGGGATGCGGTGGTGATCGGGATTCAGATCGAACGGCTGTTGGGACGCGCGAAGCGCGTCATCGATGCCGTAGACCGCGCCATCGAAGAGCCCGACGCCACCACGCCGGTCCGCGAAATCTTGCAACTCGATCAAGCGTGGGCCTTCGAGCAGCTCCGTGACGACGCGCGCGCCCTCGAGGTCCTCGATCTGGTGCGCCACGCGCTCGGCACCTCGAGTCCCTACTGGAAAGAAGCGGTCTACCAGCGCGCCCGCATCATCGAGAAATCGCTCACAGGCGCGAAAGATCCGACCGGGATCCGTGCGCTCGCGGAAGCGCGCGACGCTTGGGGGGAAGCGGCGAGCTGGCTCTCTCCGAATCAAGGCTCGGCGAACCTCGCCGTTTCCTGCTTGTACGCTGCCGAGCACAGCTTTGAGCTGGGTGATCCGAACGCAGCGCGCCGCTACCTCGACACGATGTTCTCTGCGGAGGACGCGTTTCTCGCCAGCGATCCACGACAGGTGGAACGGGAACGATACGCGGATCACGCCGAGCGGGGCCTTTACACTCTCGGCGAGATTCAGCGCAGTGTGGCACGACCCGATCTGGCCCAGGAAGCCTTCGAGACCGCGATTGAGCGCTATCCGGGGTCTACCCGAGTCCCGGTCGGCTACCTGATGTTGGGGGTATTGGCCGAGGAGCGGGGAGATCCCGATGAAGCTCTGGGCCTCTATCGCCGAGGAATGCGGAAGGCGGAGGCGATCGGAGCCGATCTGGCACGAGAGCCGTACTTCGATGTGCGCGAGAAACTCGCAGCGCGGATCCAGAGGATCGAAGCCACGCGCTGAGTGCGCGCG
>CALEHF010000357.1 GCA_937876125.1 uncultured bacterium
AGCGCCCCGCCACACCGATACCGGCCCTCGTGAATTGGCCTCCTCGGGCGACGCGATGGCTCGTGGCGACCTCGGGGCCGGGTCCTCTCGCACCGTCCTCATCCTGCACGGGGTCGGGGTATCCACGGACACTCGCTTCGCGGCTCCATTCGGAGACGTTCCCTAAGGCATCGTGGAGCCCGAAACCGTTCGGCTCGAAACTTCCGACTGGAGCATGCGCGACGAACCTGTCGTTCACCAACATGCTGGCGGCCCAACCGGGAACTGTCTGCGCGGCGGTGGCATCGCCGATGTTTTCCTTCCCTTGCAGATCCACGATCCTGTTCCCTGGCCAGAAGCGGGTTCCCGTTCCCGCGCGAGCGGCCCGCTCCCACTGCGCCTCGGTCGGGAGCGAGAGGCCGAGTCTTTCCAGGGTCTGATAAGAGTCGAACCAGGAGACGCTCTCGACGGGGTGGGAGCGATCAACGATGTGATCGGGAATCCCGAGCCGAGGGTCGGGGGTCTGGCGGAACGGCTTTCCGCGGGTGCTCGGATCGAGAATCTCGACCGGACTACGCAGCCATTGCCCCTGGGTCATCTCGTACTTGGAGATAAAGTAGGGCTGCAGTGTGACGTCGTGGATGGGACCAGAGTCCGACTCCGTCCATGGGTTGATGTTGGGAGATCCGAAACCGATTTTGACCTCTGCGCTCAGTACTCGTTCCTCGTTCCCACGTCGCACTGCGAACTCTGTATCAATGCCGGGCCTGAGGGTATGTAAACGGCTGTCGAACTGCTTCACGTTCCTGATGGGAACCTTGTTCACCGATTGCAGAACATCGTCGATCTGGATTCCCGCGCGATCGGCGAGAGAACCCGGTTCCACGAGCGACACCCGAAGTCCATCCGCAGTGACTTCGTACTCGACCCCCACGGGGGGACGTTCGGCGCCCATGCGAAACGTGCCTCGGGGGATCAGGACGAACACGATCCCCGTCTCCTCTCCGATGATCCAGCGATTGCAAGACCCGGGGGTCTCGGGATTCCACTCCAGCGCATCCTCGCTCCAGTTTGGGTTCAGCTCGGGGCGCAAGCCGCTCTGGACATGCCAGAACTCCCACAACCCGGTCGTCGGGTTCTCGCCCAATGGGAAGAGCCCGAGCTGCGGCGTGAGCTGAAAGGGCTCCACGCGCTGGTATCTCTCGGAGGCCGCGATCGACGCGACCGCCGTGTTCCACGCGGCACGAGCCTCCGGCGAAGTGCGCGTGAGCTCCTCGATCGATGCCGCGAAGGCGAGACGGTCCTCCATCTTCACTCGCAAGTTCTTGATGCGCTGATTCGACGCACGCATCCCCGCTTGACGCTCGGCGAGCACCTGGCTGTCGCCGGGCAGCCCGGCGATCGCCGTCTCAATCCGTGCCCCCAGCTCTTGAGCGTCTGTCAGCCACTGCTCCATCCCCGGAATCATCTCGGGAACCGCGGGCCACAGGGTGTTCGCCTCCTCCTCGAGGTAGAAGATCATGAACGAGCGCGACAGGTCCGCAGAGCGCCGTTCCGCCGCGGCGACGCCGACCACCCCCAGCAGCACTGCGACGAGCGCGATCGCGGCCACGCTGGCCGCAAGGCGGTTCCGCCCGACCCACTTGCGCAGTTCAACCCAGGCGCCGGTGCGGTGCGCGCGCACCACACGTCCTTCGAGATAGGCCTGAAGGTCGCTCGCGAACGCTGCCATGTCCAAGTAGCGGTCCTCAGGCTCGCGCGCCATCGCTCGCTCACAAATCGCGACCAGCTCGGCCGGGGTCTTTGGTGCCAAGGATTCGATCGATGGCGGCGGACCGCGCCGCACGGCGGCGAGGACCTCGCGAGAGTTCCGAGACTCCTCAGAGGTGTATGGAGCTGCCCCGACGAGGAGGTGGTAAAGCATCGAGCCGAGTGCGTAGATGTCGGACGCCGCATCGACGCGCTCACTCTCGCCGAGCGCCTGCTCTGGGGACATGTAGGAAGGAGTGCCGAGCACGGCACCGTCGCGCGTCCGCAGTGGAGAGTCAGCATCGAGAAGACGGGTCCGATCGTTGTCGGCTTCATCTGCTGGGCGAATATCGCGGGCATTCGTCGCTTCCCGCACGCGTGCCAATCCCCAATCCATCACATACACCTCGCCAAAGTCCCCCACCATCACATTGGCGGGCTTCAAGTCCCGGTGCACCACTCCGACGTGATGGGAGTACGCCATCGTCTCGCAGACTTTCTGGAGGAGCCCGAGAGCACCGGTCCGGCTCCACTTTGGATCTTCGTCGCGAACGTGGTCAAAGACTTCGGCGAGTGTCCGACCGCCGACCAAGGGCATGGTGAAGTAGAGTCGCCCCTCGGAATCGACCCCGAGTTCATGGATGGGGACGACGCCGGGGTGCTCGAGCCTGCCGGTGACCTGAGCCTCCTCGAGGAAGCGCTCGACCAGATTGGGCTGAACTCCCGGAACCTCGCCAGTCGAGCTCGCGCCCGATTGCCCGCGGATGACCTTCATCGCGAGTGTCCGACGCAGATCGACGTCGTGAACCTTGAGGATGCTCCCCATCCCGCCACGCGCGACCTCGTTCTCGACGACGAGACGCC
>CALEHF010000358.1 GCA_937876125.1 uncultured bacterium
ACCAACCTTCGAGAGTTGTCCGCGCTTCCTCCCGACTGGTCGTCCCTCGCCTCGCCATCGCGAGCGCCCAACGCTCTCGACTCACCGTCGATTCCGGATTGAGGGCGAACGCAGCTGAGTAGCCGCGGGAAGCATCGGAGAAGCGCCCGATGCGCCAACAGATATCGGCCAAGTTTTGATGACGCATGGAGGTCGGATCGAGTTTGACGGCCCGCGTGAGGAGCTGGTGCGCTTGGTCGGGATCACTCTCGAGCGTAATCACCGCGAGGTCGTTGAGAAGCGCAGCGCGGTCGCTGTCTGGAAGTGCGAGCCTGAGCCCCTCGTGGAGAACCTCTGCCGCGAGATCTCGGCGCGGGGTGGCGGAGAGAAGGTGCATCCGGGCGAGGGCGCGTCTCGCCTGGCCCCGACGCGGATCGTCGAGGAGCTCGCGGTGAAGATCCTCAACCAGAACGAGCCGTTCGGCTTCGACTGAGGGACCCTCCCCCTCCCTCGCTTTCCGCGTCTCCCACTTCCTCACGCGGAGGACCAGCTCTCGCAAACGGTGGACGGGGTTGGCCTGCGGATCGACCTCAAACTCGATCGTCCCTCCGGTGAAGGGCGGTTGGCCGGTCGGACCGACTTCGAGCCGATAGCGACCCGCCTCTTCGGGGGCGCGGAACGAAACCCGCGCATGATCGGCGAGAGATTGTTGCGCGCGGCGTTCTCCCAACTCGTCGAAGAGCCGCAACTCGGCCCGCCTGCGAGCGACGCCGTCGGGAGCGAGCGGAACCTCAACGAAAATCTCATCTCCAGGAGGAACCTTGCGACCCGCGGGATAGATCACGATCGGGCCGAGCAGAGCGCCGGCCACCTCGACATCTTTCTCCCACCGAACTCGGTTGCCGGCACGATCGACGGCTTCGGCGACCAGTCTCCCGCTCCCGGCGGAGAGTGCGCCGATCCGAATCACCGCCCCCCCCGATCGCGCGGCGGAGACTTCAAATGGAATCGCCCGGGTCCCTCGATCGCTCACCCAGGTCACCTTTACGATCGCCGCAGGCTCAGAGAGCGAGACGATCGCTCCCAAGGGCTCGCCCTCTGCCCAGCGAGTGGCCAGATCTCGGTCGGTCATACGGGGGGGAGTACGATCGATCTCGAGAACGGGGGCAGCGATCGGATCATCGAGAAGCTGTCCCCAACGATCGCGAATCACGACCCCTGTGAACCATTCCCCTTCTCCCCACGTTTCCGCCTCGATCGCGACGACCAGACGAGAAGCTTCTGTTTGACGAGCAGCAGCTCCCCCGGTGACGTGCCAACCACTGTCGATCGAATTCCAAGGCTCGTCCTGGCCGCGACGACGGACTACTCCCGCGACTTCGACCGACTCCTGACTCTCGACAACCAGCTCGAACGCGTCCTTGGCGCTGCGCTCGGAGATCGTGATCGTCGGCTGGGGTGGAGTGGCATCGATCGTGAACGGAGGGGCGAGAACTCTCACCCTCGGCTCACCCGCGCCGTCATGCCAGCGCACCTCGAGGTGGAACTGACCCTCGATCGGCGGCACATCCCACAACAACATGCGAGTTCCGGAATCGATCGCGGCGATGGCGATCGAAGGGGCGCCATCGATCGGCCGGGCGTGGAGATGGATCGTCCCGACCGCCGCACCGCGATCGATGAGAAGGTAGCGGCTGCGCCCGCCGGGAATCGTCGTCCCCGCCAAGTCGCGAACATTCGGAGGCACGGCCCCCACCGTCGTCTCGACCGGCGTGCACCGGGCGAGGTGTCCGCGGGCATCGCGCGCCTCGATCGTCACGGTGTAGTCGCCGACCGGCAGTGGAATCAGCTGTGGCGAAGTGAGTAACTCCACCAGGGGAGTCGTCTCCCCCTTCTGATCGATCCTCGCAACGACGCGCACGCCCCCCGGTTCATCGGGGTCGGCGAGGCGCCAAGAGATCCGTACGCCGGTCGTGTCTGGCTGGACCGCCTCGAGAGTGATCTCGGGTGCCTGGCTATCGATCGTAAACGGGGGTGAGCGCAGGCTGCGCGCGGCGAGGTGATACCCGGCGCCGTGCACTTTGGGGAGGAGAATGCGGTTCCCCTCCCGGGCGAGGAGCACTTCGCGCCCGTCGGGAGCGATCAAGGCGACCGCGCCGCGAATGGGGCTCGGAAGGAGATCTCCTCCAGAGAGGACTTCGCCGCTCCGCACCGGCCACGGGATCGACTCAGCTCTGGCGGTGGGTACACGATCGACAGCGATCGCGGAAGTGGTTTCTTGCTCGGAGCCGGCTGAAAACGAGATCGGCTCGACGTTCACCGGACCGATCCCGCTGACGGCGGGGCGCGGACGGGCACCGTCTGGATTGGCACCGTCTGGATTGGCACCGTCTGGATTGGCACCGTCTCCGCGAGCCACTTCGTTCGAGTCGAATTCAGCCTCACCCGGAAACAACGTCGCCGACTCAGCCGAGCGAGACGGTGTGCGCGACGCTCCCGCGGTCCACACCTGACGGTCAAATGCCTCGCCGAGCAAGACTTCGACATGGGACTCGTTCCCCGCCAGATCGCGGGCACTGAACCTGAGCTTGTGCAGCGCAGCGGAAGCATCGGGAATCGGGAAGAGCATCCTGCCGGAGTTGAGGAGATCGCTCGAGAGCGGCTGCCAGTCGCCACCCGGCTCTCGCCACTCGAGTCGCGCCCCGCGGGAGGCAAGATTCTCATCGTCGACACGCCACCGTAGGAGGAAGTGAGTTCCGGCTTGGGACGAGCGTCGCATCCTCTCGAACCACAGCTTCACGGTCGGGGGCTGGCGATCGACGACAACTTCGACCGAAGCGGCCCGGGGCAGAGCACCCACAGGTGCGGCCGCGAAGAGGTGCCGCCCCTCCTCGACGAGTGCGACCGAACAAACCAAACCCTCTCCCTGCCTCGGGATCGTGGCCCAGTCGGTCGTGCGCGGAAGCGAGTGCCAGAGCAGCTGATCTTTGTTGGTCGAGCGCACGGACAGCCGATCGAGGGGCGTCACGTAGCGCTTCATTTCCATGCGGAAGAATGCGAGGGGAATCGAGACGGGGGAACTCGGAGGCGTGGGAAGGCTCATCGCGGGAGCGGGCTTCACGTGGGTGAATCCTTGGCACCCCAGGAAGAGGAGCGGACCGCCACTGAGAAGAATCACAAGAATCAGAGCGTGCCGCATCCCCGGGCAGATCCTCGCCGAACTGGATCGACCTCGCCGACTCGGAAGCGGTCTATGACACAGACTCGTAGACACTCGTCCCCCTTTTCTCCCCGGTGTCCCGCGCATGG
>CALEHF010000359.1 GCA_937876125.1 uncultured bacterium
TGGCTCGACGGTCTCTTCGCCTGCTGTCAACTTGCGCCCCCAGCGCAACTCCGATGTTCCGTAGCGACGCGCCTCGCGCCATTTGATCACTGTGCTCTCCGGAGGCACCTCGCCCCGCGGATGCTCCATCACCACTCTTCCGCCGACCGCCAAGCAGTCGCGGACGACTCGCTCGATCACTCCCCACGGATTCCGGTCGGAGTCGAGGTCGTCTTTGAAGTTGGGGAAGGGGGGATCGCAGAGCGCGATGTCGAAGAGCGTTTTGCACTTCGGCGAGGCGATATTGAGGTCGATGATCTGGACTTCGGTTTGGGCCGTGAGCCCGAGCAGTTTGCGATTTTCGTGGAGGATGCGGAGAACGCGCGGGTCCTTCTCGGCGAAGATCACCCGCGCGGCCCCACGGGAGATCGATTCAGCTCCGAGCGCGCCGGAGCCTGCGTACAGATCGAGCACCTTCGAGCGTTCGATCTCCGGTCCGATGATCGAAAAGAGCGCCTCGCGTACGCGGCTTCGCATCGGCCGAATCGTCATGCCGGGGAGCACCTTCACGGTCTCTCCGCGCAGGCTCCCACCCGTGATTTTGATTCCTGATGGGCCCGACACTACGGCTCGATTTGCAGGTCGAGAGTCTGACGGGTGACAGCGCCCGAGATCAGGTCGCGCACGGTCACGTGAAGCTTCGCTTTGCCGTACGGCACCTCGCGAGGGATCGAGTAGCGCAGATTGAGGAATGAATCGATGACTGGTTCTTCGACGGGTGGCCCTTCGGTTCGGCTCGTTTGGCTTCCGCGCGTCATGCCATCGCGGTCGACGAGGGAGAACTCGACTTCCAGTCGTTGGCGGTACTTCCCGAGGGCTTCGGAGTTTTGAATCCCGAAGATTTCGACGTAGAGACGAAGTTCGGTGCTGGGGCGGAAGGTCGCGCGCTCGACCACTCGGTAGCGACCCAAGCCATCGATGCGCGTGCAGACGACCGGGGCAGAGATCCTGAACGAAGAGGCGGTCTCGGCCAGAGGGCCCAGTTGTCCCCCAGACTTTGCGAGTTCTGCCAGGATCTCAGCGCTTTTTTGCTCGAAGTCGACGGACTCGTAGAACGATGCGCGAAGCAGCGAGTGCTCCCGCGACGCTTCGTAAGGGTGACTCAAGCTGTCGATCAACGGTTCGAGATGGGAAGAGTCCGTGGCATCGAGAAGGAAGTGAAGCGCCATCAGTTGTCGCTGAGTGCGGTGTTTCGCGAGGCGCTCCCCGTCGGCAAGATCTCGCTCATCCCGTCCGCGGAAGGTTTCGAGCTCACCGAGCAGTCGATCGCGGCGATGGGCGAGGGCGTTCCCTTCGGCAGGGAGATCGATCATGGTGATCCCGGTTCGCTCGGGGAGTGAGGTCACAGGAGAAAACGGTTGCGTCGACGTTCCGAGACTTCCGCCCTGACCTCGTTTGAGAGCCTGCCCTGCATCGCGACGCCCCAAACTGAGCCGCTCGGAGAGCGACGCGCCCGGCTGCTTGGAGACCGCGCGGGCCGGCTCTCCCCGCGGTTCGTCGGTGAACTCAGGTCCGCCCCCGTACTCTGGATCGCCCCCGTACTCAGGTCCGCCCCCGTACTCTGGATCGCCCCCGTACTCTGGATCGCCCCCGTACTCTGGATCGAACGTCGCGGGTCGAAACTCGATCTCATTCGCATCGAGCGCAGGGGTGTCGGGGAAACTGAGTTCTTCATAGCTGGGGGAGGGATCGCGGTAGAGCGGCGTGTGTGCCTCGCGCGGAGTGCCCCGCCCCATGGCGTTCGGGGAGGATGGGCTGGTCGGGAGCGGGACACAGCCAACGCTCACCAGGCAGAGAAGAAACGGGCAGAGAAGAAGCAAGAAGGCGGGCAGCCCGATCCCGAGAGCGGGTCTCCCTAGGACGCGTTTCTCTACGACCCGCCGCCCTACGATTCCGCCCGGGGCGGTTGCGTCTGACGTGACCAGAACGAAGCGACCCGCGTGGGTCGGTGCACTGGGCAACCGGCCTTCGCGGGATCGACTTCGGAAACGAACAGAGCCGAGCAGCATCGCTCACCTCGTGCGAAGGGGCTCCCCGGGGCGTACGACGGGGGGCCCGACTACAGAAGAGTCTTCCGTCCCCCCCCTCAGAGAGCAAGGGGAAATCGGGGACCCAAGGCGACTCAGGCGACCCGCTCTGCTCCGATCGGCGGTTGTGCCTAGGGGAGCGGCGCCCCGAGAAGCGGCGTTCGAGGCGGCTTCAGAGCGATTTCTAGCACTTCGTAGCGTTCGAGGAGCTTGCGGAATTCGAGGTCCTCGTAGAGTTTCGACTTTTGGATCGTCGCGAAGACTCGGCGCGCGGCGCGGAGCTGGGTGCCGTCTGCGTTCGGGTCTGCGCGGTGTTGGTTGATCAGACCCTGGACCACGCTGAAGGTGAGGCGCGCGTCGCCCGGGCGCATCTCGAGGGCGCGACGATACGATTCGGCAGCCTCCGGATGTTTTCCAAGCCGAGTCTCGATTACCCCGCGGTCGTGCCAAGCGGCGGAGTCCTCCGGAGAGATCTCGAGCACCAGCGTGAGCTCTTCGATGGCGCGGCCGAGCGATCGGCGATCACCGCGCGCCGCGAGAACGAGGGCGCGCTCGTGGTGCTTTGCGATGAGGTCGGTTGGATCGGCGAGTGGGTTCAGCAGGCGAATTCGGGTGGGTGCAAGTTTCGCCGCGCGATTTCCTGCGCGATCGCGCGCGACGATGCGCAGGTCGAGCTCGTCGGTTTCGATCAAGGGTGGAATCCACTCGACCATTCCCTCCCCCGCGTCGAGGTGTTCGAGCTCTTCGAGAACCTGCCACTTGATGCCACCATCGATGGAGACCTCGATCCGCGCACCGCGCGGGAAGGGGTCCGCCTCTTCGAGGGTCCAGAAGAGTGCGAGCGGCTCGCCGCCCGGATGCACTCGCACCGCGCTTCCGTCCTCGATGCGCAACGAGACGAGCGGTGGAAGAGTGTCGACCAGCACCCGGAGATCAGCGGGAGTGTCGGGGCCAGGGGCCGGTCGATCGGCGAGCCCGTTTCGGTTGAGCGTGCGCAAGTACAGCTCGACCTCTCCTTCTTCCTCAGCGTTGAAGTGGTAGGGAGAGCGGCGATCGAGATCGGTGCGGACCTGCCAACGGCCGTACCCGCGACGCACCCAGATCTCGGCGGTAGCGAGCTCGTCGGGGCGGAACTTCGGGGATCGGTAGAAGACGGGGAAGTCGCGGAAGCTCGTCGTTGTCTCCGCGGCAAGGACCTCCGATTCGCGAAACGCATCGAAGGGCACGACTTGGATCGGGCGCGGAGTCGTCCAGATGCGACGATTTCCCACCTCGTCCTCGGCGGTCACCCGGAGTTCGAACGTGCCCGAGACGTAGGGGGGCCACCACTGAACAGCACCTTCGGCCGGAAACTTCTCGCCTTCGAGGATCTCGGACCACGGGTGGCTGGTCGAACGGCGCGCCTCGATCGTGACGGGGGTCGACGCGAGCAAGGCATCGCTCGAGCTCCAGCGGACGACGATCTCGCTCCCCGCATAGACCTGCTCGCCGGAAGAGGGGGAGATGATCGCGAGCTGGGGGGGCGTGGTGTCGATGATGCACGAAACGTCGCTCGGGTCGCCAGGCTGGGGGGGTTGCTGAACCCGCCCCGCACGATCGCGAGCGATCACCTTGAAGCCGTAGGAACCGTCATCGGGGGCCTCGTAGCGGATGGGCGCGGTTCCGGAGTGGACTCCGGGGACTGCGGACCAGGTGATTCCACCATCGCGCGTCACCCAAAGTGTCAGGCCGTCGATTGCCGCCGCTCCCGCCGACATCGTCTCCACGGGAATCTCGATCGCACGAGTCCGGAGACGCAGCGTTTCTTCGCCGTCGGCGGGGTTGGGGAACGAGCAGAACCCCAGAAGCACACTGGCGAGTGCGAAGGCGATGGCGTTCGAGGCTTTCAACCTATGCATCACCTAGAACAGTTCCAGTTGCTGCTCGGAGTCGCGGTTGGCTGATCCCCAGTGGAACCAGCGGCGGAATTCCTCCCAGCAATCGCTGCAGAGAAACTGCACCCGGTCGTCGAATTTCACCATTTGATGGGTGGGAATCTGCTCCCGGTCGAAGCAACGGTCACAAGTGTACGATTCCAACGTGCTCCTCCGCTCCGGCCGATGATGAAGGGGGCGCCCCCGGGGGGGAGCTGGCTCTTCTTCTCGATCGGCTCGATCGGGGGGGAGGTTGAGCGACGAGAAGAGGGGAATTTGGAGATCGGCGGGGAGGAAGAGGGGGAACTTGCCCACGGGGCGCCCCGTTCCCGTCGGCTCGGGCTCACCAGCCGATGGGAGAATTCATGAAAATCGGCCCCTCGCTCGCCTTCGGGCTTCTGTTTGCCGCCACGACCCCATCCTCCGCCGCCGACTCGGTTCCCCACGGAGCGGACCTCACACCCGCTCTCGCTCGTGCCCATCGCGCTGATCGCCCGCTCCTGATCTACGTCTTCGACCGTGCCTGAGGGAGCCTCTGCCGGGCTCTCGAGAAGCCCGAGGCGAACCGTGGGTTCGCCCACTGGTTGAAGCGCTTCGAGTGTGTGCGAATCGACAGCGACAACGGCTACGCGCCGTTCGTGAAGCCCCTCGGGCTCCATCGCAACACCAACGTCTTGATCCTTTTACGAACCGATGGGTCGGAAGTCGGTCGTCTCGTTCGGCCCATGAATCTGGCCGCGATTGAAACGTGGCTCACTGAGCTGGGTCCGCGGATCGCTCGAATGCCCGATGGGGATAGCCCCCCCTTGGCGATTCGCGCGCGGGCCGAGATCTTCGTCTCAGGCGTCGACGGTGTCCTCGAGGTGAGGGCCGTGGCTTCGGAAGTGAGCGATCAGACCGTCGAAGCGCTCGCCGCGGCTTGGGGGCTCCCGACCGTGGCTCCGAGGAAGCCGACACCGAAGAGCTCCGCTCCACCGAAACCAAGGGGGTACTTGCAGGTTCTCGATGCCCCACACGTGCGTCTGGTCGCGCCGGGCGGCCTGAGTGTCTCGACTCAACTCGGGGCGGTGACGGCGATTGAAATCGTCGTCGCCCTTCCGAGGGATGATCAGTCGAAGAGTGGTCTGCCGCCGAAAGGCTATGCTGTGACCGAGAAAGGGGTGACGCAAGAACTCGCGCCCCTGGACCCTGCGCGCACGAGGGCTCTGACGGAATCGCTGCGGGCAGTCTCGCTGCGCGCCATCCGTTCGACCTCGGGGACCGATTTGTAAGGAGTGGGCGCGTGACCTGCGGGCACCGGTCACGCTGTTGAGTCGTCGGCGAGGTGCAGGTTGGTGGAATGCCGCTCACGGACTGCTCGGTTCGGCGTCCAACTCTCGAAGTACCGTGTCCCGGGCAACAGAGAGGACTCCCTGCCTCGCATGTAGTGCTGGCCAGTGGTCTCGTACGCAGTGCGGGCCAGCGCGCGAGGCTACTCGCGAAGTGCGGGTATGTGTTCCAGCGGATACACGATGTTCATCGTCTTGCCCGAAGATTCGACCCGAATCGTCTTCTCTGGTTTGTACAGTTCACCGAAGTCCATCATCGTGTAGCTGAGCCGCGTGATCTGCAACTGGTACTCGCCCGCCTTCATGTTCTCGAACTTCCCCGGGTTACCCGACCGCATGACCACACCGATCACGTTCTCGCGGACAGCGATGTCGACGAGGTCCACTCCAAAGTTGGCCAGGACAGGTTCGCCGTCGGCGGTGGTGAACGTCAGGAGCACGGTGTGTCCGGGGCCCAAGGTCACTTGCGCTCGGTCGGAGCGAGGCGCCGAAAATGCCATCGCGCTTTGGCCATACCCCTCTGCGTTGACTCGGAGGACCGAGTCAGGGCCGCCATTCCAGCGAGACTCCGCGATGCCCGTGGCATTCGTCAGCGACTCGTGAAGTACCTTGCCGTTCTTCCGGTTCGACAATCGGACTACTGCGCCTCGCACCGGCAGGCCGTTCTGGTCCGACACCAGCACCTCCTGAGGTTTCCACTTCTCGAGTTGGAAGCTCAGCGTTTTGGTGGCTCCAGCGACAAGAGAGACCTGTTGAGGTTTCGGAAACAGGTGCCCTTTAGGTGGAGCGATGGAGACGGTGAGCATTCTCGGCTGCAAGCCATCGCACTCGACACCTTCCGTCACCACGGACCAATCGGGGCTTACCGAATTGCCGGTCACGCTTTGCATGCGAATGACCCCGTACCTCAATTGCTCGCCAGGCATCACCCCCTCCGCACCCAGCACGCCGACTCGTAATCTCGCTGCGGCGGCGACGGAAAACTCCATGGGGAAATCGCTGAGTTGGTCTTTCTCGATCGTGATGGGCTCGAAGTCGCCGTGCCGCAGAATGAGAGTGTACGGCCCCCGCGGAGGAACTTCTGTGAAGTAGTACCCGCCACTCGGGCCCGTGCGGCCGCTGTCCGTCCAGCCGCGAGGGGTCGACAGCTCGACCTTGCATCCCGAGGACGCGCGCCGCGTCTCGTCCGAGACGCTCCCGAACAGCTGGCCAACGCCATGCGGCGTGACAAGGACGGACAACACGCTCGAGTCGCCGACTACGACACGATACTGCTCCACGATTGCAGAGAGTCCGATCGAGTGGGAATACACGTCGTAGAGCCCCGGTTCGACGGTGGGGAAGACGACGGCCCCTTTCCCGTCGGTCGTCCCTGAAAGCGCTTCGGCGTCCCGCTGATTCGATTTCAGCGTCACCTCTGCGTTCTCGACCAACTCGCCGCTCGATCGCTTCACTACAATCGACACGACGCCACAGGGCGACAGAACGACTGTGCCGAGATCGACACTTCCCGACTTGCTCTTGTCGAGCTCGTGAGGGAAGCGTTGCACCGGCAGGTAGCCTGGTTTCTCGATGAGAATCGATGACGGTATGTCCATCCAAGATCGAGGGACCTCGTCGATCTCGAACCGAACCCAACCGTCTATACCAGCCAGAAATCGACGCCGTGGAGTCTTTGCGGAGTCGGAAGAGAAAGGGCTTTCGAGCGGATCGAATCCAACCTCTGCACCCTGAAGCGGTCGGCCAGCGTCGTCGACCACTCGAAGACTGATCGTCCATGAGCTCGAGGCGGGCGGCGAGCTCGCGGTTCCCTCGTGGGGGCCGGGTAAGACCTCGAGGCAGAGCGAGAATAGCGCAGCCAACAACAGGAATCCGTGGAGGGTCAAAGCATATGAACTCATGTTTCGGAGTTTCACTGGGTTGTGATGAACAAGATCGCTCTACGTGCCGCAACGCTAGCACACCTCCGAGAGGCAGGACAGGTGCTCAACTCTCCCCGATCTCAGTGCCTCGGGGACCGGGTGTCGTCAGCGTCGCTTGTCTGCATAGTGCTCGTTGCCGCATTCTCGATTGAGGAAAGACTCGAGAAGGCACCTCCGCCTGCTACTACAACCAAGGCGACATGGGGAAGGCGCTCGAGTACGCCGAGCGGGGGCTCTCGGACAATCCCCAGGCTCGGGCGTGCTTCGCGTCCCTCGCGCTATTGCTCCCCGAGGATCTGCGTGGCGAGACTGCCGGTCTCGCGGCGAATCGGCAAGCCGCAGCCTCCTAGTTGTCGATCAGTCGATGGTCCGACGCGGCGAGTCGGCGCGCGAGCAGTCGACACATGTTCCTGACGACTTTGAACGCGGTCAGGTTGCCCTCGTCGATGAGCGCCTGGAACTTGTCCTTCGGAAATCGCTTCAGTCGCCCAGCGGCCACGCACATCACCGAAGCGGAGCGTTCGTCTTCGGTGACGAGCGACATTTCTCCGAACGAGCTCAGATCTTCGAGGCGAGCGAGCACCTCGTCCTTCTTCCCCGACTTCAACACTTCGAACGTGCCCGCGCCGATGACGTAGAACCCATCTCCAGGCGTTCCCTGCCGCACGATCAGCTCTCCCTCTTTCGCTTCGACGTTCTCCGTGATGCGCAGGAGATCGGCGATCTCGGTGCGCTCGAGCCCTTCGAAGAGCGGGACCTGACTGAATTTCTCGACGTAATCTTGATTCACGAGGGGACTCCGTTCGGCGCAATCTCTGAGGTGGAACGCCTGAAAGTACCCGAGACCGCCCGGACGGCGCAAGGGAAGGGTGGACTCCGCTCTCCGACAGCCTCCTAGGAGGCTGTCGGGAAACTGCTTTCGAAGCGAGGGTTTGAGATTTCGGTGACCTGTGCCCTCGGCGGAACGCAGGCATACTGCTTTGTACGTCGAGTTTTGCCGAGGGTGCAGGGCGCCGGAAGCTCAAATCGTCGGTCGGAATGAGTTCTCCGACAGCCTCCTAGACCTGGAACAAGCTGATGATCGCGAGCAAGGCGCAGGCGATTCGTCGCAAGACGAGGAGCACCAAGGCGATCGACCTGAGGAGGTCCTCACCGAGACTGCCGGTCTTGCGGCGAATCGGCAAGCCGCAACCGTGATCAGCGCTTATCCCAGGTCTAGAGGAGGGGCGGAGCGGAGTCGCGACCGCGTGGATCGATCCACGCACAGAGCGTGTCGTGGTCGCCAGGCGTGACCAGCGAGATGCCGGCGCGGGGAGGGCCGGTCTCCGAGCTCGTACGCAGGTCGAGAGGCCCATCGGCAGAGATCGCCCCGATCTCCGACAGGCGCGAGCGCCATGCGTGGGCGAGCCAGCCGAAGGTGAGTCGCGCGTTGATCTCGCCGAGAAACTCTTTGTGGAGCCCGCCACCGCGAGTTTTGGCGCACCACGCATCGATCCCACACGCGCCGCGGAACCCGATCGCGTGGAGGCGTTCGCCGATCCGTTCCCCCTGCGCCAGTGCCTCTTCGGGGAACGTGTCGCCTTCGCGATCGCGATCGCGGACCGGGATCCGGATCCCTCGGAATTTGCCCGCGGAGGAGACTTCGATCTGGTGGGCCCCGATCACCTCGACCCCCGCTTCCGTGATGGCGAGTGACGTACCGATGTCGCGCACGCGGGCGAGGAGCGGCTCGAAGAGGAGCGAGCGACCCTCATCAAACTGTCTCTCGGCTGCGATCTTCGCCTGCCGCTCGGCCGCGGTGCCGATTCCGCGAATCCAATTGCGCCCGGCGGCGGAGAACATCGGCTTGAGGATCCACTCTCCGGTCGGTGAATTGTGCGCGCCACCTGCTGCGAGGTGTGCGTTCAGCGCTTCGATACTCGAGACCACGGCGCGACCCGGAAACTCGAGCCCGAGGTCGTCGGCGATCTTCACGTGAGTGCTGCGCCGATGGACGTGGAGGGCAACCGGTGGGATGGCGCGGGGGAGTTGCCACACACGCGCCCAGAGGGGCAGCTCGCCTGAGACCGGTGCGCGTTGGGAGTTTGGCAGGTCTCGAGCTCGAAGACTGGCGACCGCTTCCGTTTCACCCCAGGCGAGCCAGTCGTCAGCGGGGGAAAGGTTGCGGAGCGTGCCGGTCTCGAATTGCGGGGTGCGGAGCCCCGGAATGCTGGAGACCCGCCCCGCCGGCACTGTTTCCGGCAACCAGAGACGATCCTCTCCAGAGGCGAACACGCGCATCAAGGTTCCGAGCATTCGAGCACTGGTCGCGGCCCGTGCAGTGAGGCGGCGGCGCGGCCCCCCCTGCTCGGCGGTGAGAGTCTCCTCGAAATCAAGGTTGGCGACGATCCGGCCGAAGCTCATCGATCTTCCCCCCTCATGCGACGCTCCTCGTCGGGAACCACGCGACTGGCCCCTCGGAGCCCTTCGATGAACTCATCGTCGAGCCCCGCGGCGCGCCTCGCCTCGGGGTGGAACTCTACACCTCGCGCCCGCCCCGGGTGGAGTGGCCAATAGGTCTGCCTTTGATAGGCACTCCACACGCTCTCACCCTCCAAAGCAAATGCGCGCACCCAACGGAGGCCGAGGGCGACATGCCGCACCTCGTCCTTGGCGACGCGGTCGAGGATTCTTGCGGTCTCCTCGTCGCCGTGTGCGCGGGCCACGGCGGCGATCGCCGGAGCATGATCGAGGTTTGCGTTCTCGAAAGTCAACGACAGAGCACAAAGGAACTCGGAGACCGTACGGGTTTCGAGAATCCGATTCCAAAACATGCCGCTGACCGGGTGCTCTCCGAACTCGCAGCCGAGTGAGACGAGTCTGTGTACATAGAGTTTGGTGTGGACCTGCTCTTCCTTGAGTGTTTGCAGTAGCTCCGCGCGCAGCTCATCCGGGGCATCGGGGAACGAGAGGAGCGCTCGAGCGAACAACTCGGTCGCTTGCAGCTCGTGATTCGCGAGGGCGTGGAGGATCCGAATGCGCTGTCGGGGATCGGGCCAGCCGTCGAGAGGGGGGACCTTGGCCGTGCCGGGTGGCACGATGCGGAGGTTTGGGGGACGCCCCGGATGGTCGGGTGCACCGCCGTCCCCGCGATCGAGGTCGAGAAGTTCGCCTCGGGGAGGCTGGAGCTTTGCGTCGAGGCTCTCACTCTCGATGACGCGAAGCGCGAACGCGCGGACCGTGGTCAAGGGTCCTCTCCCTCCTGGAGTTCGTCGAGATCCTGGAGGTCGTCGCTGCTGCTCTCTTTCTGCTTCTCCCAGTAGATCAGTGGCCGAGCATCTTCAGGAAGCTCGTCGGGAGGGGGGGCGGGAGGAGGTGGGCTCGCGAGGGCTTCCTCGTCGATCGTCGACCCGTTCCATAGCTCGAGGAAGTCATCGGGGAGCGGCGCCTCGAACGAGAGCGGCCGTCCATCTTCTGGGTGTCGGAAGGCGAGCCGGAACGCGTGGAGTGCGTGCCGAGCGAGGACGATGGGCTCCTTCCCCTGGGGCTTGCGACCGTGGGCGGCGGAGAGGGTGAGCTCCCGTTCGCGGCCGTACAGATAGTCGCAGGCGATCGGGTGGCCGATCGATTTCAGGTGCACGCGGATCTGGTGAGTGCGCCCGGTGTGCGGGAAGCAACGGAACCAGGTGTAGCGACCGATCGAGCCAATGGTCCGCCAGAGCGTGAGCGATGACTTCCCTGCCGCGTCGGGGCGGATCGCCATCTTCTTTCGCTCGACGAGAGATCTCCCGAGCGGCTCGTCGATCCGACCTTCCTGGGTCTTCGGTTGGTCATGGGCGAGGGCGAGGTATTCCTTCTTCACCATGCGCGCCTTGAACTGAGCAGCGACGCGGCGGTGAGTGTCGTTGTCGCGCGCGATGACCATCAGCCCCGAAGTTTCGCGGTCGAGACGGTGGACGATCCCCGGGCGAAAATCTCCCGCCTCGGTCGACAATTCCTCGGTGTGGGAGAGGAGCGCGTTGACCAGAGTTCCGCCGTCGTGGTTTCCGGCGCCGGGGTGAACGACGAGCCCCGCCGGTTTGAGGATCACCAACAGGGACGAATCCTCGTAGATCACATCCAGGGGGATGTCTCGGGGGATCGGCAAGGGCGGTGGGGGGGGAGGCACCGTGACGCTCACTCGTTCGCCGGCGCGGAGCATGCGACTCGCCCGAACGATACGACCCCCGACCTCGACCCGCGCATCCTCGATCCAGCGCTTCAGCGCAGAGCGAGAGAAGGCGGGGAAATGGTGATGGAGGTAGACGTCGAGCCGCTCCCCCGCTTCGTGGGGGGCGACTTCGAGAGTGTGGAACGCCCCCTCTGCTGGAGGGGGCGTGCGATCGGCCAGGGGATTAGCGCCCGTCATCTCCGGAGGCAGGACTCGTCGGCGGCACATCGCTCGGCGGCACAACATCCTCTCCAGAAGTGGGTTCCGTGGTGGAGGGGGTGCTTCCGTTAGTGTCGGTGCTCCCAGTTTCCGCCGGAGCAGTTCCTGCCGGCGGAGCTCCGACCGGAGGAGTGATCTCGGGGAAGACCGGCGTCAGCTCGACCGGCGGGTCGGGCTCGGGGATCGGCGGCAGAGTGAATCCGGCGGAGGCCGCTTGGACCGTCGACAGCTCCTCGTGCGCGATGGTGAGGATCATGTTGCCTTCGTGGCGACCGAGCGCGTTTTTGAGAACGGTGATCGCCTGCTCGCGATCGTTCCCCTCGTTTTGCCCGAAGAGCCACGCCGCGTAACGCGCCGCGAACACAGGTTCAATCTTCTCCCCTTCGAGCTTCTTGCCGAGGGCAGGAGCTTCGGCGCGAATCTCGGCCGCGCCCTTCT
>CALEHF010000360.1 GCA_937876125.1 uncultured bacterium
CACGGCTACGGCTTGCCGATTCGCCGCAATCATCCGCTGATTCCAGGTCTAGCAGTCTCCGAGGAGGCGGTTTCAGAATGTCCCTGGCCAGCTCCAGAACCGTCCCATGAGGGCGGGGTTCTGGGGTTATACCAAATCTCCCGAGGAGGTCCCCGTGGAAACGAAGCCCCGATTTCGATCGTTCCTCGCCGTGCTCGCGGCGTTTGCGCTCCTTCTCGCCGTGTCTCCAGCACCCGGTTCGGGCACGGTCATGGCCCAGGATGCAGTCATCTCCCAGGATGCCGTCATCTCCCAGGATGCCGTCATCTCCCAGGATGCGGGGGAATCCAGCGCCGACGACGAAGGTGCGAGCGAGGAAACCACTTCGGATGTCCCGCCGATCCCTCTTTGGGTGCCGACCGATCCCGGAATCAAGCTGAAGTACGACCAGGCGCGACTCGATCTCGACGCCGGACGCTTTGACGAAGCGGAACGCGGGCTCAAACAAATCCGCACGAAAGCACGGGGCACCGACGGCGAAGATGTCGTGGAACGCTGCCTCCGCGAAGCGGACGGCGGGCAACTGTGCGAAAAGGCCGCGAAACTCGCCGAAAAGAAACAGCACCGAAAGGTCCTCGCTCTCTGGAGCAAGGACTCGAAGAAAGTAGAAGGAACCTTCACCGGGGAGGCGCTCCGCGGAATGTATGAAACTGCGCTCAAAGAAGTGTTCCACGTCCTCGCCAACTTCGAGAAGAAGAATTCCAAGGAGAGGGACGAGAAAGAAGAGGACGAAGGAGAAGATCCCCCACGAGGAGGTGACGCCCGCGGTCGCACCGAGTTCGGGGCCAACACACGTCTCGTCTCCGGCAAACGGGAAGAAGGCGAAGTTCGCCAGGGCACCGGCGGCCTCTATTGGACCACCACGAACGAACTCGGTTTCCTGACCGTGCCCGTCCCTGACAATGTCGAGGTGGAGGATTACCGCTACCTCCGCATCTCCCTGCGAACGGAAGAGCCGAAAGCCAAGCCCCAACTCATGGTGATCTTCGACTGCGAGTCGGGGGTCTTCGGCGGTGGAGGTGGGCAGCAAGGAGGCGGACGCGGCGGCCGAGGAGGGCGAGGCGGAGCCTGGCAAGCCAACGCGGTCCGCAATCGCATTGGCTTCCACTCTCAGATCACCCCAGGAGTACGCTGGCAGGATCTCCGCCTCGATCTGCGCAAGTTTGATGATCGAGGCAATGCGCGATGGGAAAACGTTCTCAATCTGCGCATTGTCCATTTGGGCGCAGGAGAGGCCACGGGCGTCTTCATTGACGAGGTGATTCTCGAGAAAGAGTAGCGAGTCGGGAAACTGCTATTTTCTGACCGGTCACTCGGCGGACCACCGCTCAAGCACCGAAAGTGAAGGCGGACCTTCCCAGATCGTCGCGCCTGCTCGATAATCCGCCCCCTCAAAGGGGGACCATGACCGGAAATCGAGCGGTGAGCGGGCGAGGACTATCGAACGCAGCAAAGGGATCGGCCGCGGCGCACCGCCGAAGCTGGGCTCCTGTTCGCATCACCCACTGGAGAAAGTCGCCCCAGCAGAGAAAATCTCTGGTCCAGGTTGCCCTCGGCCTGGGAGCGCTCGCCGTCGCTGCTGCCTGGGCACCCTCTCTCGTGAACTCCCAGTCAACACTCGAGTCGACAGCCCCCGTCGATGCGACGTCCCCCTTGAGCACGGGCCCTCTTCCCGACGATCCGCTCTTCGACGACTGGCGCGACGATTGGATCGATCCCTCCACCACCGAGATTCAACCGCCCCTCGAGTCACGATTCGCCTTCGACCTCGCGGATGGCCTGCGCTTTCGCGGACCGGATGGCGTTCCGCGGCTGCACCTCGGGGGCCGACTGGAGATCGCCGGACTCCTCCGCGATCGTCGGAACCAGCGCGGATCGGAGGTACGCTTCGAGAACGGAGAAATCCGCCTCGACGGAGAAGCTCTCGACAAAGTGTGGCTCACCGTCGTCGCCGACCTCGACGGCCGCGAGACTCGGGACGGCTTGAGGAGTGCCGTGTTCGCAACCCAAGTCCACAAGTTCCTCCGCCTTTCGGTCGGACTGCAGGGCGCTCCGATCGGCATCGAGTCCTCGTTCGATCGCGATACTCTCTCCTTCTCTGACTTCGCGTTCTCCTCGTGGCTCACCGAGCGCACCGACCTGAGTGGGCGAATCGATGGTGAGGTTCTCGATGGTTTTCTCAGCTACGACGCGAGCTACTCATTGGGAGAAGGATTTGACCACGCTGGAGAGCGCCTCGATGACCCGCGGGCCTCGGCTCGCGTCGTCCTCTATCCGCTGACCGCTGGGTTTCTGATCCCGCCGATCGAAGGGGACGCGAAATCGCTCCACGGCATTTTCTTCAGCGCTGGATTCGCGGCAGAAGAGGGAGTCCATCGAGCGCTCGCCGTCGAATCCTCGCTCCACGATCGTTTGTTCGAAACCGAGAAGCTCTCCGCCGGCGCGGCGCACTGGTGGAACCTCGGGTACGGCATCGACGCAGGACCCGTCCGCTTCAGTCATGAGTGGACATTTGGGGGCGTGGAAGACTTGCGCGTCGGCGGTATGAAGCTGGATCTTCGAGATCAACTGACGGCGATGTCTGCCACCCTCGCGGTACGGATCCACGGCCCTGATTTCGACAGTCATCCTTCTCGACAACGCCCGGTGCGACGCGTCGAGTCGTGGGCTCCCCAGAACGAGAGCCCCCTGGTCCCGCCGTTCGAGTTTCCTGGCGCAGTCGAACTCGCCGTCCGATACGCAAATGGCGATATCGATCGGCGACTGTTCGATCTCGGTCTCGCCGACTTCGCAGTGTCCTCCCAGGAATTCCGCACCGTGACCGGATCGATCGGGCTGCGACCTTCGCCGAACCTGCGACTCCTCTTTGAAGCGACGCGCGTCATCGCAGACCAGCGTCCCGCGGCCTTCGACTCGCACGGCCGCGACACCTCCTTTTCTCTCCGAGCGATCTTCGACTTCTGATCCAAGCGAGACGATGGACGCTCTGTCGGAAACTCAACCCGACCGACGATTTGAGCTTCCGGCACCCGTGTAGGTTCGCGCCGCGCGCGCGATTCTGAGATCCTCCACGAATCCTCTCAAGTTGCCGACTCGCCGAGAGATACCTCCAATGCGGACAACGTTTCCCCATCACGCCACCGCCGACGGCTGCCCCTAAGAACCACTGGCAAAAGACCTTACGCCGCCTCGGGCAACCTTTCCGAGTTGGCACGATCCCTGGGCGCATCCTAGTCTTCTCACGGACGCATCGACTCCACACGCCGGTGCCTCCGCACGCAGAGTCCGACACCTCGATCCGTGTCGTGCGTGCCGGGAGCGGTTGGCTCCAAGTGGCTGTTCGTGGGAGATCTCCGCTTTTGGCGGAGAGTTGGAAGCCGGGTTGAGCCCGGAGTGGAAGGCTGTCATGGCCTCGAAGCACGATCATCCGCCGCGTTCAAACCGAACCGGAGGAGAAGCCGGATTCAGCCTCATTGAGGTCACGATTGCGATCGTGATTCTCACTGTGCTGTCCTTCACGACGGCCCTCGTTCTCGTTCCAGTCAGCCGTGAGCATCGGTCCGCGCAGGAAACCGACATCGCGAACGCCGCAGTCCGCAGCGTGCTCGAATCGGTCCACGCGACTCCCTTCAATGAGTTACTCGGGAGGTACCCGAACGGCGACACGATTCCGATCACTGACCTCTCCAGCGGTCAGATCGCGATCAGCTACGAGGACCCGGCCGCGGATCCCCTCGTGATGCAACTCGACTTGACTTGGGAATCGGACCAGTCCGGATCGATGTCACGGTCATTCTTCACGGTGCGTACTGAGTAGGCAGGATCCCAATGCAACGGCACTTGAACATGAACAGACGCCGTGAGCAGGGGCTGACCCTGCTCGAGGTACTCATCTCGATGACCGTTCTCTCGGTCTTGATCGTGGGAGTGCTCGCCATCAGCGTCGAGACTGCGAAATTCACCGCGTTCGCAGACGATGACTTCATCGTCCAGAACGAGGTCCAACGCTCTCTCTCCAAGATGGGCGACATCCTGCACAAGACCGGCTGGGCGAGCGTCGGGGGAGCCACGTTCCCGCAAGTCTGGAACAACGGCGACGAACTCGACTTCGTCCTCAACGGCGACATCGACGGCAACGGCTACGCATTCAATCAGACCACGGGGGAGCTCGAATGGGCTCCTGTGATCTACACGACTCGGCGCGATGGTGTGACGGGGACCCTCGGGGTCTACGTCGGTCCGTTCCTCCTTTGGGTTCTCGGATCAAATATCTCCGACATCGACTTCCTCACGAATGTCGAAGACAACGCGGTCCAGTTCAAAGAGATCCGGGTCATGGTCCAAGCGGACCGTGTGACTCCGGATGGAACACCCGTGACCTTCAGCACCACGCAAAGCATCCACATGAGGAACTAGAGAGGTAGAGAACGATGAAGACCACGCCCGAGGGGGGGAGCCGTGCGAACGAACGAGGATCGGTCCTCGCACTGGCACTGGCGTTCTCAGCCATCGTCGGCTCTCTTATTGTCGCGTCGATCACCGTCGCGATGCTTCAGAGTCGTAGCGTAGAGTTCGCAGTCAATAGCACCGGGGCTCTCTCGATGGCCGAGGGAATCACCGAGCTGGCGAAGAAGCAGATGCTTCAGGAACTCGCCGACTTCAAGGAGCCGAGCACTGCGGGGAACTTCAACCTGGGCGGACGCTCGCACCCCTGGACCGCGGCCCCGATCGGGCCCGCGATTTACCGCACCGACCCCGATGGGGTGACGGTCGTCGTCACGCCGTACGAGATCTCCGCGAGCGTGCAAGAAGAAACGGGTTTCGCGACCGTCAACCAGGTCGTCGACCTGACTCTGACGCCGCTCTTCCAGTTCATGATTTTCTTCGATGATGATCTCGAGATCTTGCCTGGCCCGAACATGCAGCTCGAGGGTCGCGTCCACGCGAACGGCAACATCTACGTCGGCGCCGGCAACACCCTGACTGTCGATACCGACTACTTCCGCTCCACCGGCACGATCCAGCGCAATCGCAAGAACGATGGTGCGGCCACCGGTGGAACCGTGGACATCCGGAAGTTCGGAACCACCGACTTCACCCAGATGACGAACACGATGGACTCTGACAACGCTGACTGGACCCAGTTGGCACTCGATACCTGGGGCGGAACCGTGCAGGACGGCTCTCACGGAATCACCGAAATCGTGGCGCCGAACATGGGGACCATCACTCAAGGCGGCTATTACCACGAGAACGCCGAGCTGGTGATCGTCGACGGCCTCGCCTTCGACACCAACGGAAACCAACTGCCGATGCCGGCCGGGGTGATCAAAGAGACCACGATGTACGACGCCCGCGAGGGTACCAACATCACGGTCACCGAGGTCGACATGGAGCTGCTCAACTCGTCGGGCTTCTTCCCGACAAACGGGCTCGTCTACGCGTACCGGACCGACACGACGAGCAGCCAGCCGAACGGGATCCGCCTCACCAACGGCGCCGAGCTCGCGGCACCTCTGAGTGTCGTGAGCGAGGACCCCGTCTACGTCCACGGCGACTACAACACCGTCGACAAGAAGGGGGCCGCCATCATTTGCGATGCGATCAACTTGTTGTCGAATGCGTGGGACAACTCGAAGGGGCCCGGGCAGCTTCCCGGTGCTTCCCAAACGACCTACAACTTCGCGATGATCACCGGCAACGTGCGCACGCCAGACGGTGGTGGTGCGTACTCGGGAGGTTTTGAAAACCTGCCTCGATTCCACGAGAATTGGTCCGGGGTGGCGGCGAAGATCCGCGGCGCCTTCGCGAACCTGTACGGGAGCCAGTTCGCCGATTCCGCCTGGAGCTACGGTGGCGATCGTTACACCGCCCCGCTTCGGGACTGGCGCTACGATCCCGATCTGCTCGACCCGAACAATCTGCCGCCGTTCACTCCGAACGCGGTGAACGTGCGCCGGGTCTTGTGGGACGATAACTTGCCGATCCAGTTCCAGGTCGACACCTCGGGGATGACCTTCCCCGGGGACACCGCGATCTACGATCCATGGAGCTACGATCCGACGTTCATGGACTCTGTGATGAACGATCCGAACGGCAACTGAATCTAGGATCACTCTGCTGAGGGCCTCGTGGCTCCCCATCGCACGCCCCGCACACTTCCCAACCGGAACTGTGCGGGGCATTTTCGTGCCCCGGTCGGCGCGCGCGTGAGCCCTCGGTCCGGTACACTCCTCGACTCGACGAGTACCGCAACAGCATCGAAGGAGGTCGAGTGGGACGATCGACGAGTCCAGGGGAGAACGAAGCTCCGAAGGGGAGCACCGTGCGGATCGACCTGGAGCGGCGTCGCGAGGGACGTCCGCCCCGCGGGCGCGACGTCGTGGCCACCGAGGAGCCCCTGGAGATCCGGATCCGCTTCACGCCTCTCGGCGCGACAGAACCGATCGAGCGCACGGTCTCGATCACGATGCGCACTCCAGGGGACGACTTCGATCTGGCGACCGGGTTCCTCCACTCCGAGGGTGTCCTACCGGATCCCGGCGCGATCGCCCGAGTGAGTCATTGCAAGAGCGCCCCAGGGCTCTCTCCCGGTTCGCCGCAACTCTTCAACATCGTCACCGTCGACCTACGCCCCGGAACGACCTTCGACGTCACGCGACTCGATCGAAATTTCCTGACGACGAGTAGTTGCGGGGTGTGCGGCAAGGCGAGCCTCGAGGCGCTGCGTCTCGACGGTCAACACCCCGTCGCGCCGGGCCCAAAGGTCACGACCGAGGTCCTCCGCACGCTCCCCGATCGCCTCCGTGCCGCGCAACCGCTCTTCGAGAAGACCGGTGGCATCCATGCGTCGGGGCTCTTCGACACGGAAGGAGAGCTGATCCTCGTGCGCGAGGACGTCGGTCGGCACAACGCACTGGACAAGGTCGTCGGTGCGCTCATCACTCGCGGCGAGATTCCGGCGACGGAGCGTGTGCTGGTGGTGAGCGGTCGCGCGAGTTACGAGCTGGTGCAAAAGGCGGTACGTGCGGGGATCCCCATCCTCGCAGCGGTGGGAGCCCCGTCGAGCCTGGCCGTGGAAACCGCCGTCGAGTTCGGCGCAACGCTGCTCGGCTTTGCGGGGTCGGCCGGATTCAACATCTATTGTGGCGCCGAGCGGATCATCGGGGAGTGAGCGGCGGGGATTTCGGGGAGGGAAGTGACCCCGTTCATCCCCAGTGATCAGAGCGGCTGGGCGATCACACGCCCGCGCTCTTCCACCAGGCGCGCAGCGACCACGACCGGATCGTGCTCGAAGATCAGGATCGCCTCTTCCTCGCGGGCGGCAGCGATCAACCGTGCCTTCTCGTCCATCACTGTTTGCGTGCACATGTCGTAACCCATCGTGAACGGCAAACGCATATGGTGATGGGTGGGTGCGAGATCGGCAAGATATCGGACCACGCGCCCGCCCCCCTCGACTCGCACCGTCTGCATGCCGACCGTGTGCCCGTCCGATCGCTCTACCCGAACTCCGGGGAAAATCTCGGCATCCCCGTCGACCAACTCGAGCGCGATATCGGTGAGGGGATCCAGGTTCTCGCGCAAGTAGGAGGCGCGCTCGCGCGGATTGGGGGCGAGGCAATTGTCGCGGTTCGACACTTGGAGGAAGTGACGCGCATGCGGAAGCGTCGGCACCAGGGTGCCCGATGCATCCCGATGGGTGAGCCCGCCGGCATGGTCGAAGTGGAGATGGGTCATCACGACGTCGGTCACCGTGCCGGGATCGACTCCGATCTCTCGGAGCGCCGCGGGGAGCGTGGGACCATCGACGGCGAAGCGATCGCGGAACGCGTCGTCCTCCTTGTCGCCGACACCTCCGTCGACCAGGACGGTCCTCCCGTCGGTAGCGTGCTCGAGAAGGAGCAGACGGAGGGCGAGTGGGATCCGGTGGAGGGCATCGGGGGCGATCAGGCGCTCCCACATCGGTCGCGGGACAGATCCAAACATCGCTCCCCCGTCCAGGGAGAGCCCTCCGCACCGAAATGTGCGGACGGTCCAATCCCCGAGCTGCTCCGTCAGATCTCCGGCCGGTTTGTTCACTGGTCACCCCATTTCGGACGGGATTGTGCCTGGTCCGCTCCCGGGGGAGAAGGGCAGCCAATACCAACAAGCACGCCGCCCTCGTTGCATCCCCCCCAGCCGAGCACTACCATTCGCGGCGGCCGTCTTCAAGGTCCACGCAAAGAGCGCGCGCGGGGGCCCGCGGAGTGCGACAATGGGGGCCCTGAAGCCCGCGCCTTCAGAACAACCAGTTCATCGTCGCAGTCATCCTTGAGCAGGCCATCCTTGAGCAGGCCATCCTTGAGCAGGCCATTTTTGAGCAGGCCATCCTTGAGCAGGCCATCTTTTAGGCAAGGAATTGCAGAGATCTGTCCGCTGAGAGACGAAAATCGACGCGAGAACGAAAGTGAAGATCCGATGCTCGCTTCTGAGATCCGGAACCTGACTCCCGAAGAGGTCGAGGCTCGCCTCCCCCTCCTCGTGTGCATCGCCCATGACATCATCGATACGTGGACCGAGCGGCGCGTCCTCCGCGAGCGCCGACGGACCGCCGGTCGGGGCGCTGGATCGGACGCGGATCAGAAAGTCCGGTCGCGGCCAGATGTGACAAAAGACGTCACACTCGGTGGAGAGTCACAGGAGCTCGCTGCACGCGAGGAGGAGCGCAAGCTCACCCATACGCTCGCACAGCTCTCCCGCGAGGTAGAGCAGCTCGGTGGCACCCTCCTCGACCCTTCCACGGGAACCCTCGAATTCCCCTCGCTCCTCGAGGGCCGACTCGTCATGCTCTCCTGGCGCACCGGGGAGACCCAAGTGCGCTTCTTCCGCCCTCTCGACGCTCCGCGCGGCGAACGGCGGCTCTTGCCCGGGATCGAGGCGTCCGAGGACAAGCTCGATCACGAGCGGGAAAGCACTCTGTAGAGCAGAATCCCACGACTGGATCCCGGACGGCTTCTCAAGAGATGCGGTTTCTCAAGAGATGCGGTGAGGGAACCTTTCGGGACTCTGCTCCGTCTTTGACGCTCCCCCCCAGGGAAAGCTCGTCCCAGCACGCGCTTTCGTGAGATGAGAAGAAGTTGGACGGTACCCGCGCGAGATCGTGGGAACGTCCTGGAAGGAGACCGTGCCGTGGCCGGCCAAACACTCGAAATCACTGACGCAAACTTCCAGAGCGAGATCATCGACTCCGGTGCTCCCGCCCTGCTCGATTTCTACGCGACCTGGTGCGGACCCTGCAAAACGCTCGGCCCGGTGGTCGATCAACTCGCCGAAGAGTACGCCGCCAAGGGACTGAAGGTTGGCAAAGTCGACATCGAGAACGCCACCGAGGTTGCCGCCCAGTTCAAGATCACCGGCGTACCGACCTTGATCTTCTTCAAGGACGGTCAGGTGGTCGATCAGATGATCGGCGCGCAGCCGAAGGCGACGATCGAGAACAAGCTCAAGGAGCTGATGTAGTCCCCGACTCGTGCTCGAGTGGACGGACAAAAGACACCCCCGCGGAGATCTCCGCGGGGGTGTCTTGTTGTATCCTGATTCGCACGGGGAGAGAGAGTCGCAAGGGGACCGCGAGCGAGCGGCCCCTACCTCTTTTGTATCTCGTCGAGCCGCTTCTCGAGGAACGCCACCTCTTCCGTCAGGCCTGCGTTCCGCTTCATCGACAGCACGATGTAGAGCACCACACAGCCGAAGACGATGCCGTAGGCGAGGGTGACCTTTCCGCGGAAGTCCGCGGGGGCCTCGGCCACAGCGCCGGACTCTTGGCCGTAGAGAAGAGCCGGCGCACATACGAACGCCGTCGCGATCGCGCCTCGGATGGCGCGCACCAGTCTCTGTGGCTGTCTGATCATGCCGCTTTTCTTCCTTTCGCCCCTCACTGTGCCCTGCCCGTTCATGCCCTGCCCGTTCATACCGAGCCTCCTTCTTCAATCCTCCGCACCCGCGCGAGAACGGTCTCGAGCCGCTCCTTCGTCGCCTCACGCGCCAGGCGCCAGCGGTACAGAAGCAGGTACAGAGAAAAGAACGCGATCACCCCGAACCAACGAGTTTGAGCGATGACGCTCGCCGAATCGGAGTCGAAGAATTTCTCGGGGTGGGAGGTCTTCCCGAACCACTCGACCGCGTACTTGGTCAGCGGAATGTTGACGAACGCGAGAATGCCATACACCGCAGCGTAGCGGCGCCGTTTCACCGGGTCGTCGATCTGGTCGTGAAGGAGCACATACCCCGCATAAGTCAGCCACATGATCGCGGCGGTCATCAGACGCGCATCACTCCAGTCCCACCAGGTGTTCCACGCGGCAGAAGCCCACGTCGATCCGGTCGCAAGAGTTGCGGTACAGGCGACCAAGCCGACCTGCCCCGCGACGCGCGCACGCCGATCCCAGGCGGGACTCCCCGTGCGCAGCACCTGGATGCTTCCGATGAGGACCATCAGGAAGAAGATCGAGCAGCTGATCGCCGCCGGGAAGTGGTAGTAGAAGATCAGGTAGCTCTGCTGAATCTTGTCGATCGAAAACGGGACGTAGTTCGCGATCATCCAGTTCAACAACGAGATCATGATCAACGTCGCTCCGGCATGGAGCAGAAACGTGATCGGGATCTTCGGTTTCTTCGCGTCGGGCATGAATCTCCTACCCATCGAAATCGGCGACGACATGCTCGAAGAGGAGCTGTCCGACCGCTAAGTAGACCAAATCGAACGCGACGATCATCGTGATCTCACGGATCCCGATCTCCCAGCCGCGGAGCGCCTGGGTTGTGAGAGCGACAACCGCCTTGAAGAACGGAATCAACAAGGGCATGAGGAGCAGCCGAAGGAGCACCTCCCCACCCTGGATCGAGCGCGTCATCGCCGCCAGCGTCACCCCCAACGAGACGAACCCGACCGCCCCCGCCCAGGCGGCGAGGAGAATGATCCCGACCGCCTCCGCATCGGTTCGAACGTTGTAGAGAACCAAGAATGCGACGATCACCGCGACCTGCATGATCGCGACGAAGATCCAGGTCGAGATGAGGCGGGAGTAGTAAATGGTGGTCCTGCTCACAGGGGCGAGGAGGAGGCCTTCGAGAACGCGCTCTTCTCCGGGGCGGCCGAAGCACCGCTCGACCCCGATCGTGCTCGAGAGGAGCAGCACGGTCCACAGAATCCCCGGCTGCGCCTTCACGGCGGTCTCCGTGCTCGGATCGATTGCGAAGCTGAGGACAAACAGGGTGACCAAAGCGAACAGCACCATGCTCACGACCGTTTCGCCGCGCTGAAACTCGCGGCGGCACTCCCAGCGGACCAGAGCAAAAGTGGTGCGAAGGCCGTTCATGCGACCCCCTGGATCTCATCCGCGCGCCACTCGCCCCGCTCGGTGGTGCGCACGGCGCGCCCGCGATCGAGCCAAGTCACCGTTTCGCAGAGGCGCTCGGCCCGCCGGAGCTCGTGGGTCACCAAGATGACCGTTCGCCCCGCCGCGACCTGCTCACCGATCACGTCTTCGACGAGTTTGCACCCTAAGGGATCGAGGCCGGTGAACGGCTCATCGAGAATCAGTAGTTCGGGGTCGGGGAGGAGCGCGCAGGCGAGACTCGCGCGTTGCGCCATGCCGCGGGAGAAAGTGCGGATCGGATCGCGCCGACGCCAGGTGAGCCCTACGCGCTCGAGAAGCAGGTTCGCGCGCTCCGTCGGAATCTTACCGCCGTGGAGGTCACCCACGTAGGCGAGGGCTTGAGCGAGGGGGAGATGGTGCGGGACGAGCGGCTGGTCGAGGAGAACGCCCAGCCGGCGCCGCACTTCGAGCGCATTCTTCGGCATCGCGAGGCCGCACACTTCGAGCGTCCCCGCACTCGGCCGGAACAGCCCGGAGACCAGTTTCAGGAACGTGGTCTTCCCCGATCCGTTCGGCCCGAGAAGCCCGTGACAGGTCCCGCGGGGAATGTCGAGATCGAGCTCGACCAGCGCTTCACGCTCGCCGTAGTTCTTCGAAAGCCCGCGGGCGGCGATCACGAGATCGGTGCTCACGTCAACGCCCACCGAGCAGGCGCACGGAGCCCCCACCGCATTCCGATGCGAGCCCCGCGGGAT
>CALEHF010000361.1 GCA_937876125.1 uncultured bacterium
GAACTTCAGCAACCCTCCGAGGCGTCGGTGACATTGAACCACGCCGTCTCCTGATGATGTCTCGCCTTCGATCAGCCGGTTGTCGAGTCCCTGGTGATTGCGCTCGCCATGGAAGTGAGCGATGTACTAGGCGGTGGGTTATCCGCTGGCGAGGCGAGCCGACTCCCAAGGCGTGGTCAGGACGTCAGTTGCGAGTTGCGACGAATTGATGGACAGTACGGGGTTCGGTGGACTGACGAGCACTCTCTGAGATGGCCTCGGCGGTGCCGGCGAACTTCAGGGCGGCCGCTCGAACTGGGCGACATCTCTTGCGATGAGGCTGGGTGGGAACTCCATTGGCGTGGGCATCGGTGGGGGCGGGACTCCCTCCTCCTGTGGGGCTCCGCGAAGGCCCGGGTCCGGGGTCGGAGACGACCGAAGATCATCGACCGACCCTCGTCTTCATCAATCGAGGACCGGTCGACATGGGCGGACTCCGATGAACAAGTCGCGTGTTGCGGTGGGTGTTTGGAAGCGCCACGCGGAGCGGACCTGTTCGGGGGCAAGTTGGAACCCCCCCCCGCGAAGGTTGTGAGAGCTGCCATCGCCATCGGGGCGATAGCCGTTGGGTCCCTCCGCCGGCTGGCCGTAGTTTACGTTCGTTTCGAGGCACCACTCGATCACGTTGCCAATGGTGTCGTGAATACCGAACCCATTTGGCCGATAGCTTCCCACTGGAGCATGAATTCCATGCCCGTCATCGATCTCCTTGGTGCAAATCCACCAAGGGTGGAGTCGCTTTCCTGACACTTCCGCGAAATTTCCAGCCCCTCTCAAGTCACCGAGCTGATTCCCGCTCCAGTAGACCGACTGCATGCCGGCTCGGCAGCACATCTCCCACTGTGCCTCGGTCGGGAGCATCAGCGCGAGCTTCTCGAGAGTGCTCTTGCATTCGGTCCAGTCGACGCGCTCCACAGGGTGCACCGCGGAAACGGGGCCGTCCGCAGCCTGGTATCCCTCGAAGTAGAAACTCGGGGTCTTTCTCTCCGCAGGACTCCTCGACCATTGTTCTTGCGTCATCTCGTACTTCGAGATGAAGAAGGGTCGCAGGGCCACCTCATTGATGGGTGACTCCTTTACCTCCGCCCAGGGGTCGATGTTTGGCGTTCCCACTCCGACTTCTACTGTCGCGGTGAGGGCCAGCTGTTCTTCGCCGCGAAGCACGATGAACAAAGCTTCTTCTCCAACCAGGAGAGTCGGCAGGCACGCATTGAGAGATTCGCGAGTCGGGGTCTCAATACCATTCAATGAAAGGAGCAGGTCTGAGGCCGCAACTCCCGCTCGCACAGCCAGCGAGCCTTCTGCCAGGGCAATGACGCGGAGCCCCTGCTCCGTTTCCGTGACCTGGGTACCGATTCTCGGCCGCTCCGCCCCCATCATGAATTGACCTCCGGGAATGAGGACGAAAACAAGGCTCGTGTCCTTGGTCATGATCCAACGACTGGGGCTTTCAATGTCGTCAGGATTCCACTTCGCGTTTGAGTCAGGACGCACGCCCGACTGGGGATGCCAAAACTCCCAGAGTCCTGTCCGCGGATTCCGGTCGAGAGGGACGAGGCCGAGCTGTGGAGTGAGCGGTGTGTGCGACCAGTCTTCGTAAAGAGGGCACTGGTCAGGATCCTGGATCGATTTGATCGCGTCCTTCCAAGCGGCTGCAGCTTCAGAACCGCTCGTGGTGATTTCGCGAAGGTTCGAGGCCCACTCCAGACGCTCGCGCACTTCTTCGACCGTCCCCTTTGGACCGCTGAAGTGGCCCAATGCCACAACGAGTTCGGAGAGCAGTTCATGCTGCCAAGTCAGTCCGACTGCTTCCGATGGGAATCTCCAGGTTTTTCGCTCCGCAACGTCATGCTCGAACGCTGCAATTCGCCCCTCGAGATTGCTGATTTGTTCCCGGTCTCGATCTCTTGCTCCCTCGCCGGTATACACAGCAACTGCTGAGATCAAGCGGTCACGGTGAGCCTCGAACTGCCACCGTTGTTCTTCGTTGGACTTACTGACGGCCATCTCGAGTGCACGAAGCCCCTCGTCAAACCTTCCGGTCGCGAACCGCCCCCAGCCGGCGGCGAGCAAAACACTCGGATCGTTCGAACCCGGTTCAGTGGCGGCAATGCGCTCGGCGATCGCGGCCCCACGAGACTCACTTCCGAAGGAGGTCCTATCGGGACTGATCATTTCCCAAGCGGTGTAGACCGCTTGCATCGGGAGTTCCTCTCCCTCGAGGTCGAGGAGAGCGGGCGCAGCTCCTCCCGCGACCACGGAAGAGAGGGTGCGAAGCCACTCCAGGCGCGCTCGCTCTTGGACGACACTCGGGAAGAATTCATGACTCTCGCGTTGGGCAACTCGTTCCTCAGGGGTCCAAGGATCGGCGTGCTCGCGAAGCTCTGAAAGCGCTCCTTGATGCAGAGTGATCCTGTCAACGACGGCGGTCGACTTGAGAATCCATGCTTCAAGATCACCGACGATCTGTTGTTCGACGGGCCAGAGTGAATCCGCCTCAGCCACGAGTTGCTCCACGAGCTTCATGTCTGAGAGCCGCAGCACCTTCTCCCTTTCCGAGATCGCATCCTCTTTCGCGAGCCGCTCCGCATTTGTCGCATTGACCGCGCGGGCGGCCTCGCCATTCGCGCGTTGCCGCTCGACAACCGCCCAGCCGAGCATCGCGACGAGCAAGACGAGAGCGGAGACCCCCGTCATGGCCCAGCCACGATTCCGAGTCACCCACTTTCGAAGCTCCGCCCAGGCGCCGCGTTCGTACGCCTCGACCACTCGGTGCTCGAGGAACGCACGCAGGTCGGCCGCGAGCGCGGTCATGTCGGGGTAACGTTGATCGATCGGTCGGGCCATCGCCTTCTCGCAGATCGCCACGAGCTCGTGAGGGGTCTCGGGGGCGAGCTTGGTGAGTGGCGGGGGCGATCCTTGGCGAACGCGATCGAGCACATCGCGCGCAGACAGCTTTTCGTCAGTTGAGAGGTAGGGGATGTGCCCGGTCAGAAGCTGGTAGAGGACGGCCCCCATCGAGTACACGTCGGATGGGGAACTCATCGCCTCGACCCGTCCTTCGGCCTGTTCGGGGGACATGTAGCAAGGGGTGCCGAGGACGCGGCCGTCCATCGTCACGAGACCGGAGCCGTCGTTTCCGTCTGGAGACTCGCGGGGTTCGCTCCCCTCCCTTGCCTCCTGCTTCGATCCCCGGATCCGTAGATCGTGCTGGTCTTCTTGGTCTCGCACTCGGGCGAGTCCCCAGTCCATCACGTAAACCTCGCCGAAGTTCCCCACCATGAGGTTCGAGGGCTTGAGGTCGCGGTGGATCACCCCCTTCGAGTGTGCATAGGCGAGCGCTTCGCAAGCTTTCAGCAGCACGCCGAGCACCCGAACGATCGTCCAACCACCTTCTCCAGATTTCACCTTCGCGAAGACCTGGCTCAGATCATCTCCTTGGACCAGGCGCATGGTGAAGTAGACGTGATTGAACGCGTCGAGACCGAGCTCGTGCACCGGGACCACCCCGGGGTGATCGAGTTGCCCCGTGACCTGAGCTTCCGCGAGAAATCGACTGACGGTTTCCGGGTCTGCGGGAGGAGTGTCGGCAGAGGAAGTGCTGCTGTCTTTCCCCATGACGACCTTCATCGCAGCACGACGCGCGAGGTCCTCATCCCAAATCTCGTACACGGCGCCTTGTCCACCGCGACCGATGCGACCGCGAATCTGGTAACGACCGTTTGAGTCGGCACGCGATCGGATCAACGCGACTCGCGATGCGGAATCGGAGCCAAGAGTCGGCTCTCGGGAGGACTGGAACATCGCCGCCATCGCGGCTTCCCAGTTGCGAGTGTCGGGGGTGGGTGGATCGCCGGTGTCTTGCTCTGGGGAAGCTGCATGGTCTGCGGGAGCTGACGAAGGAACGGATTTGGTAGGGGGAGACCCGGAGTCGCCGGGTGAAGGCCTCGAGGACCGTCGGTCCGATCCACTCTGATCAGAACTCCGTGAGTCTCCGGCCGCATCGGGCACGGAATCGGGTCGCTTTGCCATGGGGCACACCTCGCCTGGAGGATCGACCGCGGCGGAACAGCGGACCCATTGGACTACGCACTACCGGGACAACAGCGCGAGCAGGTGAGTGCACTCCTTCTCGGCTTCGTGTGGAGTATCGGGATGGTGGTAGGAGACGACCTCGAAGAGTGACTTCTTGAACTCCGCGCGAGCCCGACGGTACTCCTCGTGAACTGTGGCTGCCTCTATCTGCCAGCGTTCCGCGATCTTGCGGATCGGCAGACCATCTTGAAATCTCAATTGGAGAAGTTCGACCCGTTTCAGCGCACGCTCTCCTTCGAGCTTCGCGTGGCGAGTCTGGGTCTCGAATGCCTGACGCATGAGCGAGATCGCCCACTCCCGGTCGAAGGCACCGGAGAGCGTCGCCTCGTCGCCGACGATCGCGTCGAGGTCTGCAACGGTGCCGAGCTGTCGCTCCTTTGAATTTGTCCGCCGAGTTTCGACGCGGCGCGCAACGTTTCGAGCCACCCCGTAGAGCAGCGCTCGAAATCCGCCGGGGGCTCCGCGCGCGGTGCGCTTGAGGACCCCTCCGTCCCGGAAGAACTCGAAGAAGACCTCTTGAACCGCATCGTCTCGCTCTTGGAGGAGGCGGTTGCCACTCCACCGTGCGCCGAGATAGGCCTCGACCGGACCGAGGTAGCGACGCGCGAACGCATCGCGCTCGCCGGCGTTTCCGTCCGCGGCGGCCTCGATGAGGGTCCAGCAGGTATTTTCTGGGTTCATAGTGAGATCATAGGCCCTCGGAGCAGCTTCCTTCGCACAAATCGGTGTCCGGATCCGAATGCCCCAAAGAATCCAGGAAATCCCCCCTGAAAACGTCCCCTCGTCTGAACCTGGTGTGAGCCCGAGTACCAGACTCGCGAGCCTGCACCCTCTTTGGAGGGAGGACGCTTCCCTCCAGAGGATCGGTGGGCTCATTTACGCGCCCGATGTCATGGGACATCGGACGCTCAGGACCTCGCACGGTCCTGGGAAGGACGCCTCGATGTTTCGAAGAGTAGCCAAAGTCTCATGGGACAAGCTTCCGTCGCTGTGGATCACCCTCGGAGTGCTCGTGGGGTTCGGAACGAGCGGGACCTTCGCCCAGGTGCCGTCGAACGACCTCTGCATCAACGCGATACCGGTCTCTATCGGTAGTGTCGTCCAGGGGGATACGACTCTGGCGAATCCGGCGGTGCAGAATGTGTGCGGTGTTCAAGGCAACTTTATTGACGGAGCAGTGTGGTACGTGGTCAGTGGGAACGGCGACTTCATCACCGCGACACTCTGCTTCGATGAAACTTCCAATATTGTTTCGTCGACACTACGTTGCTACTCCGGCACCTGCGCGAATCTCGTGTGTGTCGGCGGCACAGGGGGGCTCTGTTTGGGGGGTGGGGGCACCCCCGCTCAGTTCAGTTTCCTCTCGGCCCCCGGGGTCGACTACTACCTCCTCGTTGTCGGCAGTGGGGTCAACTCCTTTGGGGTTCCTGGAGGTTTCGGACTCGAGATCACCGCCCAGATGCCGCCTCCGGAGGATTGCGCGAACGGGATCGATGACGACTTCGATGGATTGCTCGACTGCGACGACCTCATCGACTGCCCGACCGGTGTCGCTCCGTGCTCCCTTGTATCGAACAATGAGTGCCAGGATGCGATCCAAGCATTCGAAGGAAACACACCGTTCGACATCGCTCTGGCGACAACCTCGAACGTGCCACCGCTTTGTAATCTGTCTCCGGGGCTTCCAGACATTTGGTTCTCCTACACTGCGACTTGCGATGGCTTTGTGTTTCCGAGTCTCCAGCAACCACCCTCTGTCGCAGCGATCGGCGGAGCCTTCGCCGGTTGTGGCGGGTCTGCGATCTGCTTTATCAATGTTCCTCCTCTGGGAATAGGATTTCCAGTCACGGCAGGTACGGAATACTGGATCCGAATCGTGCTGGGGCCTGTCTCCCCGACTCCCTCCCCGCTTTCGGGGATCTTGACCCTCTCCTGCAACAATACGAGTCTCAATTCGCTCACTTGCGCAAACGTCACCGCGGAGCCAGGAGAGACCGTGTCGATTCCCGTCACCCTCGACAACAACGGAGCGATTGACATCTCAGGGTATCAATTCAGCCTTTGCTGCGATCCAGCCGTCGTGATGCCCACCTCGATCGAGCTCGGGGACAGCGCGACTGTGAATGGCGGCAGTCCCGCGAATTTCGTTGTGCTGGATGTCTATCCTGGTGGTTGGGTGGGGTCCTTCGTGATTAACTTTATTGGCGCCTCAGTGCTCCCCGCCGGAACTCAAGACTTCGTCGTGGCGGTCGCTGTGGGTGAGGTGCTTCCCACGGCGCCGTCGGGCAGCAGCGCTCTTGAATTGTGCGGCGACCTCCCCTACTTCATCCAGAACACAGTGGTGCTGCAAGGGCTAAATGTCCCTGTGCCCCTCCTCATCAATGGAGTCCTTGAGGTGGCGAGCGCGGGTCCTCAGTTTGTCCGTGGCGATGCAAACGCAGATTCCCAAGTCGACATCGGTGATCCGATCGCCATGCTCGCCGGATTGTTCTCTTTAGGTCCACTCCAGTGCTTGGCGGCGGCGGACCCCAACTCCGATACCGACGTCAACATTGCAGACCCGATCTACCTCCTCTCGTTCTTGTTCTCGAGCGGCACGGCTCCGGCAGCACCCTTCCCCGGCTGTGGCACCGCGCCGAACGGGGTGGCGACGGCGGAGTGCGACCTGCCGACTTGTCCCTAGTCGAGAGCGCCCTTCGATCCGTAGAGACTGCTCTCAAAAGCAATTGCCGGTCGCAGCCACCGTGGTTTGCGACCGGCTTCAATTCACTTCGCGGCGAGCGCGCGCCGGTCACCGCCCGAGATTGCTCTCTCCTTCATGGCCCCCCTCTCTCTCCAATTCGATCCAGCGCAAACCGATCGCGCTCCTCGGGTCGAATGGTTCACGCAGCGTTAGCGAGCCGTGAGGCACCGTTCTGACCGCCTCCTCGGGGGCGATCCCCGCGGAGGTGCGAGAGAAATTCACACCTCTCGATGGTGTCGGCGCATGGCCGAATCATGGACCGCCGCCGATTTTGGGCAGGAATCGGTGGGAATCTGAACTCATTGTCGATTTCCCTTCCCTGGAAACACGACGGGGCACGACCCTGGAATAGACGAGCCCGCGGTGGCTCGACTCGAAACGGTTGGGGTACGTGTCGGCGCAGGATCAAGGGCGCCTACCGTTGAGGAACTCGTTCGCGGGAGTCTTCTCTTGCCAGGACGCGTCGCGGGGGCTGTGTTTCGGCGGGCTTCTAACAATGGGAGGATGCAGCAATGAAGATGAGACTCACGAGCCTTGGAATTTTTGGAATCTTGGGGGTTGGGATGATCCTGGGCTGGGTGACCCGCGACATCTCCGGCACCGCTAGTGCACAAGGGTGCACGTCAGAGAATGGCGATGTGAATGGCGACGGCGGTCGGGACATCGGTGATGCCGTAGCCATCCTGGGCTGGCTCTTCAGCGGCGGACCGGCGCCAGAGCCGATCTGTCCGGCCCCACCTGTGGTGGTGGGACTGCCGGACACGGGGCAGACGACCTGCTATGACCAGGCATTGGCCGTCGTTGACTGCGCGACCAGTCCCGACGCCGGTCAGGACGGGGCCTACGACACGGGTTGCTCGTCAGTGGGCCGATTCGTCAACAATCTTGATGGGACGGTGACCGATCTGTGCACCGGGCTCATGTGGCAGCAGGACACAGCGGACACCAATGGTGATGGCCTACACGACTACGCGGATGGGTCGGACTGGTTCAACGCGCTCGCGTATTGCGAGAATCTATCGATGGCGGGAAAGAGTGACTGGCGCCTGCCGAACGTGCGGGAGCTGAAGAGCATTGTCGACTACGAGACCTCTGTGGTTAGGATCGCTCCGGTCTTTGGCGCGCTCCCCTACCATTACTGGTCGTCCACATGCTGGTCCGCCAATGCTCAAGCCGTGTTCACCGTGCCCTTTGACGCGAGCTTCTCGGGACTCTCCTTTGGATTTGTCAACTTCAAGTCTTACCCAGAGCCTTTTCTACGAGCAGTACGCACGGATCAATGAGCAGTGGTCTGTGTTTCGGTGGGATTCGAACGATGGGAGGATGGAGCGATGAAGACGAGACTCACGATTCTTGGGATCTTGGGGGTCGGGGTGATCCTGGGCTGGGTGACCGGCGAGATCTCCGGCACCGCGGCTGCGCAAGGGTGCGTGACCGAGAATGGCGACGTGAATGGCGACGGCGGACGGGACATCGGGGATGCTGTCGCCATTCTGGGCTGGCTGTTCAGCGGCGGACCGGCGCCAGAGCCGATCTGTCTGGCCCCACCGATGGTGATGGGACTGCCGGACACAGGACAGACCACCTGCTACGACCAGCTCGGAGCCGTCGTCGACTGCAATACAGGTTCCGACGCCGGTCAGGACGGGGCCTACGACACGGGTTGCTCCTCGGTGGGCCGATTCGTCAACAATCTTGATGGGACGGTGACCGATCTGTGCACCGGGCTCATGTGGCAGCAGGACACAGCGGACGCCAATGGTGATGGCCTACACGACTTCGCGGACGGATTGAACTGGTTCAACGCGCTCGCGTATTGCGAGAATCTTTCGATGGCGGGAAAGAGTGACTGGCGCCTGCCGAGCGTTCGGGAGTTGGAGAGCATCGTCGACTACGAGACTTCTGTGCTGAGGATCGATCCGGTCTTTAGCGCGTCGCCGAGCTACTACTGGTCGTCCACGTCCTGGTCCGCCAATGGTCAATACGCGTTCTTTGAGCCCTTTGACCCGGGCATCTCCTTCCCCACTTTTGGAGGCGTCAACTTCAAGTGGAACGCCGAGCCCCTTCTACGAGCAGTACGCACCGATCAATGAGCCACGGAATGCTTCGAGGCTGTTGCGTTCCGAGGCTCTCGAGGCGAGCGACCGCGAATGCCGGTGGCGCAACCATCGCCCATCCCGACCTGACCTTCGAGATCAAAGTCACCGCTCAGATGCTGCAGGGTCCCACGATCAAGCTCGGCGGAGCCGAGAAACCATACGCCGGATAGGTCGCTCCCGCTTCTCGACAGAAGCTAGCGTTACCGGGTCTCCGCCATCACGCGCACGCGACCGAACGCTACCTCGGGTGTGAGGAATCCCTCTCTCGCCGGCTCCACGCGGCAGAGGTCAGTGGAGAGGTATTTCTTGCTCGAGTCGGAGAAGACTGTGGCCACTTTGCTCCCCGGTCCGAGCTGCCGGGCGATCTCGAGGGCCCCGAGGAAGTTCGCGCCGGATGAGATACCGACGCCGAGACCCAGCTCACGCGCGAGGCGCTGCGCGGCGATGATCGCGTCGCCATCATCGACGTCGACGATCGCGTCGAGCTCTTCGAGCTGCACCAACGCCGGAACGAATTCGTCGCTGATCCCCTGAATGCGATGCTTTCCCACCTTGCAGCCGGTGCGCAGAGTCGGCGAACTCGCGGGCTCGAGTGGATGGATGCGCACGCCGGGAATGTGCTCCTTGAGGAACCGGCCGACCCCCATGACGGTTCCGCCGGTCCCGACTCCCGCGACGAACGCTTGCGGTGTCACGCGGAGGCGACGCATCTGCAGCAACAACTCGGGACCGGTGCTATCGGTATGGGCGCGCGCGTTCACTTCGTTGTCGAACTGGTGGGGGAGGAACACGTCGTCACGCTCGGTCGCGAGCGCGTCCGCCTGTCGGATGCTGCCGAGAAAACCGCCCTCCGCCAACGACACCGGGATCACCTTCGCGCCGAAGCTCTCGATCAGGGACACGCGCTCTCGACTCATCCAATCCGGCATGAAGATCTGCACCGGGTGGCCGAGAGCGCTCCCGATGGCCGCGAATGAAATGCCCGTGTTGCCGCTCGTCGCTTCTGCGATCACATCCCCCGGGGCGATTCTGTCGGTTTCGTAGGCCTCACGGATGATGTGCAGTGCCATCCGATCCTTGATGCTGCCCGTGAAGCCGCGGAACTCGAGCTTCGCGAAGATCCAATAGGTCTCCCCCCGAAACTCAGTTTCGATCTCGACCAGTGGCGTGTTGCCGATCAGGCGCGTCATCATCTGGAGACGGGCGAGGACCGCGTCGGTGCAGGGTCTCGGAGTCGTTGGGGCGGTCATCGATCACTCCCGTGAGTCAGGGGCGGGGCTTCGAGTGGAATGAAGACAATAGGGTCTTATTTTCGCGGCTGGGGCAGGTCCGATCAAGAGTCCTCTCGGTTATGGGGCCGGATGACTCAGTCGAGAGGCTCGTCAGGGCGATGATTTCGTGCTCGGTGCTTGGTCGATGCCCAGAATCGCGTGGAGTTTGATGAGCACCACCGCGACCTTCTCGTAGAAGTTCGTCTCGTGGCCGACCAAATGGAAGTTCGGGTGCCTCCCCCAGATCTTCTGGAGCTTCTGATCGAGTTTTTTCGCCATCGCCGGGGTCTCGGTCCGGTAGGGGTTGTCGACCGAGTAGGACTTGTCGTCGTATGCGCACGTCTCGAGGAACAGGACCGCATCGTAGCGCGCATATTCCGAGTCGAGTGTGGTTCCCATCGCACCGAGAAAACGATCCAGGCCCCCCGGCCAGTAGGCCGCTCCATCGAGCGCGCCGCGATCGCAAATGTGCGGCACGGCGTCGTTTTGGAGAGCAAAGATCTCTTCCAGGTTGTGCTGCACTTGATAGATCGTCTTCTGGAGCAGCCGGATTCCGGCGGGCTGCTTGGGGCGGGGGAACCCGCCGGAGAAGAGAGTCGTCGCGGTTTCCGGGAGCACCTCGACCCGACCCTGAAGGTGTCGCCTGAGGACATCGAGAACCGCGGTTTTTCCGGCAGCGGGCCCGCCGGTCAGCGCGACGCGGCGGATCTTGGGACGAGTGTTCTGCTTCACGGGACTGCCTTCCCCTGGATGTGAGCGTCGGAGGGGGAGGGGACGCTCTCTGCTGGTTGCTCGATTCTCCGCGCTCGACAGAAATGATCAAGCCGAGCGCGTGATCAAAGAAAGAGCCGCCACGCCCGAGTGCTTCTGCACCCGAGCGCGGCGGCAAGCGTTGATTGTGCACCCTCGAGAACCGCGCACCGATCGGTTTGTGAGCCCGGACTCTTTCGACGAACTCACGCGCCCACTCTTGCCAGGTCGCGCTTCCTGGGGGGATCGGCAAATCTTGGGTCTCCTGTTCCACCCAACGATTGGCCTTCGCGATGACCGCCGCCCCGGAGTCGGGGACCTCCGCCCCTCGTTCGACGGAGGCAAGAACCGCGAGAGTTGCGATCACGTTCGAGTCGACTCTGTGCGTCTTCGCGATCTTCTTCAGGTCCTTTGCTCTGATTCCAACGAATTCCGACACCATCCCAGTGGCGGCCCAGGATCCTAGGTCTCCAGGGAAAAGGGTGTGGTCTACGGCACCACTGGCGTTGCAGGGGGCGGGCTCGAGGAATTTGCTCCCCAGCGCACTTGGTTCAGCGCCGCGAAGTACGTCGGTCATCACTTCTGCTTGGTCGCGGTGCACGAAGGCACCTTCGAACTGAAGGCGTTTGATTCTGAGGGGCGTCTGTTCGACTTGCTCGTGATCGAGAAGTGAGTCTTTTCGGTCCCGGATCGTTGAGTTCTCGCTCTCCGCGGTACCCGTGCCGGCGATCGAGAAGTACAGTTGAGCAGCGAGCACTGGACAGTGCCGGGCCTCCCGCGGATTGGGTGACGCCCGATCTTGCCCTCGAACAACGATCTCGATCGGGAAGACACAAATGCGCATTCTGGTTACCGGGGGCGCCGGATTCATCGGCAGCCACACTGTACGAGCCTTGCTGACCGTGGGTCACGAAGTCGTCGTGCTCGACGACCTCTCCACCGGATTTAGAGAGAACCTCGCTGACACGGGTGCGGAGCTGCGGGTCGGGGATCTCTGCGATCGGGAGACGGTCGAATCTGTCCTCGCAGGGGTCAGTGGCGTAGTGCACCTTGCGGGGTATGTCTCGGTTCCTGGCTCTCTCGCGAAGCCGGTCGAGTCGAGCCGGATCAACATTCTGGGGACCGCTCAACTGCTCGAGTCGTGCCAGACACATGGGGTCGGGCGCCTG